>JAZRJG010000043.1:0-7785 GCA_045645725.1 Candidatus Enterousia sp. | reverse complement strand
AGTCGGATGCAATGTCCGAACCGTCCCACATCGTTGTGCCGTAAAAACGTGCGTCACGTGCGGCAACGTCATAGTATCTTAAAAATGATGCCAATGATTTTGTGTCGTCGCCATCGCCCAAGAATAATACGGCGTTATATGGAATGTTGCCAACCGTTTCCGATTTTGACAGTTTTTCCAATTGAATATTCAGTTTGGATTTTTCCAATGTCGTTAAACGTTCGTTAATTAATATGTCCGATAAAACTGTGCGTGCGCGCGTGTGCGCCGCAGTGCGGGCCGTGTTCATAGATGCCGCAGACGCGGTGTTTTTAATAGAGTCCGTGTCGCGTGGGGTGTAATAGAATATGCCCATTAATTCTAAATCATATATAGATGCCGCATTTTTTGCAGTGCCCGCCATTAAACGGCCGGATTCGTTGTCGGGTGCCAAAATGATAAATTTGTTTGCGCCGTCGTTCTGCATTTCGCGGACGATTGTTTCAACGCCGTTGGTGGGCATTAAAGACATTGTTATAACGCCGTCGCCGACCGCCGTTGCGTCAGATGTAAATGATAACACAGGTATGTGTTCGGGTTTGGCCGAACGCAATGCGCGTGCGTCATTTGCGAACAGTGGGCCAACAATTACATCGGGGTCACTGTTTAATACCGTCGTAATTGTGTCTGATATGTTTTCGTTGGTGTCATAGAAATTAACCGATAAATTATTTGGCGCGTTTTGCAAAACCGCCGCCGTAATAGATTGACGTATTGTTTGACCAATTGGCGCATGTTGACCCGTCAAAGGCAACATAACACACATGTTGTGTGTTTCGTCCGATGTGTCGTGTGTGCCATATCCGTCGGATGGGCGGCCGTACTGCATTGTATGTGGGGTGCCGGTTAAGTCCGTGTCGTATCCGTCAAACCAATCAACAGATGGTGTTTTGTCTGTGCCGGAACAGCCCGCCAACAGTGTTAAAGATAATAAATATTTAAAAATTTTATTCATATACATTGAAAATCACATTTTATTTTGTATCATTTTACTATAAAAGGATTAAGAATGCAAACGGGTCTTTATGTCGTTGGTACGCCAATTGGAAATTTGTCGGATATGTCGCCACGCGCGATAGAGGTGTTACAAAATGTGGATTTGATTGCGGCCGAAGATACACGTGTGTTCGGTAAATTGGCGGCGCACTTTGATATTAAAACAAAGCGCGTTTCGTGTCATGAACATAATGAACGTGATGTTGTGCCGGATTTAATTGAAAAATTACAAAATGGTATAACGATTGCGGTTGTGTCTGATGCGGGGATGCCGGCGGTATCTGACCCGGGGTTTCGTTTGGTGCGTGCCGCACGTGATGCAGGGGTGTCGGTTTATGTTGTGCCGGGGGCGGTGGCGGCCATTGCAGCTTTGGTGTTGTCGGGATTTCCAACCGACCGGTTTACGTTCTGTGGGTTCTTTGATGAAAAAAAATTGCGTGATGATAATAAAATTCCACATACAATTATTTATTATGAAAGTCCAAATCGCGTTATGAATACAATTGCATCAATGGCGCGTGTTATGCCGGAACGTAAGATTGCAATTGTGCGTGAAATTACAAAAATTCATGAAGAAACTATAATTGGGTATCCGGCAGAATTGTTAAATATTACACCACCGCGTGGGGAAATTGTTATTGTTGTTGCGCCACGGCCCGAACATAAAATGAGTGATGCCGAGATTTCAAGCATTGTAAATGATATTGCGGCGACGTCTATGAAGAGTGCAGCCGCAGATTTGGCCGCACGTGCCGGTATTTCAAAAAAAGAGGCATATAAACGGTTGTTGGAAAAAGGGGGCAATGATGATTAAATTTGTGGGCAGTTTTGAAACAGTAAAATCTTTGCCGAATACGCACTTTGCCGAATACGCATTTATTGGGCGCAGTAATGTGGGAAAGTCGTCTTTGATAAATGCGGTTGTTGGTGCGCCGATTGCGCGTACTTCCAATACACCGGGGCGTACACAAAGTTTGAATTTGTTTAATTTGGATGACCGTGTAATGATTGTGGATTTGCCGGGGTATGGTTATGCGCGTGTGTCCAAAGTTGATGCAATGCGTTGGTTAAATCGTTTGGAAGAATATTTGTTAAACCGTCGTCAATTAAAACGTTTGTTTATTTTAATTGATTCGCGTATTGGGGCGCGGGATTCTGATTTGGATTTAATGGATTTTTGTGATGCAAATGCTATTCCATATCAAATTGTTTATACAAAAAAAGATAAAAAAGTTCGTGAACAAAAACAATTGGAAATAAAGCATACAGACCATGGCGCAATGGTGCCAGATGTGTTATATACGTCTGCGGAAAAGAAAACCGGATTGGATGGGATAAAGGAAACACTTGGGATTAAATAATATATTTTATGCAACAAATCCGGCACGTATGGCGGATGCGCTGTGGCATGTAATGTGTGACAGTGGTGTTAATGTTGCGGATATGTTGATTTTTTTGCCCAGTCGTCGTGCACTGCGTACGGTTGAAAAAATGATTGCAGGGCGTATGGGTGGTGCGGCGATATTGCCGCGATTGGTCGCGTTGGGAGAAGGGGTGGATGATGCAGATTTGCCCGATGTTGTTGCCGACGATATTATTTCAAATACAGAACGTGTCGTTGTTTTGGCTCGATTGTTGGCGGCAGATGTGTCTGTGGGTAATTTAACGACCGCTTTGCCGGTTGCCCGTGATTTGGTGCGTATGCAGGATTATTTAGAAAACGAAGGTATTAATCCGGCGGATATAGATTGGGCCGAATTGGTGGATGAAAAATATGCAACTCATTTCCAAAACAAAGCACGTATTTTGAATATTCTGTCGGGATTTATGGACGAATATGCGAATGGCCGAATAACGGCGGTGGCGGCACGTAATCGCGATATTCGTGCGTGGACAGGTGTGTTGGATAAATATAAATTGGTTGTAGTGTGCGCTTCGACCGCCAGTGTTCCTGCAACCGCAGATTTAATGTGTGAAATTGCACGTTGTCCACATGGGCGAATTATTTTGTCGGGAAAAATATCGGGGAACGTGGCAGATTTTGAATTAAATACAAATCCATATAATTCTGAATATAAATTTTTAAAGCGTTTGGGTTTGGGGGCGGATGATGTATTGCCGATTGATGTTGGTGTTGGGGCCATTGATTTTATGAACGTGGCGTTTGGAAATGATACGTCCAAAATGTATGATGTCGGTGATATGTCGCATTGTCATTTGGTTGAATGCCCACGTGAAGCAGTTGAAGCAAACGCGGTTGCCCAAATTGTTAAACAAAGTGTGGCACAGAATAAATCTGTGTTGGTTATAACACCAGACGCGGCGGGAAATCAACGTATAGCAACCGCATTTAATGCCCAGGGAATTGATGCGGATTTTTCGGGTGGGGTGGATGGAACAAAAACACGGGCAGGGCGTGCGATATTAAATTTATTGGATTCTTGGATTGAATCAGATTCTGGTGCGTTTGACAGATTGTATGTGGAATCGGGGTGTGATTTGTTTAATACCTTGGCCAATATGGTGGATAAATATATTGGTGAATTTATGCCGCAATTTGTGCCAGAAGACGAACAAAATACGGCGCTGTGGGTTGCGGTAAAGGAAATGTCCGATGCGGTTCGGGTTGCAGGGTTGACTTTACAGGTTTCAGATGCGCGTGCATTGTTGGCGGATGCGTTTGCGGGTGTGTCAATTCGTGCGCCAATGAAAGATGATGTGGATGTGGTTGTGTTGGGAACAATTGAATCGCGTATGCAGACCGCAGATGTTGTTATTTTAACCGGTTTGAACGAAGGTATGTTTCCGGCCACAGGTTATGAAAATGCGTGGTTGCCGCGCGCAATGGCGGAAAAAATTGGATTGCCTTCGTCGGACAGAAAGGTTTCTTTACAGGCGTTGGATTTTATGAATTTGTCGTGCGCACCGTGTGTTTATTGGTTGCGTTCAAAAGTTTCGGGTGGTGTTCAGACGGCCGAGTCCAGATTTATTTCCCGTGTTGTTGTGCGTCATGCGAATATAAATACAGATGATGCAACACAAATTTTGGATGCCGTTGCGCGTCAAGATGATGTGCCGTATGTGCCGTTGGATTATTCTGCGCCAACGCCACCCGCAGATTGGAGCGATGTTTATGTTACCGAATTGGAAATGTTGATTCATAATCCATATGCGTTTTATGTGCGGCATATTTTGCGTTTGCGTGTGTTGGATGATTATTGGGCTTTGCCGGATGCGCGTGCATTTGGGAATTTGGTGCATGATGTTGTTGAACATGCGCACGATTTGCGACCAGAAGCATTGGTTCAACAAATGGATGTGCGTGCGTTGGAAATATTGGGGCGTGATAGTGTTCTGTATCATTTTTGGCATAAAAGATTTTGTGAAATTGCGCCTGTTGTTGCGTTAGAATTGGCGGCGTGTCCAAATGCGTGGGCGGAAATTTCGGGGCATATTAAAATAGGGGGGCGTACTGTACGGGCACGTGCCGACCGTGTTTGGGATGGTGGGGTTTTGGATATAAAAACCGGGGCGGCCCCAAACAAAAAGCAATTAACAGAAGGCAATATGCCCCAGTTGCCATTAGAAGCATTAATGTTAAAGACCGGTGGCTTTGCAGTACCGACAACACGTGCATCGCAGACACCGGTTATGCGCTTTTTACAATTAAAAAATAATGATGCCCGTATCATAGAGTACGATGCCGAAACGACCGCCCAAATGATGCGTGCCGCACACGACAAAGTTGTCGATTTGTTCAATATTTATTCCGCAGGTGGTGCATCGTACGAGTATCGCGAGACAGGCGATCAGAAATATAAGGTTTATGACGATTTAGCCCGCGTCAAAGATTAAATCTAATGGCGTATCTGCAAATAAACCCGTTTGCTCATGTAGCGTCATGTACACTACGCAAACGGGTTTATTCGCATCTATACCATTATCTTTAATTTTTATCCCACTGCAAGGGGTGGGGGCTGCTCATGTAGCATATGTATGCTACGCAAACGGGTATACCATTATTATTTTCTGTGTGGGGTTATTTTATTTCCAACATTAATCCACAATGGTCGGTTGGTTTTGTGTGCAGGCGTGGTTCAATATCTATTTCACAATTTTTAACCATTTTTGCCGCCGTCCGATTGCACAGAAAGTAATCTAAACGCAGACCTTGTTTGTTGCCAACTGTGTCGCGGCCACGATATCCGTACCATGTGTAATCTATTTCGTTGGGGTGCAGGGTGCGCCATGCGTCCATCCATCCCGCGTCCAGCCATTGGTTCATTATTGCGCGTGCAGCCGGTGCAGAAATTGCAATGCCTTCATAGTTTTTGGGTTTCCATATGTCGCGGTCTTCGATTGCAACGTTAAAGTCGCCACCAATGATTACGGGTTCGGGACTGTCCAGATATTGCGAGATGTAATCTGTAAATGCGCGCATCCATTCCAATTTATATGGAAATTTTGGAGAATCGACCGTGTCGCCATTTGGCATATACGTGTTAATCAGCCGTACACGCCCATCAATAACACATTCGATAAAACGTGCATTTGGGTCGGCATAGTTTGGCATACCGGTCGTTACATCTTCGATGGAAAATTTCGAAAATACGGCAACACCATTCCATGATTTTTGGCCAAAAACTTTGATGTTATATCCGAATTCGTCAAATACCATGTATGGAAAGTTGGAGGTTTCGACTTTTAATTCTTGGACCATAATTGTGTCGTATTCGCCGCTTTTTAATATATCTATGAAACTTTCAATGTGTGCACGGATAGAGTTGATATTTAATGTTAGTATTTTCATAATTGATTTCCTTTAATTCATTTGTATAATATCGGGTGTCCAATATAAAAACAACAAGGAAATTGAAACTATGAATATGTATCAGTTACTGGAACGTACAGCGCAAACATATCCGGATAATTTGTATCTGGTGCGTGAAGGCGTTAAATACAAAGATTTTATAGATTTGGTAAAAGCACGTGCGGCATCTTTGGATAAAGCAGGTGTAAAAAAGGGTGATGTGGTTGGTATTTTGTCGCACAATATTCCGGAATTCCCAATATCACTGTTCGCGATTTGGTATTTGGGGGGTACTGTGTTGTTGTTGGATACAAACCTGACACCATTCGAATATGATAATATGGCACAAATCACAGAATGCAAATTGGTCTGTGCGGAAAAAGCATTCGTATACAAAACAGATAAATTTGAATTTTATGATATTACCAAGAAAGACGGTAAAGTTAATCCGGATTTGAAACCGGCGGCGGTTGAGTCATTGGATATCGCAACAATGTCATTTACATCGGGGTCAACGGGTATCCCAAAAGTTGTGCCTTTGACACACTTTAATATTGTTGAATGTACAAATTCTTTGGAATCGATGGCCGAATGGATTAGACCGGCGGATATTTTGTATGGCTTCTTGCCAATGTATCACGTGTTTGGTTTTGCGGTTGAAATTTTGGCTACATTGCACTTTGGTGCGGGTGTATTATTGCAACCCAGCATTAATCCAAAAGAAATTATGGCGGACTTTAAAAAATTCCGTCCCCAAGTTATTCCGGCCGTTCCACGTTTGTGGGAAGTATTCCGTAATAAAATTATTGATAACGTAAAAGCCCAGAAAAAATGGTGGTTGGTATCGTTTGTTTTAAAATATGGTAAAACTTTACAGAAAATTGGGTTGGGTGCTTTGGTTCGTAAAGTGCAAAAACCAATCTTGGATGTATTTGGTGGACGTGCGCGCTTGTTAATTGCGGGTGGTGCGGCAACCAAACCAGAGGTTGAAACATTTTATGAACGTTTGGGTTTGACATTTATCCAAGGTTACGGTTTGACCGAAACAGTTGGGCCAATCTGTATTTCAAAGCCAACAAAGAAACGTTTGCCATTTGCATTTGGTGGACCAACATTGAATAACGAATGTGAAATTCGTGATAAAAACGAAGATGGTGTTGGTGTTCTGTGGTTGCGTGGTCATCAGGTCTTTGGTGGATATCTGAATAACGAAGAAGCCAATAAAGAAATCTTTGATGAACGTGGGTTCTTTAATACCGGCGATATGGTTTCCATGGATAAAAATGGCGAATTGCACTTTGCCGGCCGCAAGAAGCAGGTTATCGTTTTGGACAGTGGTAAAAATGTTTACCCAGATGAATTAGAAGGTATGTTTATCACAATCCCAGGTGTTAAGAACGTTGCAGTATTCGAACACAGGGTCAAAGATAAAACGGTTACATATGGTGTATTCAGTGTTGAAGATGGTATGACAATCGAACAGTTGGGTGCAGAAATTGCCAACGCCAATAAAAAGGTTGCCAGTTATAAGTGGGTAACACACTTTGCCATGACAACCGAAGATTTGCCTTTGACCAGTACTCAAAAGGTAAAACACCACGTGGTGCGTCAGAATTTGATTAATGGGATGTATCCAGATCGCCACGAATAAAGATATAAATTAAATCTAATGGCATATCTGTGAACGGTGCCGTCCCCTCATGTAACTTCTGTACACTACGGGGACGGCACTGTCCACATCTATACCATTATCTTTAATTTATTACACTGCAAGGGGTGGGGGCTCATGTAGCGTCATGTACACTACGCAAACGGGTTTATTCGCATCTATACCATTATCTTTAATTTATTCCCACTGCAAGGGGGGGGGTCATGTATCGTCATGTACACTACGGGGACGCCACTGTCCACATCGAGATCATTATCTTTAATTTATTACA
>JAZRJG010000042.1:0-8039 GCA_045645725.1 Candidatus Enterousia sp. | reverse complement strand
GCCAACGTGGCGCAAATGGGAATCAGACAATCCCTTCATCTCCGCCACAAAAATAAAACGCCCCGTTGTGGGCGTTTGATTTTCGTCTTGCTTTTTAGAGAAAGTTATTTAGAATAACACACTGTTTTCCCAAAGGATTTTAGTATGTCTATCACACATTTTGTTGCTGGAATTGATTTTGGCACGACTAATTCTGCTGTAGCAATTTCTGATGGTGGTGTGCCACGTATGGTTGAAATAGAATATGGCAAAGACACAATCCCAACAGCAATGTTTTTTTCTGATAAATCTGGCGATATATATTATGGTCGTGATGCCCAGAATCAGTACACAAATGGCGACGGCGCAGGACGATTTATGCGCAGTATGAAACGCTTGCTGGGAACACAAATAATGCGTGGGGGAACTGTTATAAACGGTAAAATGACAGACTTTGAAACGATTGTTGAATATTTTATAAGACACTTAAAATTAAAGATGGATATGGTAGCAGGTTGTCCAATAGAACATGTTGTTATGGGGCGACCAGTACATTTTCGTGATAACGATCCTGCTGGTGATGCCCAAGCCCAGGCGGAATTGGAAAAAATCGCACTTGCAGCCGGTTTTAAACATGTCGCATTTCAGTATGAACCTATTGCTGCGGCCTTTGCCCACGAGCAGAATTTAACATCAGAAAAGCTTGCTTTTGTTGCTGATATTGGTGGTGGAACATCTGATTTTACTGTTATCAGATTATCGCCAACCCGCAAATTAAAACTGGACAGAAGTGATGATGTTTTGGCGAATACGGGTGTGCGTATTGGCGGTAATGACTTTGACAAGAATTTATCATTAAAAGCATTTATGCCACAATTTGGTTTGGGAACAGAATATCGTTCGGGCGACAAGAATATAAAAATACCATTATCACCGTATATCAGTCTTTCTACATGGTCGTCTGTGAACGAAGTTTATAATTATAAAACACTGAATATGGTTCGCGGTTATACTGTTTGGGGGTTGGAACCAGAAAAAACAAAACGGCTATATGAAATAATAGAAAATCGTCTGGGGCATAAAAACTTAGATTATGTTGAAAATGCTAAAATGGCACTGTCTTCACAGCAGGACTATGAAATAGTTTTATACTTTTTAGCAGATGCTCCATTGGTCAAAACTAATCGTTCCGTTTTTGAGGATTCTATCAAGTCCGATATGGCCAAAATTGAAAAATCTGTTCAAGAGTGCATTGCCCAGGCAGGTATAAAAAACACAGATATAGAATTAGTCATTTTAACGGGTGGTTCGACCGAAATTCCATATGTCAGTCGTGTTATGCAGTCATATTTCCCAAATGCAGAATTGTCATCAGCAAACAAAATGGCCAGTGTGGGGCTTGGTTTGGCGTATGATGCAATGCGCAGATTTGCAGAACCGCACATACAAAATAAAAAATCCCTGTAAATTCCCTGTAAAAGTCGGAATTAGTATGTGACAAATCATACTATGTTCATACACCGCCAGAAATAAAGAACGCCCCGACAATATCTGTCGGGGCTTAAATAAATGTTTTGATATCTAACTATCTGAATTCGCCAGCAAATTTTCCAGTATTCTTTCACGGTTGTTCACAAAGGCCTTGGTAATAAGATAGCTTTCAGTTTCTTCATATGCGCAACGCTGAATTTTACCATTGTCAAATGAAATGATACCTGCTGGCTGGACATAATGCCTACCTATTACAGGTATATAAGCAAAGATGCAGAAAGGGAGTTTTATTCAGCCCCTGCTGCTATGCAATTCAGACCTACGTTTTGTCGTTCCGAATTGGGAGCTTTGCTTATGACTAATTATAACTTAAAATCACTACCGGTCAAATCCCAGAAATAGATACGGACCAAAAATGACTTATTTGCCGGATTGACTGTTCAGAATAATGTCTTTCAAGATACCGTTATAGGTGGAAACCAATTCAGCCGGGGCGATGGGCTTGATTTTACCACTCCATTGGAACAGATACCAAGACATTTCCTTAAACCCATCTGCACGCATTTTGATTGTGACTGTGCCATCAGAATTCTTGATAAATTGTTGGGTTGGGTGGAAAGTATAGCGCAAAACTGCATCTGCCACATCGGCATCCGCCAACCACTCAACATCATATGGGCCGTTTTCAGAATGATACATGCCAAATGATTCCATGGCATACTTTTTGATATCAAATTTGCCGGGGTTAAAGCGTTTATCAGTATTTTCAATATCTGACAACTGGCTGATAATATAGGTGCGAATATTATTTTTCTCGCTGTTTTTATACGCGACCAGGTAATTATTGCTGTGGCCATACAAGAAACCCAGCGGACAAATGGTGTGCTGTTCACTGCGGCCATCACGATAGTTATAGGTCGCATTTACCTTGGTGCATGACATAATCGCATATTGCAGCATACCGACAACCTTATCATCAGTTTTGATGTGTGGATAAGGTGCAGCCGTATTGGTGCGAGATAAAATCATACCCTCCAGATCATTTAGTTCACGAATGGACTTCTTCATCTGCAGCATACGGTTCAATTTGTATTCCAGTGATTCAAGATGGCGGTGGATTTCTTCATTCTTTATACGATTGACCGCGGCATTCAACGCAACCATATCGCCCGAAGATATATATTCCGGCGGCAGGTCGTCCGGCATGTCCAGACGGAACCGATGCTGTTTAGGGTTGGCGACATCGGGACTGACCACCAATGCATCGCCAAAACGTTCGGCCAAGAACTTGATTGTGCGTTCTGCGGTCTTGCGACTGCACCCCATAAAATCCATAACTTCATCATAGGTCATACCAGCCATGGGCTTGCACAACTGCTGAATCAAATCCAGCAACTCATTAAACTTACGATAGTCATCACGTACGGCCATATTTATCCCCTTTGTTAAGAATAATTGTATCAGAAAAAACAATACAAAACAACCCAACTACGACAAATTTGGTCGTGTAATCTAGTTGTCGAATTGAACTTTGTCATAGAAGTAATAAGATAAATGTAATCCAGGAGGCAAGTATGATGAAACCAGAGATCTTAAGATTTTTCAGCAAAAAGGTAAAAAGTGATCAGGCAAGATTAAAAGACAGAGCAGATTTGCTAGATTATGTGCTTCGTGACCAAAAGGTTCCTGGGCGCATCACGAATGTAGAATCAGGTCCCTTGCTTGATTTGTTCAATTTTGTTCCCGATGCAGGAGGAACCCCAAAAAAGATTTTTGATATTGTCATTGCGAACGATGGCAGTGCAAAGATTTTGCCACAGACAGGTGTTGTGCAAATATATTTACCTAAACAAGAACGCAAAACGCTCCTGCTTGAAGATTTGTTAAAATCCAGTATTTTTAAGAAATGTCGTGCATTGCTACCAGTAGCTGTAGGGGTGGATGTTTTGGGTAAACCTTGTGTGTTGGATTTATCAGAAACTCGAAATATCTTGATAGATGGCAGATTGGGAACAGGTAAAACAAACTTGATCATTTCCATGATGCTGTCTTTAGCAACCTGTAAAGATTCAACAGAAGTCACTTTTGTTGTTGTTGATACGATGAATGAATATGGTGTAATAGATGGATTGCCGCATTTATCAAAACGCATAACTGATGATAATCATGTGGAAGAATTACAGAAAATCTTAGATGTAGCGAACACCAGAACCAAGAATAACGATACACTAAACACCCCAATAATACTTGTTATAGATAAGATTACAGATCTAACTCCAGAATCACAGCAAGTGGTGCTCCGCATATTGCAACAAGGACAATCTGTCGGTATTTACTGTATCGCAACTGGAAACAAAACGGTTGAATTACAAGAAAACTTGCAGGCATGGTTTGACACCAGGTTTGTATTTAATCTGCCGGAATCTGAATTGGAACAAATTCTTGGTGCAGATGCCAATGCCTTGACATTGTTATCATATGGCGATGCAGTATATAGCATAAGATCGCAACAGCCAGAGCGTATACATACTTCTTATATAGCAGAAAATGTAATGGCCAGTATCGTGAACTTGCTTGCAAAGAATTAGATTTATTTGTACGATTTAGAGGTGCGAGGTGGACATGTGTAATGTATTAAAAAAAATCCAGAAAGCTTTTAATAAATTGGAAAAAAGAGTTTTCGTATCCGAGGCGGATTTTCAGCATGCTTTTGCTATGAAATTGGAAAAACAATTCCCTGGCAAAGTACGATTGGAATATCCGATTAAAAAGCCAAAATATATCATGACAACCAAAGGCGATTATATTTATGCAGATATTTTAATCAAAGATAAAGAAAAAAATTATATTATTGAATTGAAATACAAAACAAGATCCATAAAAGACGTGCCAGAAACGGATGAGGATACTAAACTAGCATGTGAATTGCTTAAAGATCAAAGTGCTCAAGATTATGGAATGTATGCATTCTGGGCGGATATCAGCAGAACCGAAAAATTGGTAGATAAAGAGCAATTTGGTGGTGGCGTATGTATTTTTCTCACAAATGACTTGAGTTATTGCAAGACACATGAAAATACAACATTTGAAGGCTTTTCAATTGCTGATGGTACTTATATAAATGAAGATAAGGTTTGGAAAGAATCAAAACGTTGCAAAGATGGATATATAACAAAACTGGAAAGGACGCTTCCTGTTATTCCCATAAAAAATGACTATACCTTTAGATGGCAAGATTTTAGAAAAGTTTCTGAATCAAAAGGTGGCGAATTTAAATACCTTTATGTTGAAATCCCACCAAAAACTGAAAACTGAACTTATTTTGCTAGGATGTTTATTCTTCTCAATGTGTCCTTAATGGCGATATCTTTTTGAAAAGCGAATGTCCGGTTGAATTCGGCATCGGTAACAACAACCAAGTTATAGTTTATATCGTCTGATTCTGATAGTATTATTCTATCCAAAAAAGATAACACCTTGGCTTTATTAGATTTATTTGATGCAATAAGTATAATTTGTGGGAAATGTTTTTCGCCGACAATCAATTCAATGTGCTTTTTTAAGTTTTCTTGATCCAACAATATATTCTGTTCACTCAGTATAAAGACCTCATAATAAGGGTGAAAGATAGTTGCAGGGTATATCTTATCTCTTTCTGGCAATTTAACGCATTCTGTAACAGCAGAAAATTTCAAACCGCCAACATAGCACTCAGAACCAATAAGTGTATTTATTATGTCGTAGAAAGCGACAGGGCTTATTGCATAAATTTTTTCAAGTTTAGACACATAGGTATTTTTTGACTCATCAAAATTTAAGGTTTTGCGCATGCTATTCCCCTTTTTTGATATAATCATAAAAAAAGCGATGCAAATAGCAATTAAAAATAATCATATGCGACAAATTTGGACATAGATAAATGTGCGGACTGGAAACCCAGATAATTATTGCTACGATAAAAACAAACAATAGGATTGCGAACCGAAAATATAGTGCTAACATTCCTAAAAAAGGAAAGAGAATATGTTCAAAATATCAAAATCAGATTACGTGCTTGGGGTAAAATGTCCAAACGCAATATGGTTCAAGAAATTGCGCAAAGATATTCAAACAGAAATGAATATGGCAATTCTGGAACGTGGAACTGCAATTGGAGAATTGGCACAGAATAAATTTCCGGGTGGCACGATTATAACGGCCAAGCCATGGGAATATGCGGCAGCATGGCGTACCCAAGACGCCATCAGGGCGGGCGCCCCATATATCTATGAAGCAACATTGTCCACCAAGACGGGCGAATACTGTGCGGTGGACATTCTTCGTAATAACAATGACGGAACTTGGGATATCATAGAGGTCAAATCAACGACAAGACCACACGAATACCACTATCTTGACGCATCGTTTCAGAAATACGTATTCACACAATGTGGGGTTAAAATCCGTGATTGCTATATCATGACCCTGAATCCAGAATACGTCAGACACGGTGCGCTGGATATCCAAGAACTGTTTATGCTGCATAACGTGAACACGGAACTGCAACCAACGGAACAGGTTGCCGCAAATGTATCGCGTATTCGTGCGGTGCTGGATGGACCCGAACTGGGGATTGCGATATCCAAAGGCAAATGTAATAAATTCTATGATTGCCCATACCAACATCATTGTTGGAAAGATGTGCCGGCATTTTCAGTATTTAATGTATTCCGTGGTGCGCTGGCGGATGAAATGTATGCTGCATACGGTGCCGACCTAAAGAATGTACCAGCAGAAGAACACTGCAGGCAGAAGAACAAAGGCGATATAGAGGCATACTTGACAGGGGATGAGATTGTAAATAAAGCAGTTTTGCAAGAATTCGTGGATCAATTGCAGTGGCCACTGTATTTCCTGGACTATGAATCCATCATGCCGGCTGTACCGATGTTTGATAACTCAAAACCGTATCAGCAGATTTGTTTCCAGTTTTCACTGCATGTTCAGCGGACCCCAGGGGGCGAACTGGAGCACTATGAATACCTGCACGATGAATCCGGCACAGACCCCAGACCAGGTTTGATAAAGAAACTGATAGAAACCATCGGCGATATCGGCAGCATAATTGTCTATAATCAACCATTTGAACAAGGTCGCAATACCGAAATGGCACGTGACTTTCCAGAATATGCAGACCAACTGCTGGCGATAAATGAGCGTATGTTGGACTTGCTGATGCCTTTCCGTGAACGCGGCCTGTATCGTCCGTGCCAGAATGGCAGTGCATCAATTAAACAGACGCTGCCGGCATTCGTACCGGAAATGACATATAATAATCTGGGAATCCACAACGGAACCGAGGCCAGTGATCAATTCATGGACTTTATGGTTGGCAAACAGACGCCGGCACAAACCACAGAAATGATGCAGAACCTGCATGAATACTGTGGCCAAGACACACTCGCAATGGTCCGCCTGTTGGCTGTCGTTCAAGATGCGATACAGGATTAAGGCACGAATAACTATAATTTGGAAATCATAACCACTGCCGGAATAACAAGTTTCAATATACAAGATATTCCAATTATATCAAAGACGATCTTAGAATTGACTTATAATCCGTTACAGGGTGATTGGTGGCATAAAAAATCCGGCGGTGCCGGACTTTTTTATTTTTCGTTCTGTTCTGCTTGGAATTCACGAATAATCTGTTTTTGATGTTTGTTTAATGCCTGTTCGCCTTGTTCTTTCAGGGTTTTCATCGCTTCGGCGTATGCTTCGCGACGCAAAGAGTCGACGGTTCGTTTATGTTCAACCTGTTCTTCTGGGGTCATGGGGCGAATAGATATCACACCCTGTGATGTGGGACGATTTCTCGCAGAATCATTTTGGCTAACGATGTTTTGTGTACGTGTTGGACCGTCTGTTTGTTGGGCTGCATCGGTTTCGTTCGAGCACGCTGATATCATCATCAATGCCACCAATAAAACAGAAGTATTTTTTATGTTTGCCAAAAAGCGTTTTGAATTTTTTGCCATTTTTTGTTCCTTTTTCTTAATTAATATTATAGTACAATAAAGCGTTTATGTCAAGTATCGTTGGTGCGTTTACAGAAATTACCCCCGTGTTGTCGGATGATATGCACATCGTCTATAACGTCTGTATCGTGTTGGCCCGTTGTGCATGGTTTTGGATTGATACAGTATCCCATACTTTCCCATTTGCCATTGATTTGTTTATAAACTAATTTGTATCCATTTTTGCACTTTGTTGCAACACAGGCACACTGTTGACCGTTACAGTCCAATTTTTTTATATTTACCGCCGCGTATTCGCCACGTTCCGCATTTGCGGGCATATCATCCGCCGCGCAATTCGCCCCGATGGCGCGCACGTTATTTTGTGGCGCGACCGCTTGGTGTGTGTTTTTTTGGGGTTTATCTGCTTTGTTATTTATATTGGCGTCTATCCCCGCCACAGTGGCGCCCGCCGCCGCAGTGACCGCGGTTGCAATTGCAATATTTTTTCCAGCGTGCCTTTGGCGCGGGGGGGCCATTTGTGTTGGTGTTTGTGGCTGTGTTTGTTGTTGG
>JAZRJG010000041.1:0-12713 GCA_045645725.1 Candidatus Enterousia sp. | reverse complement strand
ATTGCGACATTGGATAAGATTGATGAAGAAACAGGCAAGCAAAGAAAATTGTCAAAACGTAAAGACCCCGAGGCAAATGTTGCATTTTTCTTGGAAGCGCGTTGGCCGGTTGAATCTGTGATTGCATATCTGGGAAATATTTTGGCGCCGGGATATGAAGAAGCCAAAATGAAGGGGCAGGTTAGGTCATTTTGGGATTACGAAATGCGTCCAAAGAAAATGCCGGTATCTGGGTCGTTGTTTGATATGAAAAAGTTGGAATGGTGGGCGAAAGAATTTATTGGTTCTTTGCCTGTGCCGGAATTGGTTGCGCGTGTCACCCAATGGGCAAATGAATATGGTACAGATATTAATAAAATGCAGGTTGCAAACGAATCGTATTTAACCGGTGTTCTGGGTATTGAACGTGATAATCCAAAACGTGTACGTAAGGACTTTATTACATGGTCCCAGACGTTGGAAAATGTTGCGTTTTTCTGGGATGAATTGTTTGTGCCAAATTCCGAATATGAATTTAATAGGGACGCGTTGCGTGCATTTTTAGAAACATATGATGCGGCAGATGATAAAGATTCTTGGTGGGCAAAAATTGTTGCCGTTGCCGAAAAGTGCGGTATCAAAAATGGTGATGTGGCAATGAATTTGCGTGTTGCTTTGTCGGGACGCACAAATACGCCGGATTTGTATTCTATTATGAATGTTATGGGTGGCGATAGGGTTAAAAAACGAATCGAAGGGGCAATAAAATGACACAGACAAAACGTGAACGTATGCGTGCGGTAAAGAAAGACAAGCATGCGTCAAAATTATTAAAAGTTTTGCGTGCAACGGGGCTGTTTCGTTGGGAAAAACCATCAACACACGCAGAAGAGGTTGTGAATATTTTAACCCATGGTATTGGTATCGGTTTGGCGATTGCGGCATTAACATTATTGGTTGTGTTTGCGGGTATCAAAGGCGATGCGTGGGCGATTGTGTCGTGTGCAATCTTTGGTGTGACGATGATAACGTTGTATTTCGGTTCAACAATGTGTCATGCGACAATTGGAAAAAAACATGAGTGTTTTTTTGAAGTTTGGGATAGTGTTGCAATTTATGCATTGATTGCGGGAACCTATACACCATTTTTGTTGGTGAATTTACGTGGATTGATTGGGTGGATTGTGTTTGCCATACTTTGGGGAATTGTTTTGTTTGGTTCGTATATGAAAATTCGTAATCCGCATCAACAACCGAAATGGATGGTGGGGTTATATGTTGCAATGGGGTGGACGTTGCTGTTTATATTGCCGGCGATGATTCGCAGTATTCCGGAACGTGGTCTGTGGTTCATATTGGCGGGTGGATTGGCGTACACGATTGGTGTGTTGTTTTACCTGTGGCGTCGTATGAAGTTTTCGCATGGCGTTTGGCATTTATTCGTAATCGGGGGCAGCGTTTGCTTCTTCTTTGCCGTTTTGTTCGGAACGATTTTGGATTTATAGGGGTGTATCGTGCCGTATGAATATCAGAAAAATGCCAATATGGATGAAAAAGATATTATACAAAATCCGTTTAGGGAAATTAAATTTGATTTTCCATACGTTTGTGATGGGTGTGCGGAAAAATGCCCGTTGTTGGCAAATTTGCGGACTGTACCAAGTGAAACACGATTTGTCGGTGATATAAAAAGTATGTTTTTTAAGGTTGTGCCCGAAATGCATGCGGGGGACAAGAAGTTGTTTGAATTCCCAGTGAACCGACCGAATGTATATTATCCCCGCGGATGTAATTTGTCGGTTTATCAGATTTGTGGTGATACCAATTTGTGTTTGGATGAAGTGTATGATTGGTATAAAAGGGCGTTGGCATATTGTCGCAAAACGTGCAAGCACAGCAAAATGCGGTAAAGAAAATTATAAAACTTGATTTTTTGTAGTTATGTGGTTATGATAGGTGTTATGAATTTGTTTAAATGTTTCTTTACAACAACTACTACAACCCCGTTGGGGGTGTAATTTCTGTATTGCGGTTGACCGCACAAATTTCTATAATAAATCAGCTTAAAAAATAACAAGTATATAAAATATAAGGATTAAATATGTCTTATCCAATTGAAACGATTCGTCATTCGTTGGCACACGTTATGGCGGCGGCGGTTAAAAAGTTGTACCCAGATGTTAAATTCGCAGGGGGACCAGCAATTGAAAATGGTTTTTATTATGACTTTGATACCGAATATCGTTTTTCAGAAAGTGACTTTGAAAAAATTGAAAAAGAAATGCGTGATTTGATTAAATCAAATGGTCGCTTTGAACAACGTAATGTGTCTTTAGATGAAGCAAAAGAAATTTTCGCAGAACAGCCATATAAAATGGAATGGTTGAATGAATATGATGCGGCGGGTGAAGCGTTATCTATCTATACTTTCCGTGATTTTGTTGATTTGTGCCGTGGGCCACACGTCGAAAGTTCCAAAGATTTGCCACGTGATTCATTTAAAGTACGTAGCGTTGCAGGTGCGTATTGGAAAGGCGATTCGAAAAATAAAATGTTACAACGTATCTATGTTGATGCATTTATGACCAAAGAAGATTTGGAAGAATTCTTGAAAATGCAGGAAGAGGCCGCAGCACGTGATAACCGTAAGTTGGGTAAAGAAATGGATTTGTTCCATTTTGAACCAGAATATGCACCGGGGGCTGTGTTCTGGCACGATAAAGGATTTAAGGTTTATCGTCGTTTAATCGAATATGTTCGTCATCGTCAAGAATTGGCCGGTTATCAAGAAATCTCTACGCCGGCGGTTATGGACAGATGTTTGTGGGAACGCAGTGGACATTGGGCAAAGTACGGTGAACACAATTATTCCGGTAAAACCCAAGATGGTAAAGTGTTCTGTATTAAACCTATGTCTTGTCCGGGTGGTATGTTGGTATTTGGTCACGGATTGCGTTCGTATAAAGATTTGCCATTGTATATGGCGGAATTTGGTAAAGTTCATCGCTATGAAGCGGCCGGTGGTTTGTCGGGCTTGATGCGTGTGCGTGAATTTACCCAAGATGATGCGCATATTTTCTGTACCGAAGAACAGTTAGAAGAAGAAGTTGTCAAAATCTTGAAATTTATTAAAGATATCTATGGCAAATTCGGCTTTGATAAAATTACGATGAAATTGGCAACGCGTAAAGAATCTGAATTCCGTATCGGTTCAGATGAAATTTGGGACAAAGCCGAAGGGGCATTAAAACATGCGTTGGATGCAAATGGTATCGAATATGAAATTGCCGAAGGTGATGCGGCGTTCTATGGTCCAAAGATTGATAATTATCTGAAAGATTCTATGGGCCGCGTTTGGCAATGTGGTACGGTTCAATTGGATATGAATTTGCCAGAACGATTCGATTTATCGTATGTCGGTGAAGATGGTGAAAAACATCGTCCAATTATGTTGCATCGTGCAATGTTGGGGTCGATTGAAAGATTTATGGGAATCTTGTTGGAATCAACGGGCGGTAATTTGCCATTGTGGTTAAGTCCAGAGCCGGTTGTCGTAACGCCAATTTCACAAAAGCATGCAGAATATGCAAATGAAGTTGTGTCGGCGTTGCGTGCGGCGGGTGTAAATGCGCGTGCAGATTTGCGTGATGAAAAAGTGAACTATAAAATCCGTGAATTGTCTTTGGCAAAAACGCCGATTATTGCGGTTGTTGGTGAAAAAGAAATGGCCGAGAAAAATGTGACTTTGCGCCGTTTGGGTGAAGAAAAGCAGGATTCTGTGTCGTTATCTGATTTCGTTGCAATGATGCAAGATGCAATCAAAATGCCAATGTAATCGTTATGGGGTGGGTGACCACCCCATATATAAATGGGGGAATAAATGAAAAAAGTTTTATTGTTGTGTGCGCTGGTTGTGGTGCCGATGATTGTGTCGGGTTGCGCCCAAAAGTGTGAAGTGGAACCAATCATAGAAGAAAATCACAAGTTAATTGTGCCACCAAACTTTGGCAATATGCCCAAATAATTTTTTGCCGATAACGTTTTGTTATCGGTATTTTTTATGATATAATATGCTAAACGAAATATGGGAGAATGTATCATGAATGATGATAACAACTTAGATTTATTAGATTTAGACGACAGTGATTCTATGGATTCTTTGCCGGATGCAACGCCATTTGCTGCACCGCGCCCAAAGAAACCTTGGTTGTTGTTGGGGGTTGGCGTTTTGGCCGTTGTGTTGTCCAGTTATATCATTATTCGTGTGATTGGTGAAGAACCTTCGTCGGCGATAGAGGTTGATTTAGATGCGCCTGTGGCGGTCGTTGATACACCGGCGCCGGTGGAAATGAATGTTATGCCGGCGGCGCCCGCACAAGTTGCGCCGGAAAAAGTGACCGTTGCACCACAACCTGCGCCTGTGGCAGCCCAGCCAACGGCGGGTGTGCCGGTTCGTGTTGTAGAAGAAAGAAAAGAAGTTGTATTTAAACCGGCGGAAACGATCAAGACAGAGCAACCGGTTAAAACAGTAACAACAAAGCCGGCGGCAAAACCAAAAACAACAACTGCAACGCAAAAGCCGGTGGCCAAGAAGACCACAACAGCGAAAAAGACAGAGACAAAATCTGTTGATAAACCTGTGGCGGGGGCGTGGTATGTTCAATTCGGATCATACAGCAGTCGTGCCGCGGCGGAAAGTGCGCAACGTCAAATTGCAAATGCACATAAAAGTTTATTCATGGATAAACAATTCTTGATTTTGGCGGCGCAGTTAAAGGATGGTAAAACAACATACAGATTGCGTGTTGCGTTCAAAACGGCGGCCGATGCAAATGGATTCTGTCGTAATGCAAAATCCGATGGATTGGATTGCTATGTTGCAAAATAATATCAAGAGGTAAAATCATGAGATTTGGTGTATGGGAAATCGCGATAATTGTTTTGTTGGTTGTGATTTTGTTTGGTCATAACAAAATTCCCAACATGATGAAAAATTTGGCCGAGGGTCTGAAAATCTTTAAAAAGGAATTAAAGAATTCGCCAAAGGCAAATGAAAAACAGGTTGCAAAAAAATCTGTGGTCGGTAAAAAGGTCGCGAAAAAACCGGTTGCAAAAAAGAAATAAAAATCCCCGTTTGGGGATTTTTTTTTATAGATTGTTTTTTGTGGTAATAAAAATTCCCCAATTGGGGAATTTTTTAATTTCCTGAAACGGCATTATGCCATTTTGGCTGCTTTCTTTGCCAAGCGGGAAATCTTGCGTGCTGCGCGTTTTTTTGGCATAACTTTGCCAGCAGATTTCATGATTTTGCTTTCTGCATTGCGCAATGCGGTTGTAGCAGCCGCTTTATCGCCAGATTCAATAGCAACCAATGCCTTTTTAGTTGCGGTTTTAACCGCGCTGCGACGGGCAGTGTTGATTGCGTTTTTCTTGGCCGAGACCAAAATTCTTTTTTCAGATGACTTATGATTCGCCACGTTATTTTCCTTTTATTTTTGTTTTGATTTTGATATTTTATAAAAAACAAACAGAAAATCAAGGAAAAATAACATGAACATTATAATTGGAATTTTTATTGCTTATTTATTGGGGTCAATCCCAATGGGGTTGTTGTTAACACGTGCCGCGGGTAAGGGGGATTTACGTAAAGTGGGCAGTGGTAATATCGGCGCAACAAATGTTATGCGTGTCGGTGGATTGCGTATGGCGGGGTTGGTTTGGTTGTTGGATATGGCCAAAGCCATCGTGGCCGTGATTATTGGTGGATATATTGCGGGGGGTGCCTTTGCCGCATGGTGTGGTTTGGTTGCGATTGTTGGGCATTGTTATCCGGTGTGGTTGCGTTTTCGTGGTGGCAAAGGTATTTCGTCTTTGTTTGGTGTTTTGTTGGCAATCAGTCCACTGTCATTTGTGGTATGTGGTATTGAATGGTTGTTGGTTGCGTTGGGGACGGGGATTTCTTCGGCCGGTGCGATGGTTGTGTTTTGTTTGATACCGGTTTTGGGCTTTGCGATTGGTGGTGGTGTTGGTTGGCCGTTTTTGGGAATTGGATTGTTGTGCATGTGGCGTCATCGTGAAAATATCAAACGATTAATCGGTGGTTCAGAATCAGCAATTGAATGGAAATGGAAAAAATAGAACGGCGGGGCAATTGCCCCGTTTTTTATCTTTATTTTTTTATGTTTTTGTGGTATAATACGTGTAATAAGGAAGGGACATATTATGAAAAAAATCATTTCTTTTATCGCTTTATCTTTTGTTGCGACGTCTGCAATGGCGGCGGATATGACACCGGCACAAAATCGTGGCCGTAGTACACAAAGTGCGCAAATGCGTTCGGCCCCACGTTCGACGGGACCAAAAGTTGTCGTTGGTGGCGGCGCCGGTGGTGCGGTAAATGAAACAGGTTCTGTGGCGATTAATGTCGAATCGGCGGTTGCAGCACCGGTTAATATGATTGATACACCGGAATATAAGGCAAGAAAAGCCGCGTGTTTGAATAATAATATTGGTATTGGTAATACTTTTGTTTGGGCGTCACGTTTTGGTGATACAACCAACTATGCCACAATGATAGAAGATTTGAATACACCGGAAAATAACACGTGCTTTGTAAAAGTGACGTTAAAATCGAACGATGATAAAATTCAAATAGATGATGCGGTTGCGAATCGTTATTACGAATGGAATAACGATATTACATGCGGTGGTTGGATTGATGAAGGCAAAATGGAAAAAGCGATTTTGGATGCGAAAAAGTCCGGTCGTGTTTTGACGACGGTTGGTGTCGCGGTGGCCAGTGCTGGTGTCGGTGTTGGTGCGATGGAATTGTTTGGTAATAAATTGATTGGTGGTAAAGTAGAAGGGCAGCAGTCGAAGAAAGTATTGGAGAATCAGGGTGAGTATGTTAAATTATTTGCCACCATGTTGTGTGATGATGATGGTATGCAAAAGAAGAAAGCGGGTGGGATTAAAGAATCCAGACAGAGTTTGTTTAATGATGTAGTTTATATGGCGATTAAGTGTGCGAAACCGGGGCTTACTGACGCTGAGGGGGCAGGAATTTGTAATGGGAGTTCGGGTAATGACGCGACGAAGCGTTTGAAGCACTTAGTTACGGAGAATGGCGTTTGTCTGTTGAAAAAAGCGATAGAAGATAATGGTGGGTGTGGTATTGATACGAGTGGTGGAACAGGCAATGAGTGGAACATTGGTGACGAAGGGGCAAAAACATATGAGTGTAAGAATGGTGTCTTTGGAGAAAAAGCTGCCTCATAATAGTGTTATTGTAATGATAAACAAAAATCCCCGTTATGGGGATTTTTTAATGCGATTTGTCTTTATTTAATATGCCTTTATACATATTATATATATTATGTCAGATTTATTTAATAAATTATTGTTGTTGCGGGCGCCACGGGTTGGAATTGTGAAATACAATGAATTGGTTGTGCGCTTTGGTTCGGTTGCAGAAGCGGCGGCGTCTTTGCGTGCCGATGTTGAACTGCGTGATGCGGTTATGCGGGAAATGGATATGGCCCATCGGTTGGGTATAAAATATGTGGCCGATTCGGATGCAACGTATCCAAAAAATCTGCGTGATCTTAAAAACCATCCGCCGGTTATAACCGTGCGTGGTAATGTTGATGCTTTGGTGCGACCAATGATGTCGATTGTTGGCACGCGCCATGCGACCGCAAATGGTATGGGGTTTATTGCCGATATTGCGCATGGATTGGCGGATAATGGTATGGTGGTTGTGTCGGGTATGGCGATTGGAACAGATACGGCGGCGCATCGTGGTGCGTTAAGGTCGTCTGGGGATTTGGTGACGGTTGCGGTTTTGGCGGGTGGGGCGGATTATGTTTGGCCGACCGAAAATGAATCTTTGTATTGGGAAATTGTTGAACGTGGTGCAATTGTCAGTGAACGTCCCGTTGGTTTTGTGCCAAATGCAAATGCTTTTGTTCCGCGTAACAAATGGATTGCGGCATTGGGGGATAAATTAATCTTGGGCGAAGCGGATATAAAGTCGGGTTCTATGACGACCGCCCGATTCGCAATCGATTTTAGTCGTGAAATTTGGGCGATTCCGTCGCATCCCGCGGATTCCCGCGCAATGGGGCCGAATTCTTTGATTCGGTCGGGGGCGGCACAGTTGTGTGTCGGGGTGTCGGATTTTGTAAAAACAAATGAAAAAAAATCGCTGTCAGAAAAAAATCAAAAAAAATTCGATTCGGATTCTGATGTTTTAGATGCGATTGGAACAATTCCGGTGTCAGAATCTGTATTGGCAGAAATTGTCAAAAAACCAATTTCGGAAATAAAAAGTACTTTGGTTGTTTTAGAATTGCAGGGATTGGTGCAAAAAACCGACGGTGGATACGTCAGATTATGAATTAATTCGTGTATATACAGTGTATATACAGTGTATATACAAAGTGCAGAAAACCGCCAAAAATCCGAATCGTTGTCAAAAAATAAATGTTCATTTTTTGGTTAAGATTTACTTGTAAATCGATTTTTATCTTATAACTTATTGGATGTATCCAAACGAGAAAAAGGTAATCAAAAAAACCGGAATCAAACGAAAAGTTGGGTTCCAAAAAAACTTAAATGTGTGATGGGAATATAAGAAAAACCGTTGCACAGAAAAGAATTTAAAAACGATTAAAGAATCATAATTCAAATAAAAAAATTGAATTGTGATGATTGCGTGGGGTGGTTTTTTGTACTTTTTATGGGTGCCAAAAAAACAGGGAAGGAAAGGAGAAAAAGTATGCAGACAGCGGTTAAAACACAAATGACAAACTTGGAAAATATCAAGGGGGCCATTGCCGCGAAAATCGATGCTGCTGCTTTTACTTCTTGGATTGCGCCTTTGAACTTTGATGTTGTTAACAACGTTTTGGTTTTGGGTGCGCAAAATCAGTTTTCGGCGGATTTTATTAACAGTGTTTATCGTAACACTTTGGCATCCGTGGCGGCAGAATTTGGTTTGGAATTGAATATTGTTGTACGCAACGCGACAAAAACAGTCGCTGCACCAATCGCAAATGATAACAAAGAACAGGTTTATGCACCTGTGGCTGCATCTGCGGTTGCTGTATCGTCTGCGGTTGCATTTGATACATTTGTTGCAACAGATGATAACTTGTTCGTAGTGTCGGCATGCAAAAAATTGGCTGCGGGGTTGGTTCCTTTCTCCCCGCTGTTTATTTATGGCGTGTCGGGCTGTGGCAAGACATTGTTGGCAGAATGTGTTGCAGGTGCCACCGCAGGTCGCGTTGTTAAAATGTCGGGTACACAATTCGTTTCCGAATTCACACGTTCTTTGAAAGAACACAATGTTTTTGCGTTCAAAGATTTCTGCCGTAACTGTGATACATTTATCTTGGATGATGTACAGAATTTGGCTGGCAAAAAAGCATCAACAGAAGAATTGTTGCAATTGGTTGTTGATTTGCGCAGTGCGGGTAAAAATGTTTTGTTGACATCCGATGTTGCCCCAAGTGCTTTGACGGGTTTTGACAGACGTGCACAATCGTTGTTGGCGTCCGGTTTGGTTGCAGATGTTCGTGCGCCAAACACACATGTTAAAACAGTTATGTTAACACGTGCGGGTGTTAAATCAGATGTTGCAAATGCAATTGCAAAATCGATTGAAAATGATGGTCACTTAATCGCAGGTGTCGCAACAAAAATCAAAGCATATGCAGATTTGATGGGAACAGACGTTAATATGGAAATTGCACAACGTTTGTTGGCGGATACTTTGCAAAGTGCAAAAACACCAATGGCAATGGTACGTGATATGTGTGAAAAATTGGGCGTATCATATGATGCCGTTTGTGGTTCGGGCCGCAGCCGTAACTTGGTTTTGGCACGTCAAATTATGATGGTTGTTTTGAAAGGTGCGACATCTTTGTCTTTGTCGGAAATTGGTAACTTTGTTGGCGGTCGTGATCATGCAACAGTATTGTATGCAATCAAACAAATCGAAAAACAAAAATCTGCGGATTTGGTATTGGCGGCACAAATTGAACAATTAATCGCAGAATGCAAATAATCAGTTATTAAGATGTCAGGTAAAATAAAAACCCCAATAGTGGGATTTTTATTTTTGGAAACAAATAATACAAAACAATTATCGGCGTTGTTCGTATTCTTCTTGTTCTTCGGTGGTCATGGTTGCCAAAGGACGTGCAATCATACGTTGTAAACCAATTTCGTCGCCGGAAACAACACTGAATCCGAATGTGCCGTTTGCAATGCGGTCCAATGCCGCGTTAATTTTTTGCAATAATTTATTGTTACGTTCGGACATGCGTAAATCCATAGTGATGTCTTGGTTATATGTTGCGTTGTCCGATTCGTCGCCGGAACCTGCGGCTTCGGTTTTGTCCGCCAGACGTACGGCACTTAACACTTCGTCGCGTTCGCTTAACAATTCTTCGCGTTGGGTGTTTAATATGCGATAAAAGTACGCCAAGTGCATGGGGCACATGTATGGTTCGGACTTCTTTGGTGTGTATTTTTCAGGTAATTCTATTGTTTTGTAATCTGTGTTGGACATTTTTTAACCCTTTAATTCTTGTATCCATGCCAATAATGTTTCTTCGTCCATGACGCCGGTGCGTGCTTCGACCAATTCGCCATCGCGGAATGCCAAAATGCTTGGGATGCTGCGGATGCCGTATTTCGCAGGGGTGCGACGATTCGTTTCGTCAATTTCAAATTTTACAAATTTTGCATCCGTCGTTTTGTCCGATGTCGATTCGAAAATTGGACCAAACATACGGCATGGACCACACCAAGATGCCCAAAAGTCAACCAATGTAATCCCGTTCGCAATCATATCGGAAATAGTCGCGTCGTTCGCGTGTTGTATAGCCATTTTTTTTCTCCTTTTCTGTTATTGATATTTGGCGGAATTGTATTATAATCACGCCAAAATGCAAGAGAAAACACAAGTGAATAAAATCATATACTTAGACGCCGCTGCGACGTATCAAAAATCTGAGGCCGTTATTGCAAAAATGGCGGATTTTTTGCGTCACGATTATGCAAATGCAGGGCGGGGGGTATGTGCGCGTGCCGCAAATGTTGATGCAATGGTGCAAAATGCGCGAAAATATGTGGCGAATTTCATTGGTGCAGATGAAAATCAAATTGTTTGGACGGCCGGTACAACAGATGCGATGAATTTAATTGCAAATCTGATTAAACAAAAAAATCCACAAACTGTGGCAGTGTCGGATTTAGACCATCACAGCGCGCGTTTGCCGTTTGAAAATATTGGGGCGCGTGTATTGGTATGCCCATTGGATGCAGAATATAACTTTGATGTGGATAATATGCCTGTCGCGGATGTTTTGGTTATTACGGCTATGTCAAATGTATTGGGTTGTGGTCAAGATGTGCAAAATATCATTGTGGCGGCACGTAGAAAAAATCCAAATGTTATAACCGTTGTTGATGCGGCGCAATATGTGGTGCATGATCGGATAGATGTAAAAAAATGGGATTGTGATTTTTTGTGCTTTTCCGGTCATAAGATTGGGGCGGATACAGGTTTGGGGATTATGTATGTAAAAAATCCCGATGATTATCGGCCGGTAAAGTTTGGTGGGGGGATGGTCTTAAAGGTTGATATGGATAAATGCGTATGGAATAAATCGCCTGAGAAGTTTGAAGCCGGAACGTTACCTTTGGTTCAGATTGCAAGTTTTTCTGTGGCGATTGATGAATTGATTGCGAAGCGTCCTGATACAAATTTAATTAAATATATGTATGATGAATTGGCGAAAATCCAGCGTGTGCGCATTATTACCGCCCGTGATGCTGCGGTGTTAAGTTTTGTGGTCGATGGTATGCATGTGTTGGACTTTGGCGCGTTGGTTGGTGCACGTGGTTTGTGTCTGCGTGTGGGGAATATGTGTGCGTCTTGGATTTGTAAAAAATTGGATGTTGATGGATGTGCGCGTTTGTCGGTGGGTGGATATAACACGATGACGGATGTGCAAAATGCAATTGATATTATAAAAGATGTTGTGAAATGACGGTAAACAAAGATGATATTGTTGCGGCTTTGAAAACGGTCTATGATCCCGAAATACCTGTGAATGTATGGGATATGGGGTTGATTTATGATATTAATATCGGGGATGATGAAATTGTTCTGCAGATGACGTTTACCAGTCCTACGTGCCCCATGATGGAAGAATTAATGCAGCAAGTTCGTGATGCGGCCCAGGGCGTGTCAAATGGTGTGCCGGTGCGCGTTGATTTGGTTTGGGACCCGCCATGGGATTTGTCGCGTATGTCCGATGCCGCCAAATTAGAGTTGGATTTAACAAACCAAGGGTGGTAATTGTGACATATGCGGAAATGAAACGTATGTTATCTTTGACGGATGATGCGGTAATGCGATTGGAAATGGTTATGGATTTTGGGGCGCATTTGCCCGTGGTGCCCGAAACCGCGTCTTGTCATGAAATTACAGGATGTGCGTCGTGGGTTCAGATTTGCGTGGATGGTAACAGGTATTATGGTCGGGCCGATTCGGCTTTGGTGCGTGGAATTGTTGCGATTTTGACGGCGATGGTTGATGGTAAAAATGCAACAGAAATAAAAGATATGGATATAGATGCGGAATTTAGAACTTTGAATCTGAATTTGGGGGCGGGGCGATTAAGTGGATTGGATTCAATGATTCGTTTTTTTAAGAATTT
>JAZRJG010000040.1:0-40686 GCA_045645725.1 Candidatus Enterousia sp. | reverse complement strand
TTTGGCAACTATCGATTGGGTTAACAAAAATATCAATGACGCAAAAGAAGATACTTTGACATCTGTTGCAGGATTGGGATTTGTAAAAGTTGCGGATTTGGGAACAGAAGTTGCAGGTTTGGGTTACTTGAAGACAGATGCTTTGGGTAATGCGTTGAACGGTTACAACTTTGCGACTGTTGATGATGTTAACGTTGCTATCAATGGTTTGGACGGCGTGTATGTTAAAGAAGACGGATTCAATGCGCTGTTCTCTGACCTGGCCGTTGACTTTGTAAAGAAAGATGGGTTGACCAACTTGGCAACTATCGAATGGGTTAACAAGAATATCAATGATGCAAAAGACGATACTTTGACTTCTGTTGCTGGATTGGGATTTGTAAAAGTTGCGGATTTGGGAACAGAAGTTGCAGGTTTGGGTTACTTGAAGACAGACGCTTTGGGTAATGCGTTGAACGGTTACAACTTTGCAACTGTTGATGATGTTAATGTTGCTATCAATGGCTTGGATGGTGTGTATGTTAAAGAAGACGGATTCGACGCTAAGTTCTCTGACCTGACCGTTGACTTTGTAAAGAAAGATGGTTTAACCAACTTGGCAACTATAGATTGGGTTAATACGAGCATCAATACCGCAAAAGATGATACTTTGACATCTGTTGCGGGATTGGGATTTGTAAAAGTTGCGGATTTGGGAACAGAAGTTGCAGGTTTGAGCATCTATAAAAACCTGAAAAACACTGTTGACGGTGTACCAACATTAATCGCAACAGCAAAAGGTGAAGCCATTGCAGCAGCGGCAGATGCGGTTGATGGCAAAGGTTTTGCTTTGGCAAGCGATTTGAGTGGTTATGTAAAATCCGATAACTTAGGCACATCGGTCACGACCCTGGTCGGCGGTATGGGTTACCTGAAATCTGCAGATTTGGGAACAGAGGTTGCAGGCATAGTCGGTGGTATGGGCTATCTGAAATCAGCAGATTTGGGAACAGAGGTTGCAGATTTGACCATTTATAAAAACCTGAAAAACACTGTTGATGGTGTACCAACATTGATCGCAGATGCGAAAGACGAAGCCATTGCAGCAGCGGCAGATGCAGTTGATAGCAAAGGATTTGCTTTGGCAAGCGATTTAAGTGACTATCATACCAGTGCCGCATTCAACAATTGGGCCAGCACCAAAGCGATAACAGTTGATAATTTTAGCAAAAAATTATCGGCAAGCAGCGAATATAAAAGCTTGCAGAGCACACAAAATTTGGTTAACAGCATGGCGCCAGTTTTGTCAACGCTGAACACTACGGCGATTACGACAGAAAATTTTGCAAACACGTTGTCTGCTTCGTCAACAATAACAGCATTACAAAACAGTGTGTCTGCAAACACATCGGCTATATCGGTTAACACCACGAATATAAACAAGGTGAACACCGCAACAACAGCCGTGGTTAACAAGGTTAATGAAATCACCAGCTGTGATTATACCCCACAGTGTATCGATCCGGATGACGACAATGGATTTATCATAATTCCCGGATTAACCATTGGCGGTACTGTAACACCATAGCAAACAATCTGCATTTATTAAATAAAGTCCCCAACTTTGGGGATTTTATTTTTTGTTACGGTGCCGAACATTTAGAAAAATTGGCAGCTCGCAATAAATGTTTGAAAACCTTATGTGCACATCACGCAACAAGCGCGTATTATTGTGATTTTTGGATGATTTGGATGACGAACAGATGAACAAGCCAGATTGATGGCAAAAAAACAACGAAAAACCACCATAATCATTTATCGGTTCGTTTCAACGTTAATAATAAAACCGCCCAATAAGGCGGTTTTATTTTGGTTTATTGATTATTAAATACTGTCTGCATTTACCCAACGGCCAGATTTCAACAAGCCAGGGGCCATACCTTCGTTAACACGCAAAGCGTCAATTACGTTGCGCGCACGGGCGGCATCCAGATTAATGATACGAACTTTGAACATATCACCTTCGTTAACAACAACGGCTTGGCCATATTGTTTCATACGTTGCGCCAAGGCATCTGCACTGTCTTGGGCATAGAATGCGGCGATTTGAACACTGTAATCACCCGATGCAGGTGCGGCAACAGGTTCCGGTACAGGTTGTGCCACCGGTTCAGCCACAGGTTGTGCGACAGGTTCCGGCACAGGTTGCGCGACAGGTTGTACCACAGGTTGTGCAGCAGGTGCAGTTGCAGCCAATGTTGCATTTTTTACAGCCGCAGATTGATCAGGTAAAACTTGGATTTGTACTTTACCCTGCCCGTTCAGACCGATTTTTTGGGCGGCCGCAGGTGACAAGTCCATTAAACGGGTATTTACAAATGGACCACGATTGTTCACACGAACAACAACAGATTGACCGTTATCCAAATTTGTGACACGTGCTATTGTTGGCAGTGGCAAAGTTTTGCTGGTCGCCAACATTTGATTCACATCAAACATTTCGCCGTTGCTGGTTTTTTGACCATTTAATTCCGCGGGGATTATGCCGGCGATGCCTGTTTGATTGTATGTCATATCTTCGACAGGGATATATTGTACATCATCGACTTTATATGCGGTACCGACATAGTATTTTGGTGCCGGCGCCATTAAGTATGAATCATTTAATGATGGTTGCGCATCCGCAGGTGCACCAACCAGAACTTCTTCACCAAAACCATCCGAAGTTGCCATAGATGTGTCTGCACTGCGGTTCAAATCCATACAGCCAGACAGCATTGCAGTTAATACCGCCAAAGAAATTACTTTTTTCATGATTTAGGACTCCTTACATTCTTATGATTTGTATTTTATCATAAATTAAAGCCCGTTTCAAATTTATTTTCTGATTAAATTTTGCGGTCTATTAAATATGCCATTGGCAGGTATAATACACCGTATCCGCAAATCGCCAACCCCAAAACAAAAAATCCAGTTATTGGCACCAACGTTAATAACATACCCATTATTATCGACAACAAGCCAAACATGCACACCGCGCGAACCGTACGGCCGTCCACGTTTGTCAGACCGCGCCCACGACACACGCGCCCCAACAGGACACATTTTACATAACCACTGATTACCACACCGATTGGAACGGCCAAATAGCCCACAAAAGAATATAGCCCCAGATATAATGCCGACGCGACCACCAAGGATATAATACTGGTACGGACAGGGGTTTTAACATCTTGGGTTGCGTACAAGGTTTTACTGTAAACCTGACTGATTACCATTGCAGGCAATACCATTACTTGGATTTGAATCGCCAAAGCGACTGCGTTGGTTGATTCCGCCGTCCATGCGCCATATTGGAACAAATACTGAATAATCGGGTGTGCCAAAACAAACAGACCCGCGACGCACGGCAATGTTAACATCAAAGATCGGCGTATTGTGGAATTTTGTTGGATATAAACACTGCGCATATTATTTGATGCCAAGGCATTTGAAATTGACGATATCAAAACCGTACCGGCCGCCAAACCAATTATAGCAAACGGCAATTGGACAATACGGTCGGAATAATACAGCCACGACACCGCGCCGCTTTGAAAACTGGCCACCAATGTACCCAAAATGATTGTAATTTGGTAAAAACCACTGCCAACTATACTGACCCCAAGACGGCGAAACATAGAACGAATGGACGGCGTCCAACGCAAACGAACCAAACGCAATCCAAAATGATTGCGTCTTATGCGGGACCACAATATTCCAAACTGAATCACGCCGGATAATACAACCGTGCCGGCCATCAAGTATAACACATGCGAATTACCAAAGAACATTGCAATCAACAACGCACATATCAGCATAATATTCAACAGCACTGGCATAAATGCAGCCAATAAAAATTTAGAAAAGGCATTTAATATGGCCGATAAAAACGCAGAACCACATACAAATATTACATAGACAAACATTATGCGCGATATGGTGACGGTTAATTCCATCTTGCCCGCAACCGCGTCAAAGCCGGGTGCCAAGAACCACACAATCAAAGGCATAAATATTTCAAATAATATCGTTATACCCAACAAACCAACCATCAACCAAGAAAACACATTTTGGGCAAACCGGGTATCGTGTTTTGAATCGGCGTACATTGGAATAAATATTGCCGACAATGCGCCTTCGCCCAACAGGTCACGGAATAAATTCGGCAGCTTAAATGCCGCCAAAAACACGTCGGACAGACGCCCCGCCCCCAATACACGCGCAATCAACATGTCGCGTACAAAGCCGAAGATACGACTGATTCCTGTCATGGCGCCAACGCCGAAAATATGTTTGCCTAGTTTCATAGTTTGGATTATACTGCGATATGGAATAAAAAATCAAGACAGGAATAAAAAGATGAAAAAACTGATTCTATTAACAACTTTAATCGCATTGACCGCGTGCGCAGGATCCGATAATAAAATCGTGGCGGAACAACCACTGGCGGAAATATATGCAAACGCGTATGCCGAATTTAACGATAAAAACTATGAAGAAGCCGCCATTGAATTTTTGAAGGCAGAATCACAATACCCCGCCAGCCAATGGGCCCCAGACGCGTTAGTGATGGCAGCATATGCACAATATATGGATAATGATTTTGCCGGTGCGATATTGGCCGCAGACAGATTTATGCGATTTCACCCCGGGCATAAAGATGCACCATATGTGCTGTACCTGCGTGGGATGTGTTATTATCGCCAAGTCAGTGATGTACGCCGTGAACCGGGGATGTCCGCGTACGCATTGCAGCAATTTCAAACATTGGTTCAAAGATTCCCCAATAGCCCATATGCGAAAAACGCAGAAAACAAAATCAATATCTTGAAAAACTATATCGCGGGCAAAGTTATGTATTCGGCACGCAATGATATGGAAAAAGAAAATTGGCCCAGCGCGATAAGTCAATTGCAATCTGTGATACAAGACGCACAAGAAACCGTTATGACACCCGAAGCACTGTTCAGATTAACAGAATGCTATACCGCCATTGGATTGCCAGAACAAGCATCCGGATATGCCGAAATGTTAAAATTAAATTTCCCAGATAATGATTGGTGCAAAAAATTAGAAAAATAAAAAATCCCCAAAATGGGGATTTTTTTATTAACAACCGCCTGTCATATTGCCGACGATTTTGGAAATAGAAATATCTTTGTGCAACAAGAATTCATATTCGCAATTGCCAGATTTATAATAACCACCACATGCAGATAATGTCAATACTGCGAACAATGCCAATAATGCTTTTTTCATATCTTCTCCTTTTTGTTTTTGAGATATGCACACATTATACAGGAACCAATCCCCAGTTTCAAGAATTATAATGCGCCACGTATCCAATGGATTTTACGTCCACATACCGCAATAACATCAAAACGCGCATCACCACGCCACCCTGTGCGCGCAATGTATGTTTCGGCGGCACGACGCAGGCGAAATCTTTGCGCGGTCGTTATCGCAGCAAAAGCGGTTTCCACATCAGGACGAGATTTGACTTCGATAAAAATCAAAGTGTTTTTGCGTCGGGCAATGATGTCTATTTCGGCACGATGTGTGTTTTTACCGGTTACATAACGACACGCAACAATCCGACACCCATGCAGTCGCAAATACATGCGCGCCAAAAATTCGGCCCACAATCCACGACGATACGTTGTGTCAGAATGCATATGGCTTTGCCTTGAAATTTTCACGTGATTGATTGATATTGATGGCCTGATCCGACGCATTACGACCATTATCAATTAAGTCCAATACACCATAATATGCCGTCATCATTGGATCATATGAATTTTCACTGCTGATCCATTTATCAGACCCAGAATTTGGTTCGCCATATTTTTCCAATACGTGTTGCCAGAATGCCAAAACTTTATTTTCACGTTGCTTGATAAACTTTTCCGCGATGCCTTCTTGGTCGTTAACATCGTTTTTGTATATTACACGCCATACAACGTTGTCGGTTGCATTACTGGTAAACGATATATCGATACTTTCGCCGGTTTCGGGACGCACCAAATGCAATTCAGACGCATACATCAACCCACGACTTTTCGCCAATCCATTAATACAGGTTTCAATCTCGGTCGGGATGACCAAGCCCTGTTGACGGCATTCGTAATCCAAATTCGCTTTCCAGTCGGGGTGTATCGTGTATATAATCGCACTTTTATCCCGCAATTGATACAAATTTCCGATTTCTGTTACCAAAGAATGAACCGCATCGAAATCCATACCCAACATAATGCCTGCAATGTCAAAACTACCAACGTTTGCAATATCGGCATCATAGTTTAATGACACATAATCCGTAATAATATCACCGGCCGCACTGTCCACAATATCAAACGTATCATCCGTTTCCGCAAAAGCCGGCAATGACACACACAGTGCCAACAAAAACGATAAAAATAATTTACAGCACTTCATATCTGGCCTTACTTTTTCTTGATATCCGTTACATAAAAGTAGAATACCCATGCAGGATTTGGCGGAATGCCCATGATACCATTTTCCAAATACTGTTCTATGGTAAAGCCGGCGACATCTGGGCGCAACTCGTTTCTGTACATAAATGCAACAGACCAATCTTCGTATTGAATGTCGGGTTCTTGGCTGAAATCATTTGGGGTGCGCCATGTTGTAAACTTGGTGCGAACGTGCCAATAATTTTTACTGCCGGGTTCTGGGGTCATTGATTCAACAGTCGCCGTACGCAACACTTTATCTGCGGCCAATTTGCGCGTTTCCGGCCATATATTTTGTTCCAAATATTCACGTGTTGCCGGCGATGTTATTTGCGATGCTATTTTTTCTTTTACCTGGGTATCTTCGTATGGCGTGACACCAAATACTTTTGATATATAATTATCCAACAGCATCATACGCATTTTGTTCGAAGGTTCCAAATCTGCAGGCGTCGCAGGGACATCCGGTCGGTCTATAAAATTCCGGTCGGGACGAAAAAAGTATGTATCTATCTGGATATTATCCGACATATTGTACAGCAATGTTGCCACACAAACACACAAGATGGTCAATCCAACATATATAACAGATTTGATAAAATTAAAAATGCTTTTATTCATTGTACCCTGTATGCACTGAAATTAGACACATAACACCCCAAATTATATGGATAATTCGTGGTATCGCGTTCAACGACCGCATACCCCAAAATCTGCATATCGCCATATAACGTGGAATTGATTGTAAATTGAACCTGATACACGTTTCCGTGCAAATGTTGAAAACGCATTGCAGATGTGTCGATTGTGCGCACATCTTTTGCAATTGCATATTGTTCGTACACAGGCATAACGTCTGTTACAAAAGCATCAAACACTTTAATGTCCGTCGTACAAAATAAACCACATTTGTCGGGGTTAATTATACTGTTTTCTTGGTGTGCCGCCAAAGAACAATCTTTTGCTAAATCGCACCTTTGCCATACAGATGCGTTGGTGTTTGCATCGGCCGATATAGAAAAACGATATTTTACAAAATCGGCAATAACAGATTCCATCAATGCCGAAGTATTATCAACCGTTTTATAATCACCGTGTTGATGACCAACAATCGACCATTGACCCGTAACAGAATTAATCGACACCAAAAAAGGATGAACGCGAACAGAACGTTGGGCCCACAGCAACAGACCACACATCACAGTAATCAAAACAATGACCAACATGATACATATCGCCACAATGCGATTTGTCGCCAATACTTTGCCCGCAGGAAAGCCGGTTGTTTCAAAATCGGCTGGATACTCCAATTTTCATCCCCCCGTTGTTTTCGCAAAAAAACTAGGCCTGATATACCATAATGCAGGCACAAGGACTGAGTTTCAATTCGTTGTTATCAAAGCCAACACCAACAGGTTCACGATCATAAACCTGACCACAGCCGGCAAGACACAATGCAACAAACAAACCCAACAGTACTTTTTTCATGGTTTCCCCTTCCCTTTTTTACAAATTATAAAAAATTTATGCAGCGCACGTCAAGATTAAAACTGCGTTTCAAACGACAGCAAAAATCTTTGTTCACGATCGTATTCGGTCATCTTTAATGGCCAACCCCAACTGAAATTCATTGGGCCCATTGGCGTATTCCAATAAATACCAACACCCGCAGATGTACGCAGATTGTCATCAATATAGTTATCACGCGTTATGTTGTAATACGTATATGTGTCTTCATCGGATGGCGGCTTACCCAAAATACCATAGTCCATAAACACAAAACCCTTTATCTGATATTCGTCGGGGATAAATATCGGAAAGTTCAATTGGGTTGAACCATTGATTTTCCACAATCCGCCCAGCGCATATGTACTGTATGCCCAGTTGCGCGAACCGACACCGGCGACATCAAAGCCACGCAAACTTTCGCCGCCCAAGAAATAACGATAAACACGCGATACATAATCATCACCCAATGGTTGGATATATCCAAAATCCAATGATGAACGCAATTGCCAACGGTCATCCCAGAAATTCACCATACCTATGATGTCACCACTGTATCGCATAAATGATTCTGTACCACCAAATCCGGTATATGCGATACCCAAATTCGCAACGACGCCCGTATGGGTATTTTGTGCAAAGTTCGTATCCAGATTATGATAACGGAAACTGGTCCCCAATGTGTACAGGTTTGCTTTCTGCCAACCAGAGTCAACTTGGATATCATAGTTTTGATCAAATGATGCGGACAGACGTAAACTCTGGGTCCAATGGTCGGTTAATCGCCACCCCATACGCCCCGCAACAGTCACAGAATCACGGTCATAACCAAAACTGCCCAAAGATGAATAGTCGTACATGGTATAAGACACATCAAAACCACCAGACAAAGCACGATTAAACAGATATGGTTCGGTAAAACTAAATAATGCCTGTTTCTGATACTGGGCCAAAGAGGCACGTAATTGCACAATTTGACCACGGCCCATAAAGTTATTTTCGGTAATACCCGCATCAACCATGAAACCGTTAATGTTCGACCAACCAAATCCACCAGATAATTCACCGGTTGGCTGTTCTTCTACTTTGACATCCAAATTCATCATATTGGAATCCGCCACACGGGTTGGAACCATTTGAACATCTTTGAAATAACGGGTACGCATCAATTTTTGACGACCTTCTTCGATTGTCTGTAATGAAAAAGGATCGCCGGCACGCATTGGCAACAGATGATGAATCACACTGTCAAATGTACGCACATTGCCCAATATATTTATCGTGTTCAGATAAATACGGTTGGTCTTTTGAATACGGAACGTCAAATCAATGGTTTCTGTATCATCATTCTTGGTTGGAATTGGTTCAACATTGATAAAGGCGTATCCATAGTCCGCAACCGCACTGCGCAATGCAGACATCGTTTCATCAACTTGGTCAATATTATAAACATCACCGGAACGCGCAGTTATAACATCCATCAATTCAGTTGTCGGGACGTCATCAAATGGGTTATCTATATCCAATTTACCGTATTTATACTGATTACCTTCATCAACGGTAAATTTGACCGAATAATATTCGCGCGATGGTGTAAATGTACCGGCAATATCTTTGACAACAAAGTCCACATAACCATTGCGCAGATAGAATTGACGCAACATTTGACCATCGTATTGAATTCTGTCTTCATCAAACGTATCAAATTGGGTCATAAAACGCCACCAAGCGTGTTCACGGGATAAAATTTCGCCACGCAACGTTCGATCGGAAAACACTTTATTGCCCGAAAAATCAATATCCGTTATCCAAGTCGGATGACCTTCGGTAATTTCATAAACGATATTAACACGATTGTCGTCCAATTCGATTTTTTGGGGTTCTATTTTGGTGCCAAAGAACCCTTTGCGCTGGTACACGGTCAACATACGACGCACATCCGCACCAATTGTTGATTCATTATACGATGTACGTTCTTTGGTTTTGATTTCCGCCTTTAAATCATCCGTAGATACGTCGTCGTTGCCTTCGACCGTTACCATATTGATGATTGGCGCTTCGGTAACATTAATTTTCAAAACGTTACCAGACATACGGACGTCTATTTTGGAAAAATAACCGCTTTCTTGTAATTTCTTGGCAATTTCATTACTGCGCAATTCGCCGACATTGTCACCAACGGAAACATCCGCCAATATGCGAACAGATTCCGCATCCATACGTTCATTGCCCAACACTTCAACACGTGATACACGTGCCGCAAACGCGGGAAATGTCATCACAGCAGTTAAAATCGCAACCAAAGATACTTTTTTCATACATCAATCCATTATAATCCAAATACACGTGCCAAATCATTCCACATGGTCAGTATAAATAATCCCAATATCAACAACCATCCGAATAAAATCACAATTTCCATACCGCGTCCCTGTAATTTGCGACGCGTTATTGCTTCGATTATCAAAATCAGCAAATATCCACCATCCAAAACCGGCAAAGGCAATAAATTCAAAACACCTAAATTAACCGACAATAACGCAATCAAACTGATTAACGTAAAGAATCCCGCCGCCATGGCCGCGCCAGAATATTCGGCAATTGTGATAAATGAACCCAACTGCTTTGAAGAACGTTCGCCGGTTATAATTTGCTTTAACACAACAACCAATGTTTTTGATTCATAATATGTTTTACGCGCACCAGAATACATTGCTTGGAACAAATTTTGACGTTTTGGGTCGGCACGTTTGGACCCGTCGGCAACCATACCCCATGTTTCTGCGGGCGCCAATTGAATAGACACTAATTCATTTTTGCGCGCAACCAGAATATTGGCAGTACGATTTGATGCCAATTCTTTGGCCAAAACCAATTCACCCCAATTTGAGATATGTTCGTCATCAATTTGAACAATTACGTCACCGGCACGAACACCCGCATTAAATGCAACGGATTCTTGGATAACCTGACCCACAACGGGCAATTGGGAATTTCCAACCAAACGTGGATGAAACATAAATAACGTTGTGTAAATCGCCCACGCCAGCACAAAGTTCATAAATACGCCGGCACCAATGATTATAAACTGTTTCCACGCAGGCGCAGACAAATAATGCCCAACACGCTTTTCAGACGGCAATTCCGCATACTTTTTGCGGTTAAACATATCTTCTTGGCCGTAAATTTGAACATAGCCCCCCAATGGCAGACACGAAATCTTCCACAATGTGCCACGTTTATCGCGCCATTTGATTATGGCCGGACCAAAACCAATCGAAAACGCATTCACACGAACACCCGCCCAACGCGCAGCCAAAAAATGCCCCAATTCGTGCACAAATACAACAGCACCCAATACAACCAATAATGCAATAATCGTTACCAAAGTATGCATATTTTCACCATTCCTTTATCTTTAACCCAAGGTCGCCAACCACGCAATCGGCAATACATAAATCCAACCATCAAATCTGTCCAATACACCGCCATGCCCCGGTAATATTGTACCAAAATCTTTTATCCCCAATTGTCTTTTAACCCAACTGGCCGTCAGGTCACCATACTGGGACAACAAAGCGACAGACATACCAATCCACATCAATTGTGGCATAAATACATCCGCCCCCAACAGTCCGTACATTACAGATGCAAATGTGCCGCACAGAATACCCGCAATTTGACCCGACCACGTTTTGCCAGATGACAGACGTTCCCACATTTTATCGCCACCCAACATACGACCAAAAAACCATGCACCGGTATCCGCCGCACAGATTATCGACAATAACAACAATACTATCCAAGGTTTCGCGCCAATAGAATTGACGGCAAACAGCATCAAGAACAACCACACCAAAAACACAACAAAGGATGCACGATGAGCATCATACTTGTCCGCACCGGCACGACGCAATGCCAATATGTATTCCACAATCATTGACAACACGATTAATATGCCCGCGACACGTACCGCCGGCAATCCAAAGTATTCCAACAAAGCGATTCCGCCCCCCAATGCCGCCATTATGACGGCCACAATAATTCTTTGTTGTGTATTTGACATGATATGAACCTTTTATTTCTTTTTACCCAGATAGTTTGCCTTTTTACCACCACCAAATCGGCGGTTACGGCCGGCAAATTCATCCAAAGTGTATTGCCACAGACGTTCGTCCGACACCAATTCAGGCCAATGTTCTGGAACGAACAGCAATTCTGCATACGCCAATTTCCACAACAAGAAATTAGAAATTCTGTGTTCGTTACTGGTGCGAACCATTAAATCAATCGGCAACAAATCACCGGTATCCAAAAACGTTTCAAAACTGTCGCGTGTTACGGGCGTACCGTTATCGATTGCCGCATTAACAGCATCAATAATTTCGTCTTGGCCACCATAATTGACCGCGAACACAACCGTGCCACCGGTGTTTTCTGCGGTACGTTCTTCCAATTCATCACACAGTGTTGCCAACCGTTCCGGCAAGCGTGCGCGCGAACCAATTACACGACAACGCAGATTCTTTTCCAGCGCATGATTCATATTCTTGGTCAATTCTGTATAGAACAAGTCCATCAGAAAATCGACCTCTTCGGTGGAACGATTCCAATTTTCCGTTGAAAAGCAGAAAAATGTTATCGTTGTCACACCACGCGCAATATACCAATCAATCAATTTTTCAAAATTGGAAATACCCGCACGATGCCCCATCAATGGTGGCATACCACGCATTTCCGCCCAACGGCGATTGCCGTCACAAATAAACGCAATATGCTTTGGCACTTTGACGTCTTTGTTTTCAGACGTCGATTTTGGTGCCTGTTTTCGTTTAAACAGTTTCAACATAATCGTATCCCGAATTTAATATGTTACACAGACATAATGTCGGCTTCTTTTTCTTTGGCCATAGCATCAACTTCGGAGCCACGTTTATCAAAGACCTTTTGCAAATCATCTTCGAATTTGCGTTGATCATCTTCGGAAATTTCTTTGTCTGTTACAGCACGTTTGATTTTACCCATTGCGTCTTGGCGAATGTTGCGCATAGAAATTTTGGCTTCTTCGGCATATTTACCGGCAACTTTGGTCAATTCACGACGACGTTCTTCGGTCAAAGGTGGCATATTCAAACGAATTACACCGCCGGCAGTCATTGGATTTAATCCCAAACCAGAATCACGGATGGCCTTTTCAACCGCAGGTGCATTTGTAATATCCCAAACGGTTACAGATAAAGTTTGGTTGTCAGGTGTTGAAACGGTTGCAACCTGGTTAATTGGCATTTCGGAACCGTAAACAGGAACACGTACCGCATCCAATAAATGCACAGATGCACGACCCGTGCGCAAACCCGCGTATTCATTCTTTAAAACTTCCAGTGTTTGGGCGGTTTTCTGTTCTACTTCTGATTTTAATAATTGGTAATCCATATTTATACTCCTTAAGCTTGATAAGCAGATTAGCAAATTGGGTTGGCACTTGGCAAGAAAAAATATGCCTAATAACACTTGACAAACGCATTTGCAGTACTATATACTTTGTAAAAAGTACGATACTCAACACAAAGAATAAAGGAAGTTGGAAATGACGCAAAAAATTACATTTAACTATGAAACCGCCGTCAAGGAAGTATTTTTGGGCGATTCACGTTCACCAGCGGTTATGGCATTGTCGGGAAAGGTAAGATTTATTTCGCCCGAAGCCAGAGAAGAAGCATGTCAACGATCAGAAGTTTTTCGATTTTTGAATAGCGCACCAGAAGATTGCAAAAACTTCGAAGCTGATCACGAAATCTTGCACATGCTGTTCATGGCGCGCAAAGAGGTTGAAGACGGCTGCAAACACAACGATGAATATGTGAAAAAATTTATGCTGACATTGCATCGTATCAAAGACGAACGCTTAACCTATGATATCTTGGGCAAATTAGTATCTGGATTAATTTCGAACAAAACCATCTGGTCTAATGCGGTCAAAATGCGTGCAGGCAGCAAATACGCAACAACGATTGATTTGACAAATTTATTAGAAGTTGCAAAAACAGAAGATCGCCCTGCTATCTTTGCGGATATAGAAAAATGTACGATTATAGAAATCAACAAATACTTGAGTGCAAACGTACCTAATACAGACGAAGCAAGTAGGTTAATCCATAATATCAAAAAATGCGCTGAATTTATGTATGGAAAAAATTCTGAAGCATATACAAAGTGTTGCCAAGCATATGACGAAGAAAAAATACTGACCCCACAGTACAGCCAATACATACCAAGCATGTCAGATGCAGACAAACGCACAATCGATGCATTGACACAAGAAAATGCCCTGTTGCGTGGTCGCGTTGACGCATTGGTATCTGCGATTACTTCAACAAAGGCACATGCAGAAAAATGTGAAGATGCGGTAGCTACATTGCTGTTGGCGATTAAAGGCACACGTTCAAGCTTGCTAAGCCGTGGTGTAAATGCTGCGAAGGCACAAGCAAAAACGGTTTACGAAAGCATGCAGAAACAAAAATAAAAACACAGATTCCGCCCGACTTGGGCGGATTTGATTACAAAGTTATGTAAAAAATGTCAGATTGGCGTGATTTTAAGTTGACTTTTTTACATAATATGTGTAGAATACTGCTCTGCATGGGGTTGTAGCTCAGTTGGTAGAGCACTTGCATGGCATGCAAGGGGTCGTCGGTTCGAGTCCGATCAGCTCCACCACTACATAAAATGAAGCGCGCCTTGCGCACACAGTATGGCGGATATAGCTCAGTTGGTTAGAGCGTTGGTTTGTGGTACCAAATGTCGCCGGTTCGAGTCCGGTTATCCGCCCCATATTTGACGATACCCCTTCTGAAGAATATCTTCGAAGGGGTATCTTATTGATAAACTCGCATTTTCATTGTCCAGAAAAAGGTTCGAACTTATAAGTGAATAATTTCCACGTTTGGAATTATATCGGCAATGTATTCAGCGGCCAGACGTCGATGACACATATCTGCGGTCTTTTCTGTACATAACAAACATATACGGTCCAGGTCGCTTGGCGATACGTTTGCCAATGGCCCACGTTCTGCAATCGTTTTGCGATAAATCGGCTCGGCATCTGACCATGTCATATGTTTGTCTTTGAACGATGTCAACATTTCAAATGTCGGTGCAAATTCTGGATGATACTCATATCTTTCACCAAGAACTGATGCCAGGTTATCACCGCTGTAATACGGAACATATTTGCTGACCCGCCACAGACGAATATCCCATATACAACGAATACGTGCAGCATCTAAAACCTCCAGAAATACTTCTGGCTTTTTACCGCTGAAACCAATCGTGAATATCTTTGTCATATCAATACAAGAATAATTCATCCAGCACGAAAACACAATGTTTTTAATTGATTTTTTGCCTGTTTTGTGATATAATACACCCATTCAGCGGACGACATTGGTCGTCTTTTTTTATTGCCCACAACTGTGTGTTTTTTTTATTTAAACAAAAAGGAACAAACATGAATAAATTATCAAATAACATACTAAACTTGATGCGCAGTGATGCATATTTAAATTCTAACAACCCAAATCATGCAGCCGCTGCCAAACAAGTACAAGATTATTTTGAAAACAAATATGGCAACAGTCGTACAGATGCAACAGGTCGCAATATCACAATCAGAAAAGCATGGCGATGGCATACAGAAGTAGACGAAAGAACATGTGATGATTGTTTGAGTTTTGCCGATACTGTTTATGAAAATATGGAAGATATACCAGAAAATCCCCACCACCCCAATTGCCGTTGTTGGATAGAAGAGATAGAATTAGATGACGATGACAATTGCACAGACGATGAAAGACGAAGCAGAATAGTCCGCCAGGGAATGAAAAACGAGGGCGGCTATGTTGATGACCCTAAAAAGATAGACCAACCAACAAATATTGGTATAACACAGCCTGCTTTAGATAAATATAATACAGACCATCCAAATTTTAACTTCCCAGAAACAGTAAAAGATTTAAGCCCCGAACAAGTGCAACAAATATATGGCGAAGACTATTATGACGAACGTCGTATAGGCGAAATTGAAAACGAACGAATTGCAAGTGCTGTTTTCGACATGGGGGTTATGAGTAATTTTTGTAATGTAGGAAAAATAGTTCAAGAAACACTAAATGAATCAATGGGGGAAAGTTTGAAGGTTGACGGCAAAATTGGCGATAATACAATTGGGGCGCTAAATAACATTCCAGCAGATAAAATCGATAAATTTATGGATGAATTGAAAGAAAATAGATTAGAATATTTGCAGGGGTTGCCGGAATGGGAAAAATATGGTGACGGTTGGGCAAATCGTACAAATACATATTGATTTTTTATCATCTTGTTTGCCATAATGTTTGCATGAAAAAGATAATGATTATTTTGTTATGCTTGATACCTGTTGTTGCCGTTGCTGATAGAAAGTCGGATTTTGTGGGGCGCATAATAGAATATGAAACATCGAATAAAAAAACAAATCCTGCACTTGTAAATGCATATGCCGTAAATCAGGAAAAACTGGATATGTATCGGGCGACACACCCACGATTTAATTTCCCGGAACATATCAAAGATTTAACGGAACGACAGGCGGAACAAATATTGTATTATTTCTGGGACAATTACAGATTCAGTGATTATAAGTATGACGAAATATTGGAACGGGTTTGGGATATGATGATTCATATGTCAATGGCGGATTTAGATATTGCAATCAACAACTGTATAAGAAAATACTATGATTTTGACGATGGTTTTTATGCACCATTTGGGTCAATCGCATCGGTGCAACTGCTAAACGGGATGGCGCCAAAAAATGTACCCGAATTTTGGAAGATATTAAATGAAGTAAAGTATTAGCTTGCTTTTTCTACTTCTGCTAATATTTCATTCAATAACGGGCCTAAGTCAAGCACTTGCTGCGCGGCTTCGGGTAGAACTGTGTCAAATTCGGGGCCCCATCGTAAAAAATCGCCCCAATGGGGTGTTTTTTATTGCAAACGTATATATTGTTTGTATACTGGTGCAAAAGGGTTAGAAATGCCGGATATTTCGAATACAGAGTATATTACAATAAACACGAACGGGATTTTGGTCGGTGGCAAACCGGCAACAATGTATCGTGGCACAGCCATAGGTTTCCCAGAATCTATACAGAAAAATTTTCAAAACATTCAAAACCAGTATCCAAATATTTCAGAAATGCATTTTTTGACATCTAAAACAACTGGGGAATTCTATAAAACTGGATATCCTGTTGCTGAAAATGGAGATAATCTTTGGGCGCGTGTGGCGTTTAATGATGGCTATGTCGCGCCATGGGTCCTTGTTTCTATTAATTATACACATGATTTCTATATTAACAATAGAATTTCGGGTTGCCTGTCTAATATGATAGATAACTATACGTTTTTACATAATTTGTTGGGGCGCTATCAAGATGTTACAATCAGATTAAACCTACAAAATCTGGCGGGGCGTTCATTTGAATTAAATGGTTTTAGATTAACGGTTGAAAAAATTGCACAAAAAACAAAATAAAAAGGCACCCCGACGGGGTGTTTTTTATTGATTTTTTGCACGTTTTATGATATAATACGTACATTCAGCGGACGACATTTAGTCGTCTTTTTTTATTGCCCGCAATCGCGGGATTTTTTATTTAACCAAAAAGGATATCTATGCAAACACCGAACCTTTTACAAGAACTGATAACTTCCGACGAATACGGTGATAAAAACAGTGAAACATATAAACGTGCAACCAGGTATATGAATATCCTGTACCCTGGGACGGTGCAATTTGATGCGACCGGCCGTATTTGACGGCAAGAAATTTACGCTTTACGAAAATGATAAGCCAATTATGTCGTGGGATGCAGTGTCGGGCAAAGACGGATACAGAAGCCCCGAATATCAAAACTTGAAAGACACAGGTCCAATCCCCGAAGGCAGATACGTTGCAAGACAAAGCGAGTTGCAATTTTATAAAGATATTACATGGGACAATCGGTTGCGGTCGGCAGTTGGATTTGGAACTTGGAGAGGTGGAACGGATTCATGGAGTGAATCACGCGCATGGTTAGAGCCATCAAAAGAAACCAATACATATGGTCGTAGCGGTTTTAGTGTACATGGTGGAGTTGAACCAGGTTCAGCGGGCTGTATTGATTTAACAAATCGTATCGATGAATTTACACAATGGTTTGAAAATAATGGAAATGATTTAATTATCAATGTAAAATACCATTGATGAAATCAGCAAAATCAATTTTATGTATTTTGGGACAGGTATTGCTATTATGTTTATCTTTTATAGCGATACTGGTTCCAATCTCTGAATTACGATATGTTTTTACTATGGCTCCATATCCATACATGCTGTACGGAGATTGCTGTAAGTTTATTGAATTTATGGGAGTGGAAATACGCACAATTTATTATGTCGTCTTGTTGTTAATATATTTGCTTATACAGACATCATGTTTGTTTGTTGGAATATATAAGGGAACAAAGCATAAATATATTCAATCTTGTATTTTGCTTTCTATACCAGTCGTTATGGAAATTGTGCTAAATTTACTATCTTATGCAATACAAAGATAAGATACTTGCTTTGTGTACATGGTTGGAGCCATCAAAGGAAACACAAACGTACGGTCGTGACGATTTTTCAATTCATGGCGGTTGGAATCTAGGTTCCGCAGGATGTATCGATATGACAGGGCAAATAAACGCATTTACATCATGGCCAGAAAGTACAGGAAAAGACCTGATTGTACATGTAAAGTACTAACAAAAAAAGGAGGCAAATATGCAAAAATGGAAACGCGGAACAATTATTTGTCTTGGTATAAACCTGTTATTCTTGTACGGGTTGTTTACCGATTATTATGAATTTTTTATCAAAAAATGTCGTGATGCGTTTCCATTTGGCCATTGCCCTTGGGGGAGCGAGGCCATGGGCTGGGCATGGCGTAGCGCAGACATATATTTAACCAACCTTGTGTCTTCTTGTGCAATATTGTTGTTTTTTATTCCAATATCATTGTACTGTTTTCACAAGAAAAATTATACAGCGTCTTTTATGATTGCATTAAGCCCAATTATAATATCTTTGATTGATTCTTTACTTGGGACTTTGTTGTATCATTACGCAAAATTTTAGTATATTTAAAGAGTATTAGATATAAGGTTTGGCATGAAACAAAAAATATTCTTTATATTATTGTATTTCAGTATTCTTGACCAGATTGTTCTACTTCTTTTTAAGTGACTTGGCCTATTTCGGGTGAATTGCAAAAAACGAAGATATATGGTGGAATGCGTGCATGTATCTGGCCGGTCATAAGGTTGATGTTTGTATGGTGCATTATGATCGGCTTTTATTGTAGCGATTATAAGTTATATCGTTTTATCCGCTGTTATTGCATCTATAGGTTAATGGCGGTGATATGCCGTCTTTTTTTTATTACCCGCATACGCGGGATTTTTTTTATTAAAGGTGATTTGATTATGAAAATGAGTGACAAAGGTATTAAATGGCTGAAAGATAAAGAACACAGAGTGTTAGACAAGCACGGAAATCATGTTGTATACGATGACGCTACGCGGCAACCTGTACCAAACAACGCGCTCTTGCCGGTCGGCGCAACGATTGGATATGGACATTTAGTAAAGCCAAGTGAAGATTTTAGTAAGGGATTAACCGAACGCGAAGCGATTGAATTATTACGTTCCGATATCGCGGTGGCAGAACGCGCCGTACAAAGCAATGTTACAATACATTTATCGCAAAACCAATACGACGCATTGGTGTCTTTGGTGTACAACATCGGCACGCGTGGCTTCCGGCATTCAACGGTTGTAAAGTATATAAACAATCCGGATTTTTACAGTTCCACATACCCAGATTTGGAATCCGCATGGAAGGCGTGGAATCGTACCCAAGGAAAAATATCAAAAGGTTTAATTAACCGCAGGCAAGATGAGTGGAATTTGTATAAACGGGGATATTACCAAAATTAATCCAAACAAAAAATCCCCCAAACGGGGGATTTTAATTTGTTTCGAATTTATTTCTTCCAAAAAGCGAAACCACGACGTGATGATTTTTCTTCACGTTGTTTTCTGTCTTCGGCGGCACGACGACGTTCGGCGCGACGTTCTTGGAAACGACGGGCGGATTCTTCGTCACGTTGGATAACTTCGATTGTAGTTGCCGATAATTTGCCATTGCGAACTTCTTCTTCGAATTCGACAATGTCATTTTCGTTCAAAAATCTGATGCCGGCGGCTTTTAATGAACTGGAATGAACAAAAACATCATCTGTATTGCCATCTGCGTTTGGTGTATCCGGACTGATGAAACCAAAGCACTTTTTACCATTATACCATTTTACTTTTCCTTGACGCATAATCCTATCCTTTCCTTATGCTGGTTATGGTTCTGTAACACGATAAGAACCTGAACACATTTTTACATTTTTTATAAATTAAAGCAAGCGGAATAAAAACACCCGCATAAATGCGGGGGGGTTATGACTTCTTGTAATAACGTTGAACTTCACGCATAACAAAGTTGAACAATTTTTCCGCTTGGGTATTGGCGGGTAACGCCCAATCGTTTTGCGTGTATGGCATAGCAGACACCAAAATAAAGCGTGCCATAAAATTAAAAATCTTGCTTTCTTGGTGTTTGGTCAATTGTGCCGGAGAATCTTCAACACGGAAAACTTCGTTTTCAACAGCATCCGATAATTTTTCGCGAATATTATCCAACACCTTTTGCGGGTAATATAACTTACATTCCTTTGGAAAACCTTCGAATATAGATATGTTATTATTGCGGGAATACAAAATATTCCAACCAACACGTTCGAACAAATCCTCTAAACAACGGCAAATCATTCGATTATAGGATTTCACCCCATCTTCCATCAGTGACGCACTGCGCGCCTCCATACCGGCACTTTTTTGACCGCGGGTGCGGCGGGTAAATTCATATGAATCATGCGTTTGGCGTTCAAATTCAAAGAAAGTACGAACCTGACATATAATTTCCAAAGGTACAACATTTGCCGCATTTTCACCAATATTCAAAATAATTTTGGCATCGCGATAGTTGCGCGGATTTTGCATATCGTAAAATTTATCACGCACAGAAATAACACGATCGGGCATCATTTCATACAGACGTTCAATAAATAAACGTGCCTGAGGTATCAAATCAAACAAACACTTAACACGATAAACATCACGCAAGCGCGCATGCGGGGTCGCCACTTTATCCAACGCACGAACCAAATCAACAGCAATTTTTTCATGACCACGACCGATTATAGACAATACCGCTTCTGAAGCAGCACTGATATACCCCGCAGATAAACGTTTGTGGATTTTGTCCGCCAATGCATCGGCAGATGCCGCACGCCCATATTCCAACAACACACGGCGCGTCGTTTCGCATACGTCATTTACATAATCGTTATAGTATTTGCCCGTTATTTTATCCAATGCACGTTCAACACGTTTCTGGGCCGCGACAATAACCGTAACAATCGACGATACAGACAAATCAATCTTGTGACCGGCAGAACTGGTAAAAAACTGATTACGCATTGGATCGGCGTCCAAACGATGATTTACCACATATGGAGCCAATGGGTTAATGTCGGCAATACGTAACGGGCCATCCACAGCACAATCGGTCGCGTAATCATATTTCATAACCGCCGCTTTTGGGGCACCGAACGATTTGCCCAAAACATAGAACACTTCACGGAACCAAGTCATACTGGGCGAATAAAGGCGCGTCAAATATTCGGCCGCCCGTTCATCAATACGACCGTCGGCAAGTGCTTTGTTTATCGCGAACAAATTTTTTCTGTCATTGTCCGCCGTCGCATCTTGCGCCCATGTATCGGATCCAAATTGTTTCATAATCCCCCCACCAAATTATTTCATTATTGGGAACAAGATAACATCGCGTAACGTTGGTTGGTCGGCGACAATCGCAAAGAATCTGTCAATTCCCAAACCCAAACCAGAAATCGGTGGCATACCGTGTTCCATCGCACGCAAGAAATCTTCGTCCAAATCAAACGCTTCGTCATCGCCGGCGGCTTTGTTGGCGGCCTGCTCTTCAAATGCGGCACGTTGAACAATTGGGTCAACCAATTCTGAATACGCCTTAATCAATTCTGCGCCACAAATAATCAATTGGAATATATCAATACGACGACCGTCTGCATCGTTACGACGTGCCAAAGGTATCAAATATGCCGGATAGTTATAAACAACCGTTGGTTGGATAATCTGATCACGGATTTTACGTTTGAACACATAGTCAACAATCGCAGGCACTGACTTTAATGGTTCCAATTCATCGGCCGAAAACATTCCACGTTCAACCAATTGGGCTTTCAGTACGTCTGTATCTTTGAATTCCAAAATATCAACACCCAACAATTCATTCATGCGTGCCGTATAGTCGATTTCGTCATATTTGCTGAAATCCAAATGGGTGCCTTGGTATTCAATCTGTAAAGAACCACGCAAATCCATAACAATCTTTTGAATCATACGCCATGAAAAGTCAATGTTACGTGGGAAATCCCAATACGCCGCATACCATTCCAGCATTGTAAATTCCTGTAAATGCATGGCGTCCATGCCTTCGTTACGGAAATTTTTGCCCATTTCAAACACACGATCAAAGCCGGCGGCAATCGTCTGCTTTAAGAACAATTCCGGCGCAATACGCAGATAAAAATCCGCATCCAATGCATTGTGATGTGTAATAAACGGACGCGCCGCCGCACCCGATGCCACAACCTGCATAATTGGGGTTTCAACTTCGGTAAAGCCGTTATCGTGCAAATAGTCACGGATTAAGCGCATCATACGAAAACGCATTTTCATTGTATTGCGGGTTTCTTCGTTCGCAATAATATCCAAATAGCGTTGACGATAGCGCGTTTCCATATCGGTCAAACCATGATACTTTTCCGGCAAAGGACGTAATGCTTTGGACAAGATTTCATAGCCCGATACACGAACCGTCAATTCACCCGCCGTTGTATGGTACAATTGCCCCGTAATACCAATAAAGTCACCCAAATCAACGTTGGCTTTCATAAATTTATATGTTTCTTCGCCCAATTCTTCGCGTGACATAGAAAATTGAATTTCGCCGTCAATGTCATAAATACGGCCGAACATCAATTTGCCCAACCAACGCAACGCAGTTACACGACCCGCCAAGCGCACGGTCGCATCATCCGACAAATTACGCGCATCTGCAATTGTATGCGTACGATCAAATTTTGCCTTCCACACAACACCATCACGTGCGCGGATATTTTCCGCCTTTTGCAGACGTGCGGTTAATTCATTTGTTGATATTTGTGTGTTTGGTGTATTTTCTGACATTTCTTTTGGCCTTTGGTTTATAAAAAAACGGGCACCCCGAAAGTGCGCCCGCAGTTTATTCTGGTGGTCGCACAATATTAATTCAAACGTTTAATAATGCATTTCATTGCAATGTGCCCCTGTTGTTTTATTTATGACGTCAATTATATAGTACTTTTGTTAAAAGTAAAGCACAAAATACGGGGCCGAACACCCCGTATAATTAACGTGCTTTTACGCCGAATTCGGACATTAATTCACGCCCCAACGCCACACGTTCACGATTCATGCCAACCGACGCCAAATAAGGATTATAATCGCCGCCGATTACCACCCCATCTGATTTAGAACGTGCAGGGATTGGTGTTGTATAATCAACGGTCATTAATTCAATCGCTCTCTGTAACTTGGCTTTGCGTTCGCAAGGCGCCAAAACACCATGTTCAAACAACAAAGAATCCACTATGCTGTAAAATTCTGCAATTACTTTGTCATTACCTGTGATGCTGTGCCCAAAATCACGCAATTTCAATTTCAAGTTCTTTAATTTGTATCCAACTGTCATTTCTAACTCCTTTGGTTATCACCCAACACAACAGATATAGTCCAAAATAACAAATTGTCAAGACCGGCACTCCGACAAAATCAAAAAACCGCCCAAATGGACGGTTTTTAAAATATTCGCTCGACACAAGATGTCAGCGCGCAAATTTGTAGTTGCGCGAACGGCGCACCGCTTGTTCTTGCATACAAATTTTGGTGCGAGCAAAGTACTTCGGGGGACGAACGCCCCCTCGCCTCGCAATCTCGCCCCTTTGCCGACAAAATCAAAAAACCGCCCAAATGGACGGTTTTTAAAATTTAGACGCTCGCAAAGTACTTCGGGGGACGAATGCCCCCTCGCCTCGCAATCTCGCCCCTTTGCCGACAAAATCAAAAAACCGCCCAAATGGACGGTTTTTAAAATTTTGGTGCGAGCAAAGGGGGTCGATACCTATATTCTCTTTTCCCCGATTCTCGCGACTTATGATTCCATCGCCTTGCCATTTTTTGCTACAATTTTACCGCAAATTGGCATCACATTGTGTAGGTATTATAACTGCATCATTTTCTAAATGCAAGGATTTTTATTCTGTATATTTGGTTCGAGCCAATTATAAAAAATATTCAAAAAATAAAATCTACACATCGCACAAAATCTTTCTTCACGCAGTTCTATTTACTATACTTAAGGAAAACTCTCATGAAAGTAACCAATATCGAATTCAATAATACAAACTATAACAATATATATGACATTTTTAGCACAATTATATCTATGACAGTGGACAATAAGTACATAATAGACGGTATTAAAGTAGCATATTCAGATGATAATCCAGAAAACAATGAAGTAAAATATCCAGATGGCTTTCACTTTAAAGACGATAACGAACAGAATTTAGTAAAAGAACAAGTGTTATCTGCCGTCGCACACTATGCAAAAGGAAACGATAGAAAAAAACTACATGACGCAATAAAAAATTTCATGACACACAAATAAGAAAAAATAAACAGTTCTATTATATACACAGTGACAATACTTGCTAAAAAACCACATTGTCATTGTGCCATCTAGACTTATGATTTTTGAGAGTTTTAGCAAGTAGCCCATCATGTTTCATAAGTCGCTTGATGGGTTTTATGTTTTTTTGGGCATTTTGGTTGCAAACAAAATTTTGGGGTAAAAGTCTCGTTTATCCTGGGTGGCTTTTATTCTCAATTGCTCAAAAAAACAGCGCCAAAGGTGCTTGCTCCAGCCAGTGTTTCGACGGGAACATAGCAGACATGGGCAATTTGGCGTCCGGAATACGCATTTAAACTCGCGCACGCGCGTTTCTGCCCCGTTTATTGTCTAAAAAAAGGATAAAACATGATAAAAAACATAAAGAAAGCAAGAATAAAGTTCTTACTCAATTCAATATGTCCAAACTACATGCTAACTTTACAGTTACCATACAACCATAAAGCTTATAAGTTTGAACGCTTTAGAAGTCATGTAAAAAACATCATGAAAAAAATTGAAAAGAATCTTATAGGAAAAAAATGGAACAAACATCACTATCCGTTTGTAATATTCTATGAAAACAAAGGCGGTCTTGAGCCTTGGCATGCCCATATACTTTGTAACTTTACAGATAAAATTACAGGAAAGACAGAAAGCTATGACAATATAGAAACTGCTATTTCTCAAGCAGACCTTATGTTTCGTACTTGTAATGGGCTCAAAGAAGGTAACGAAAGTATAGATATGGATGTAAGCCAGCTAGGAACATTCGAATCTGTGTGTGATGCCATGAATTATTGTCAAAAAGAAGTCTGGCATGAAGATAAAGACGTTTATTATCAAGTAAGATTTGAATTTTCAGCAGATATGTTTGGATTATAAAAAGCCCTTTAACGAAGATTCACACTCTGTTCATACCTGCCTTGCACTAATAAATTGCGATAGCCACTGAGAAGTTTGTAGTCGGTGCCGAACGGGAACCCTAAAGTGGGAGTTCGAGCACCGCTCACGAAGAACTTGTCAGTGGTGCAATAACAAAATAAGACAAAACTTGCTACTTATTTGAAACTACGTATCCCATTAGCAGAAAATACTACATGCTGACCGGTATTACTGATTACAACGATATTAGAGCCTTCATTATACACGTTTTTCGCATACATGACTCTACTGATGTAATTACCGTAGATATTTTCGATAATCACGTGTTCTCCATCCCATCTGTATCGAATTGCCATGATTAATCCTTCTTCGCTGGTGCGTAATGGTAGGTTGCACGCGCTGTAATACCGAAATGTTTGGCAATCTGGGTTCTGTTGTATTTGCCTATCATGCCACGCAGTTCGTCTGCTTGAATTTCCGTTAGCGAGTTCTGACGGCCTTTATACTTTCCTGCTTTCTTGGCTTCTGCAACCCCTTCACGCACGCGTTCTAATATCAAATTGCGTTCCAGTTCAGCAATCGCAGCAATGATGGTCATAATAGCTTTATTCAGAGGGTCTTCTTTATTTGGGCCGAAGGTCAAATTTTCTTTGTGGAATTTTACAGTGGCGCCTTTTGACTGGATTGTTTCCACGATATTCAGCAAATCTTTCACATTGCGACATAATCTGTCTAGACTGTGGACGTTGACCAAGTCGTTTTCACGCAGATTATTCAACATATTCTGCAGTTCAGGTCTTTTTGCATCCTTTCCACTAGCTTTATCGATGTATTCGCGGTCGCAAGGCACATCAATCAATTGGCGTGTCGTATTTTGGTCAATAGTACTAACACGAACATAATTAAATATCATTTTTTATCCTTTGTATGAATTATAACTAATAGGATTATAATTCATAGTATGAAATATGTCAAGAAATAATGTATATTTCATATATTGGTTTTTTTGTAGTTAGCCTATACCCTTATTTCATATCCTTAGAAGCTGAAAAAAATAAAAACGGGCTGAAATAGCCCGTTCTATAATTATTCGCACCACTTTTTTATAAATGTTAGCATTGTGCCACATTTGCTTCCAACAGTTGCACAAAACTCCTTATGAAACGCGCCCCCTTTTTCTTCCCGTTCCTTTGATGCTTTCATTTGTAAAATTTCCCTAGCATTAGGCATAAGATAATCTGTATAGCACTTACAAACATCTTCAACATTTAAATCACTGGATTTTAATTCTTCTGTACTTTTAGACACGCATTCTGCAAGAACATCTTCATAATGTATCTTATAACCAAGGTCATGTGTTATATCATACACGTATTCAAGGTTTATAACAGGAACTCTACGTAATTTCCCATCAACGCTGATATATTCCCAACCCTTATCATAAGTCTTTTTTTCAAATATGAAGCATTTGCCTGCGGGCGGTGTGATTTTTTGGTCTTCTTCCAAAGAATCAAATAAACCATACGGAATACGTACAGGCATTCCCAAACAATTGCCATTATCTGGTTGTGTCATAGAACACGCAAAAGCTAAACCCGATACCTTGTTATCCTTTTTTACAACCTGAAACACCTGTATTTCATTTATTTCAGTTATACATCTTGGGTTCTTTTCTTTGTTTTTATCGCCACACGCACCTAATAACAACAACGGCAAAACAAGATATGTGATTTTCATGTTATTCTCCTTGGATTATTTTGATAGTAAAAAACTCTGTTTCGAATGTATGTGTAGCGCCTACAATTACGCTATCAGAAAACCAATCCATGTTATATTTATGAGAATATTTTATTTTACCTTCTGGATTTACCCACAATATACACCCATCAAATATTGTGTTTCTTATTTCAGATTCAGATAGTTTTGCAAAAACTATTTTTCTAAATTCTTCTGAGAATATATATTCGCGTCGTTTAGTGTTAAATTCTGCTAATTCTTTACGCCTAATTTCATCGGATTTGAACAAGTACTTTTTACTCCAATAATTAGATGCAGATTCAATATTATTATCCAGTTCCGCAAGATTATCACCAATCCGTTTCAGAATCATTTCTTGTATAAATCTTACAAATATCGTGATATTTAGTACGTCTTTATTTGCATTTTCAAATCCTGGGTAGTCTGTAACGCCACACCAGTCCGCTCCACGCAAAACAACAGATTTACTATCTGCAAGCAAAAACATTTCTGCTATTTCGTCCTTTTTGTTTGTTGTAGGGAAAGAAAAAACGACTTCCTGACCATGATTATCTAACATAAAACTATTTTTAACATGTTCTATCAGCACTTCTGGTGCTTTCATCGAACTCTTTTGAATACGTAATAGTTTAGGTGCAGAATACAACCAACCGTTATCCATGCGCTCCAAATGAATATAACTATAAGGTGCACCGCCTGCGCGTTTCTTGTCCAGTTTTTTATATAAATTCCCCCAATTTTCTAATTTGGGGCGTATAATAATTTTTAGGTTCGTGGCTTTATAAGTATCAAATTGTTCATATCTCATTTTTTGTCCCTTTTAAACAGGTTTTGCAACGCCAAATCTTTTTCTTGTTCGATTTCTTCTTCGTCTTTTAAGTCTTTTCGCCATTGTAAAGCTTCTACTATTGCAATCAGATTCTCTTTTGTTAGGCCGTAAGAATGCAAGACAGCAATGTTTTTAGCGTAGAAATCCTGTAATTTACTTGGAGATGTAAAATGCCCTTTTTCAAGTCGTTCTTTTTGCTCATCAGATAAAAATATAATAACTGGCCTAAAAGACAAAGAAGATTTGTCGGCATTTATTTCTGAATAAACTCTGGATAATTTATCGTCGACAACGATTGACCATTTGTGCCCCAAAGCAGCATCGTTAATCGCATAGACTAAACATGGATACAAACCAGAAAGTACATAACCCCTAAATTCTCTTTCTATTTTTTTATATCTTTTCTGTCCTGTTTTCTTGTACACATATTCGACACAGAATGCTATTATCAATGACAATAAACCACTTTTCCATCCCGCGACCACAAACGAAAATGCTATCAAAAGAAAAACGTTAACAAAATTTGCTCTATTCCCGTACAGGTTTTCCCATTCTATTGGTACTTCAATACCGGTTAGTTTACTCATGCCCACCCCCTTTTTTGACATTCTATTTTACATTCTGCAATCTGATTCATTTTTGCATTATGACGTGCTATTGAAGCTGTTCCTAAAACGCCTAAAATCAACAAACAATATAATACCTTTCTTTTCCATGGTTTTAGTTGACCATCTTCTCTGTTCTCATATAAATGCACTAGAACAAAAAGCATTATTATCCAAGCCATTTGCATCCAAAATTCAGATTCAAATATCCAGACCACAAGCCAAAAAGCAATCTCAAAAACATCTTCCATCATCAATCTCCAAAAAAATAGACCGCCATGGGATGTTAGGCGGTCGGGGAGTTCACAAATCATTCTGTTATTGATTCTGTCGCTTTCGGGTTGCCCCTGTTGTATAGCAAACAGCTCCCCGACTTATACAAGTCAGGGATAAATAACGATACAAAGCCACAGGAAGCATATCGGATTTACGATACGCTGTGATTCTGTACCGAACAGAATAGGCTTGTGACAGCCCCGAACCCATATCCCTATGGATTCAATTCATAGTATAGAAACTTGATTAAACAAATGCAATAAAATTATATAATTATAAATTACTGTATGGTGTCTGGAGATATAGATTCTGGCAATGGTTTACCATATATATATTGGTGTTTGTTCAAAACTCCTACACGATGTGCACAAAAATATAACCCAAAACGAGAATATTCTTTTTCTATTTGATTAACCAGAGCTTGACCACCTATTTCCATAGCTAATTCATGATAATTTTTTGCATTTCCAGACAACGTACCGCCGAGCTCCATATATTTCTGACCGGCTGCCTTTAAAATATTACCAATTACCTCATTGTCTCTATCGATTGCTTGATTTATAGCTGTATACAAATCATCGCTCATGATAATCAAATATGTAAACTTGTCATAGCCTTCGTTCTCTTTATCTGCCAAAATCATATCAGGAATTTTGGATGTGGCCAATATGCTAAATATTTCTGACCCCAAACTTGTATCGGTCGCTATTGTTGGGCCAGCGCTATATGTTCGGATTGTTTCATCTCTGTAATATACATTTAATAGATATAAGGCCGCTAAAGCCGAGACAACATTTGCAATAGTAGCCTGATTTAAATTATTGATTCTATCATGCTTAACCGCCTGATATGCTTTTTTCCAGTTACATTTACCTCTTTTATTAGCGTTAAGCAGAGGGGTTAATTGACAGGAATCATCCGATACAAAATAAAAGTTTACACCAATAATATTAACAACTTTTTTACCTATATGCCACTTGTCTTCTAATAAGTTTATACAATCTGTATCAAAATACAAATCTCTATTCGTTCCCGTTTTATTATCTATGGGGGTCATATCACCGCCAAGTTCCTTGTAAAGTGCTTTTGACAAGGTTTCTATCTCTGTGGCACATCGTATTAATAGTTCTGCCAACTTAACTGAATACACATTAGCTTGCTTATCGTCAAAATGTATATAGTTTGCTAATTCTAATAATTCGGCTTCTAAGTTTTTATATACAGGCCAGTACAAGTTGTTCTTCATGATATATTTCCTCGGTATCCTACAATATAGTAATTGATATCGTTCGTTTCAAGATATCTATAACAAGCCAAAACGCAAAAAAATAAAATCTTTTGATTATCCGTAATTTTTTAGTTGAGAAAATTACTTTTAGTAACTATGATTTCGGCATGAAAACTGGTAAGAATTCACTTGTTCGCAAATCAATCGTTATAGCCAATCAGAACATTTTGGCAGATGACCTGAAACGTATTCAAGCTATTGGTCGGTCACGCATATCTGCGACAGTTATTATGCAAGCATTTGGTAACAAACCCCAGATGAGCATAACAGAGATTGTAACCGCCACCGGTTATGCACGTAAAAATGTTATCAACTCTGTAAATAAGCTGGTTGAACTTGGAATTCTGCGCCCGACACTTGATAAAAAATGGGGGCAAATCTACTGTTACGATAAACTAATCGGGCAAGCAGGCGAACTGTCCATGAACAACACCGGCACACAAAACAAAAACGGTTGTTATCTTCACTTTACTGGACGAGACTTTGCAATTAGACATGCAGACATACCAACAAAAATCAAATTCAAGCCGGATAATCGCCACAATAACAAACCAGCTAATAAAAATAGTAAGAACAGGCTTTATATCGGGGATAACCTAGACACAATGAAACGTATAATGTCAGAACACAAGGATGCTTTTGACTTAATTTACGTTGATTCGCCATACAATCAGCCAACTGCAAGAATCCCCAGAATGTATAATGACAACTTTGACGGCGATTGCGACTTTCTGGCTTTTATGTATCCAAGGCTTATGTTATGTAAAAGGCTACTGAATCCACGCGGCCTAATTGCTGTATCGATTGGTGAGGATGAAATGGCGCAGCTCAAACTGATTTTGAATGAGATATTTGGGACTGAAAACTTTATCAACAACATAACAATAGAAGATAAAGTTGCAGCAGGCCCAATGTCAGGCTATACGCAGTACAAATTGCCTAATGTTAAATCTTATTTGTTAGTATACGCACGTGATAAACAGAACATAAACTTCTTAAACCGATTGTACGACCCTGTTGCCAGCAAATTCGCAACAGACTATAACACCATAATTCATCCCGATTTGAAGAAAGAGTCGCTGATTGACTTTCTAAAATCAAATCCGGTTGCTACACAAGAATTTAAAATATACAATCTGCCAATCACAATCAAGAACATAGACAAACTGATGCAAAATTCGGCTGTTTTCGAAGCATTTATATATGAAAAAGTTGTTCCGATACTGTATAAAGCAACGACACCACAGTCAAAAGCCTTAAAAACACCATCAAATTGCCCACCTGACGCGGTTTTTATCCTGGATGACAAACTGGTCGAATTAAAAGAAAACGGTGTTCTGTGTCATTATAAGCCATTTATAAATAGGTTGCAGAAAAACGATGATGGCGAGCCGATAAACAGCTTGATAAGAGGCGATGTTTGGAAAGGGTATTATGTATATAAAAATAGTGTTCAAAACGAAGGCGGAGTAATGTTTACGGGCAAAAAGCCAATAGCGCTAATCCGAGACCTGCTGAAATGGATTGGAACAAAAGATGCAAAAGTGTTAGATATATTTGCAGGCTCTGGCACTACTGGTCACACTGTAATGTTGCAAAATAAGTTAGACGGTGGCCAAAGAACGTTCATATTATGCCAGACTGCTGAAACAATAAACCCCGAAAGCAAAGAATACAATCAGGGCTTTAAAACTATTGACCAAGTCACCACCCAAAGATTAAAGAATGCGGTTATTGAATTGGCGAATGGGGACGGCTTTCAAATCTGGAAGGGTTGATTGTGTCACACGCCCGTTCATACAAATCGTAAATGTGCGGATTCCTCTTATAACGCTCATTGTACGCAATATATAACTTACCCCATTCTATTGAAGCCAGACGTGCAGTTGCCATAGGTGTATGCCATATCGTCTTGTTTTTACTGGTACAGCTTGTAACTATTTCGTCACATCTGAATAATCGAGAAATCAGTTCGGAATCCGATAAATTTTTATATTTCTGTGCTATTGTTGCCCTGACCACATCCGTATCATCTGAAATAGAATCAGCGTAATCCAGAACGCTTTCTGTTTCTGGCTCATAATCATCTGGCAATCTAAAACCAAGCATGTCAAATATCTGCTGATTGTCCGCATCCGTCTTTTTAGTAGGAATAGCAGTAGATTTTGTTTCTTTTTCAGAATTTATATCTCCCCCCATAGACATCAGGCCATCCGGTAATTCTCCGCCAAACAACTCTTCAACATGAGGAAAAGTTATTATTTTGGCAGCATTGATAAAAAGGGGCTTGTGGCGTTGGTATGTGGGTTTGTTGTAGTTTTGAGAAGAAATGCTAGGGCTGCTAGGAGCATTTCCAGCAAAAGCCTCGAGTAAATCCCTAGACAGCCCTTTATTTGCATTGCCATTAACAGTATAAAAAGTTTCCTTGAAAGAATGCATGTCTAGCATTTCACTTGCAGATATTGCTGACTTAAAGCCCAACAGTTTCAGTAACTCATTCACCGCTTCATTGACGTTTTGCGTTCTGTACCCTTGGCCATTTTGGTTGGCGATAGCATCTTCAAATACGAATGCCGCTGAACCATACTTTGCACGCTGTTCGGACACATACTCCCAAAATCCACATTCTCTGATAATATCTGAAACAGGCAACATTCGCTCTGCATCATTATTTTTTAGAGCCTTTTGCATTTCTCTAATATCCTGTTTGCCCACTAGCTTCTTATCTATTCTGAAAAAAATTGTATTTTCTTTCACGTCGACATCACGTATACGCAGAGTAATTGCTGCATTCGCACGAGCTCCCGTAAATAAAGCTAGCAGTATGACAAAAGTTATTGTTTCTGGAAAATCTTTGATATATTGCAACAGCGATTTGTCATACTGCGGCATATTCATAGCTTTGTCGATAAAATTAAATTCTTTATTTTTCATCTTATATAAAGTTCTAAACAATGTTGCAAGCTCACTATCAGATAGAGGAACTCGCGTTTTGCTTTCCCCAAAAGTCCAGTTTTTGAATATATATTTTTCAGGGCTTAATCTAAGGGTTACAGACGAATCCGGCATCACCCATTTATTCACAAGAGCAACGTTAATGACTTGGTTCAAATACGACACATAGTCACAAACAGTATTTTTAGTCAGCCCTTTGCCTCTATACGTATAACTTTCTAATCCTGCAAACATATTGTCTAACAACCCTGGAGTTTCATAAACTTCTTCGACTGTTTCAACACCCAAAAAATCAACCATTCGTTGCAGCCTGCCTGTTGCCGTTCTGAAGTCTCTTTTGTTCACATATCTACGACTTGTGTTTTGATTCCATATATCCATTATTTTATGCCCATTGATTGTTACCGGTGCATTGGTTGTGTTTGTGTTCGGATTCATGTTTTCTTCCTTTAGCTTATGTGTTTTTTTAGATGACTTTAAAACCACATTTTTTTCATCAAAAGGCAAGGTATTAATCTTACAACAATCAACATTAAACATTGCAGACTGGGTTTTATTAAGTGATACTTTATGTGATGATGGGAAAGGCTCAGCCAATAAAATACGATTTAGCAGGTGTCGCGCAAGGTATGGGTCATCCGTTTTCAACGATTTATAAATACGCTTTCCACCAACCATTTGCCTAAAATAAAATATCCCGTTTCGCCGGCACAGGTTTCGGTGTTTTGGCATCAATTTGGCATCAGTTGCAAAAGAAAAAACCGCTGACTTCATCCTAAAACCTCCTGAGAGGCAATGAAATCAACGGTTTCTTTGAATCCTGGTGCGAGCAAAGGGGCTCGAACCCTCGACCTCAACCTTGGCAAGGTTGCGCTCTAGCCAACTGAGCTACGCTCGCATTGCGTCGTATATATTGACACATTTTTTTATCAATTGCAAGTGCTTTTTTTATTTTTTGTATTTTTTTTATTTTTTCCTGTTTTTTCATTGTAAAAACAGGCACTGTATGATAAAATTTTTTATTATTTATTAAGGTAGAAGGGATGGTCGCGCGAATTTTTTCACTGTTTTTAATTGGTACTATTGCCGCATCTGCGACACAAGCATTTGCAAACAATCATTTGACCGAAGGGGTCTTAATCGGCGAGGCGATTGAATTGTTGGATTCCACACGCGTGGCGTGCAGTGGCATTTCCGACGAACTGTCACACATTTCGGGCATCAGTGTTGCAAACACCGCGGTCAGTGGGGCCGGTACCGTTGCGGCCGGTGGCGCGTTGGCGGCGGGCGTCAAAAAAAGCAAAACCGACAAAGAAATTGCGGACATATTGGCACGAATGTGCGAACTTGGCTCTTGCGATCCGAACGAACTGGAAAATATGTCGGACGAAGAGTTTGCAGCTCGTGTTATGGGGCCACTGGTCCAAGCCGTTGAACAGGTATATGCAGATGAAATTAGCAGATTATCAGTATTACGCGACCAGCAAAAAGAAAAAACACAACAATCAATAAAATTGGGGAATTGGCGCACGGCTTTATTGGCGGGAACAACCGCAACAAATGTCACTTCGGCAATTTTGGCGGGATTAAATCGAAATCAATCAGATTTAATTCAACATATAACCGTATGCAATACTTTGACCGGACAACTGCGTGATAAAATGTCACAATTACAACAGGCCGGTGTTTCACCATTGGACAATCCAATCTTTTCCGATGCCAACCAAACAATCGACACATGTGGCGGGATTAACATTGCAGATATAGAAAAAATTGAACGGCGTATGACGGCGGTTATGGGCACATCTGTGGCGGGCGCGACCATTGGGGCGGTTGGAACCGGTGTATCGGCGGCGGCAAATTCAAAAAAAATCCGCGAAGATAACAGTGACGCCGGCCAGAAAAAAGAGGTAAATTTAAACAAAACCGCAAACGTTATGGCGGGGGCAAACATTGCGACCGGCGCGGTGGAAACCGGTTTGAACATATCATTAATCACATTAACCAAGAAATTAATCAAAAACGCCCAAGCGTGCGAGAATGTGTTATGATAAAAAAAGTATCCGCGATTTGTTTATTGTTAATCACCCTGCCCCATGTGGTGGGGACGTGTTTTGCAGACACGTCATCGGGCGAATATTTGCATTTATTCAACACACAATTTCAAACATACGAATTTGATAAACGCAGATATTTGACCGGCAACCATCCAGATGGCGCAATGCACCCAACATCCAGATGGCACGATTGGCCATATAATCTGATTGTACGAATTTGCAGCAGCGGCGGATGTGGCACAGGGACATTTGTATCACCCGTACACATTTTAACCAACAAACACGTGGCGGAATGCTGTGGCGTTGAGGGGCCGGAAACCCAATGCGAAGTATATGTACCATACAAAGACCTACTTTACAACCATGATAAGATAACGGTATTGGCCGCAACAGTTATTGCGGGGGGTGGCACGGCCGCAAACGTAAAAAAACACTGTAAATTTAAAAACGCAGATTTATATAATGGCAACGATTGGGCAATAATAGAATTAATCAGTCCAAACGACGCCAGCACAATTAACAATTACTTTCAAAAAGTCAGCGAACATAACACAAACTATGCCCATTGGTACGAACCATTAAACTGGCGAGAAAACGGCGATCATATGAGTGTATCTTTTCGCGCGGGGTTTAGTGCCCTGCGCATTCTGTCCGACCAAGATATCGCAAATATCAAAGCCGCATACACAAAGGGATTATCAGATGAAGCCGCCAAGAAAATATGGAATGGTGAAGAATCCATATACCTGTGGCAATCGCCATACCGTATTGACGATGTAAACAATGCCGACGAAGCAACAAGACAGGGTGCATTGAATATTTTCGGCGCGTTCTTGAATGAATACGAAAAAATAGCCGGCAAAAATTTTTTGGACGATTGCCTTAGTGACAACGGATTAAAAATTATTGAGGACTGCACTGTTAGGCCATACAATTGGCAAGACGAAGAATCCGGTTTTTGGTATCGTTATGACAAGCACACTTGCACATCATGGGGTGGTGATTCCGGCAGCGCATTAATAAAACACCAAGAACGCCCAGAAATTATCAGCATATATAACGCTGGACACCATCCTATACCCGGCTCAAAAATAGCCGACAGCCATTTGGACACCAGTGTGCCAATTGACCAGATATTCACAGAAGAAGTGCAAGCCCTGTTGAATGTTGCGCGTAACAAGAAAGTTAACGACCCGTGCGAGGAATTTCACCTGAAACAACGGAACGCGACCGCGGGTGTTTATATTGCCGGTGGGTCGGATCGTATGCCCTGCTTGGGGCCACGGGCGTGTTCATGTGCTGCAACAGAATGTATGAAAGGTTTTGTAATGGCAAAGGACGACGGGGGACGTAGTATGGGGTACTGCGTATGGAACAGTGGCGCAACATCCACCGCCGCCAACCAAACGATTAACACCAATGCCGTCGCGTCGAACAGTACGTCCAATACGGTGGTACCGGCACTGATTGCCGCGGGATCAACCGCCGCAGTGGTCGCTGCAACAATTGCCGGAACGATTGCCGGTGGTAAAAATACCGCGCGTCGCGCATATTCGCAACAAACAAACATTGCCGCAAATGGCACAACGGCACAAAACATCGTCGTCACTCCACAAAATAACGCGCGCACCATCGGGGCGAATTGCGCGGCGGATGATATGCCCGCCAACGCGGAACGCGGCGAATACGCGGCGGTAAGCATAAAAAAATTGGACTGTAACGGTCAACAGTGTGCATGTGTTGCAACCAGGTGCAAAAATGGATACAAATTGGTTTATAAACAAATCAATGGCAAATGGGAAAGTATGGGATACTGTATCAATCCAAAACCATGCACAACGGGCCAACACGATACAGACGTTATAGACGATGTGCATATCATTCGGCAACATGGGGGCAAATTTTGCAAATAAGAAAGATATTTTTTGCCGCTGTGCTGTTAGTTGTTAATGGGATTGCAAATGCCGACAATGGTCAAGAATACACATTGGATAAACGCAGATATTTGACCGGCGACCATCCATCGGGCACAATGCACCCAACATCCAGATGGCACGATTGGCCATACAACCAAATTGTTGAAATTTGCAACGGCACCGGATGCGGTACAGGAACCTTTGTGTCACCGGCGCATATTTTAACCAACAAACACGTGGCGGAATGCTGTGGCGTTGAGGGCACGCCCCAATGCGTAGTATATGTACCTTACAACCATGATGAGATAAAGGTATCGGACGCAACAGTTATTGCGGGTGGTGGCACGGCCGCAAATGTAAAAGACCACTGTGAATTCAAAAACGCAAATATAGAGGATGGCACCGATTGGGCCATAATAGAGTTAACCAGTCCAAGCGCCGTCAGCAAACTTAACAAATACTTTCAAAAAATCAGCGGACATAACACAAACTATGTCTTTTGGTACGAACCATTAAACTGGCGAGAAAACAACGATTCTCTGAGTGTATCTTTTCGCGCGGGGTTTGGCGGTCTGCGCGTTTTGTCCGACCACGATATAACAAATATCAAAACCGCATATATGCGGGCACTGGAAAAAGCAGCAGAAGAGTCCATAAACATCAATCCCGACAACTCGGACGGGGTTGATTTGCATCAGGAAGACACAAGCATTTGGGACATATACAGTGAAGACACCAAAAAAAAGCGCAAAGCAGAAACATTTTACCGTGGTTTTTTGAATAAATACCAAGAAATAGCCGGCAAAGATTTTTTGGACGATTGCTTGAGTGACCGGGGATTAAAAATTATTGAAGATTGCACTGTTCAACCATCCGCATGGCAAGAACTAACATCCGATACTATCCATCTCCGAACTTATGACCGCCACAATTGCACATCATGGGGTGGCGATTCCGGCAGCGCATTAATAAAATACCAAGAACACCCAGAAATTATCTCTCTGGCCAATGCAGGCTATTACGTTGTTCCGGGCACTACCCGGCATCGTAGCGACGAATACTCGGTGCCAATTGACCAGATATTCACCCAAGAGGTGCAGGACATGTTGAATTTCACACGCAACAACGGTAAGAAAGCCGGAGACCCGTGCGAGCCATTTCACTTAAAACAAGTGTATGCGACCGCGGGCGTATATGTTACCGGCGGCTTAAATCACCTGTACTGCGCAAAGCTGACCCCATGTTCATGTGCTGCAACAGAATGTATGAAAGGTTTTGTAATGGCAAAGGACGAGGGGGGGCGTAGTATGGGGTACTGCGTATGGAACAGTGGCGCAACATCCACCGCCGCCAACCAAACGATTAATACCAATGCCGTCGCGTCGAACAGTACGTCTAATACGGCGGTACCGGCACTGATTGCCGCGGGATCAACCGCCGCAGTGGTCGCCGCAACAATTGCCGGAACGATTGCCGGTGGTAAAAATACCGCGCGTCGCGCATATTCGCAACAAACAAACATTACCGCAAATGGCACAACGGCACAAAACATCGTCGCCACCCCACAAAATAACGCGCGCGCCATCGGGGTGAATTGCGCGGTGGACGATATGCCCGCCAACGCGGAACGTGGCGAATACGCGGCGGTAAGCATAAAAAAATTGGACTGCGCCGGTCAACAGTGTGCCTGTGTTGCAACAAAGTGCAAAAATGGATACAAATTGGCCTATAAACAAATCAATGGCAAATGGGAAAGCATGGGATACTGTATCAACCCAAAACCATGCACAACGGGCCAACACGATACAGATGTTATAGACGGCATAGAGATAATTAGGCAACACGGGGGCAAATTTTGCAAATAAGAAAGATATTTTTTGCCGCTGTTTTGTTGATCGTTAACGGGATTGCAAATGCCGATAATGGTCAAGAATACACATTGGACATACGGCGATACCTGAACGGGGATTATCCGTCGGGCGCAATGCATGAAAAAAAATGGAGCGATTGGCCATATAGTCAAATTGTTGAGGTAATCGCCCCCCTTCCCGAACACCCATCGCTATATGGCGTTGGAACAGGAACGTTTATATCGACAAAACACGTTTTAACAAATAAACATGTGGCGAACTGCTGTGGCGTGCCGGGGACCAATGCAGAGCATAGCGAACACTGGTGCAAAATAAAAACACATAACAACCCAGACGGTATGTTGGCCGTTGTTGTTATGACCGGAGGCAGTGACGGCACGGATGAAGGTCTGAGGGACAAATGTCTGCATACAAAATACGATAATAGAACAGGTACGGACTGGGCGATTTTAGAGTTAATTTCACCCAGCACCATTGACAGTCGCAAAAATGAACACCTGAATTTATCAAATACGGCACTAAATAACAACACCCGCGTTGACTTTCGTGCAGGTTTTGGCGGATTAAAAATATTGTCCGACAAACAAATACGAACCATTAAACAGGCATACCAAGAAGTATTTGGAACAACCAAAGCAGCAACCAGCACAATAGTTGAATATAATGGAGAAAATCTGGAAATTCAAATAGAAGACGCCGAAATGACACCCCAACAAATAGCGGCGATGCCCGCGCAACACAGACCCTTTGTCAATGCGGCCGTGGAATATTATGGCCGTTTTCTGACAAGACATCGCGAAATATCCAGAAGCAACGGAAACGAAGAACATTTTTTGGACTTTTTATATGACCCAGGATTGAAAATAATAGAAAATTGCTCAATAACCCGGCAATATCAGACAAGATTTCAGCATACATGCTATGCATGGTCCGGTGATTCCGGCAGCGCATTGGTAGCGGATGAAAAAATTTTGGGAATAGAAACAGGGGGCTATGATTTTATCATTGGCGCAAATGAAGAATGCTTAACGGGACGCGGATGCGATTTCGGGATTCCTGCGGCCCAAATCAATATCAATGCAACACAAAATTTATTAAATGGGAACACTGTTGTGCGTGAACAAACCGTAGATACAGAAGCAGATTATGAGTCGGACACCACAACACCCTATACACCAGGCGACGTTCATGATAACGCCACCCAACAACAAACACAGCCACAAACACCAACACAAATGGCCCCCGCGCGCCAAAGGC
>JAZRJG010000039.1:0-48752 GCA_045645725.1 Candidatus Enterousia sp. | reverse complement strand
CCCAATTCACACCCCAGAAGGTGCAAACATTGGTCTGATTAACCACTTGGCAACATATGCACGTGTAAATCCATACGGATTTATTGAAACACCATATTATGTCGTTGAAAATGGTCGTGTTACAGACAAGATGGTATATTTGACCGCTGACGAAGAATTGGGTCACAAAATTGCCCAGGGTAATACACCAACAACAAAAGACGGTGTTTTGGCTGATGATACAGTTACTGCACGTGTTGATGGCGAATTTACAATGGTTGCCAAAGAAGAAATTGACCTTATTGACGTTGAACCTCGTCAGGTAGTGTCTATTGCAACTGGCTTGATTCCATTCGTTGAAAATGACGACGCGAACCGTGCATTGATGGGTTCTAACATGCAGCGTCAGGGTGTTCCATTATTGCGTGTTCAGGCACCATTAGTTGGAACAGGTATTGAACGCGAAGTGGCACGTGATTCCCGTACAGGTAAGGTTGCAAAACACAGTGGTATTGTTGAATCTGTGGATGCAAACCGTATCGTTGTAAAATGTATGAACAGCCGCAACGTTGTAACAGGTGTTGATATTTATAATTTGGAAAAATTTGAACGTTCCAACAGTGAAACAATCATTCACCAAAAACCATTGGTCAAAGTTGGCGACCGTATTTCTGCGGGCGACATCATTGCCGACGGTTCATCTATGAACTATGGTGAATTGGCATTGGGTCGCAACGTATTGGTTGCCTTTATGCCATGGCGTGGTTATAACTACGAGGACTCGATTGTTATCTCGGAACGTATTTCACGCGATGACGTATTTACATCTGTAAAAATCGTTGAAAAAGAATTCAAAGTCCGTGACACTCAATTGGGCCCAGAATCTTTGACACGCGATATTCCAAACGTTGGCGAAGAAGCATTAAAGAACTTGGACGAATCCGGTATCATCTATGTTGGTGCTCGTGTAAAACATGGTGACATTTTGGTTGGTCGTGTGACACCAAAATCCGAAACCTTGTTAACCCCAGAAGAAGCGTTGCTGCGCAACATCTTTGGTGAAAAGGCATTGAACGTAAAAGATACATCATTGCGCGTTGGTCCAAACGAAGAAGGTACAGTTATCGGTGTAAACGTATTAACACGTCATGGTGTTAAGAAAGACGAACGCACCCAGATGATTGAACTGCAAAAAATCGAACAGATTAACAAAGATCGTGAAGCCGAAGTTGCGATTATCGAAAAGGGCTTTGCAGATCAAGTGTTCCAAATCGCAGAAAACTTGGTCATCGAATCTGGTTCGGGCAGTTTGAAACCTTTCGTTGGCAAAAAATTAACGGGCGAAGTATTCGAAGGTATCCGTCCAGCCGATGTTAAAAAATTGGTTGTGAAAAATAAAGAAGCCCAGGCAAAAATCGACGAATTGCGCGAACAACATGTTATCAAATTGAAACAGTTGAACGAAAAAGCAGACGCCGAAGTTGCCAAAGCAACCGAAAGCAATTCATTAAATGCCGGTGTATTAAAAGAAGTAAAAGTTTACATCGCGCACAAAATGAAATTACAGCCGGGTGATAAAATGGCGGGTCGTCACGGAAACAAAGGTATTGTATCCAAAGTTGTTCCGGTCGAAGATATGCCACACTTGGCGGACGGTACACCGGTTGACTTGGTATTGAACCCATTGGGCGTACCTTCACGTATGAACATTGGTCAGATTTTGGAAACCCACCTTGGTATGGCTGCGCGCACATTGGGCGAACAGATTGGTGCGGTTTTGGACGAAGTCAAAGCCAAACGTGCTGTAACCGACGATTTGCGTACAATTATGGGCAATGTATATGGCAAAGAAACGGCGGAAAAATTGGAAAAAATGACCGACACAGACGTTCGCGCCCAAGCGGCCTTGTTGCGTGACGGTGTTCCAATGGCGACGCCAACCTTTGACGGTGCAACCCCAGAAGACATTCGCAGTATGTTGAAATTGGCAAAATTGCCAGAAACGGGTCAATTTGACTTATACGACGGTATGACGGGTGAAAAATTCGCACGTCCAGTGACCGTTGGTGTTATGTATATGTTGAAACTGCATCACTTTGTTGATGAAAAGATTCACGCCCGTTCAATCGGCAGTTACTCTTTGGTAACCCAGCAACCATTGTCTGGTAAAGCTCACATGGGTGGCCAGCGTCTGGGTGAAATGGAGGTATGGGCACTGGAAGCACACGGTGCAGCCCACTTGCTGCGTGAAATGTTAACGGTCAAATCGGACGACATCACCGGCCGAAACAAGATGTATGAATCCATCATTTCGGGCAGTGACGATATCCAAACCGGTACGCCAGAGGCCTTTAACGTATTCGTACGCGAATTACGTGGATTGGGTCTGGCAATGACACCCAAGAAAATTGATTAGTGGTTAGATTTCTGGTTGCCGGTCATCCGGCAACCAACCTAACAACTAATAACTAACCACTAACAACTCTTTAAGCGAGGAGCAAAATATAATGAGCAATATGTTGCAAAAGATATTTGGACAAATCGAAACCAAGGAACAATTTGATGCCTTGCGCATTACGATTGCGTCCCCAGAAGAGATTTTATCTTGGTCACATGGCGAAGTAAAAAAGCCAGAAACCATTAACTATCATTCTATGAAACCAGAATCCGAAGGTTTGTTCTGTCAACAGATTTTTGGACCTGTTAAAGATTATGAATGTGCATGCGGTAAATATAAAAGAATCAAATTCCGTGGCGTCGTTTGTGAACGTTGCGGGGTCGAAGTTGGTTCTGCATCCGTTCGTCGTGAACGTATGGGGCATATTAAATTGGCTATGCCTGTTGCACATACATGGTTCTTACGCGAAGGCAAAATTGCGACTTTGTTGAACAATCTGCCTCAGAAAAAATTAGAACAGGTTATTTCATACGATGCATATATCGTAATTGAACCTGGTTTAACAAACTTGAAACAATACGACGTCATCAGCGAAGACGAATACCAAGCCGCCGTTGAAGAATTCGGCGCAGACGCGTTCCACGTTGGTATCGGTGCCGAAGGCGTACGTTCCATTATCTCTGGATTGGATATGGGCGATGAACGCACACGTTTACGCGCAGAATTGGCCGATACAAAATCCGAAGCAAAACGCAAGGCATTGATTAAACAATTGAAATTGGTCGAAGCGTTTTTGGATTCTAAAACAGAACCTGCATGGATGATGCCGGATATTATTCCTGTTATCCCACCAGATATGCGTCCATTGGTTACATTGGATGCGGGTCACGTTGCGGCGTCTGACTTGAATGATTTGTATCGTCGTGTAATTATCCGTAACAATCGTTTGAAACGTTTTATGGAAATGCACGCCCCAGACATCATTATCCGCAACGAAAAACGTATGTTACAAGAAGCGGTTGATTCATTGTTTGACAACGGTCACAAAGCGCGCCCAATGGTATCGCAAAACCGTCGTCCATTGAAATCATTGTCTGATTCTTTGCGTGGTAAATCCGGTCGTTTCCGTATGAACATGTTGGGTAAACGTGTTGACTATTCGGGGCGTTCGGTTATCGTGTCGGGTCCAACATTGAAATTGCATCAGGTTGGTTTGCCAAAAATGATGGCATTGGAATTGTTCAAACCATTTGTTTACGCGCGTTTGTTGGCGGGTGATTACGCAAACACATTAAAGACCGCACGTAAAATGGTTGAAAACGGCGAAGACATCGTATGGGAAATCTTGGAAAAAGTTATCCATGAACATCCTGTATTGTTGAACCGTGCGCCGACTTTGCACCGTTTGTCCTTGTTGGCATTTGAACCTGTCTTGATAGAAGGTAAAGCAATCCGTTTGCACCCATTGGTTTGCGCGGGCTTTAACGCTGACTTTGACGGTGACCAGATGTCTGTTCACGTACCAATTTCATTAGAAGCCCAATTAGAAGCACGCACATTAATGCTGTCTTCGAACAACGTATTGTCACCTGCGAACGGTGAACCTATGACTGTTCCGACACAAGACATGGTTTTGGGTGTTTACTATATCTCATTGATTAATGGCGAACACGACGAAAAATCTCCACGTTTTGCGAACATGGACGAAGTTAAATTGGCATTGGAAAACAAATCCATCACATTGCATACACCAATTGTTGCGCGTATCAATGGTAAAACATATAAAACAACCGCCGGTCGTATGATTTTGGGCGAATTGTTACCACAATGTGAAGAAATGCCATTTGATTTGGTTAACAAAGTAATGCCACGTGGCGAAATTAAATCTTTGTTGGCGACAACATACGAACGTTGTGGCGACAAAGCGATGATTTTGTTGGCGGACGCATTAAAGAACACCGGTTTTGAACAGGCGGCACGCAGTGGTATTTCCATTGGTTACGACGACATCGTTATTCCAGAAGAAAAGAAAGGCCTGATTGCAGAATCTGAAAAAACAGCCGGTGAAATTGAAGAACAATATCAAAACGGTTTGTTGTCGGGTGGTGAACGTCACAATAAATTAATTGACTTGTGGCAGAAAACGACCGACAAATTGGGTGATATGGCATATGCTGCGTTGGGTAAAACAACGGGCGACAATTGGAATTCGGTTTACATGATGGCGTTATCTGGTGCCCGTGGTTCCAAACGTCAGATTCAGCAGTTGGCCGGTATGCGTGGTATGATGATGAAACCAGACGGTTCGATTATCGAAGTTCCAATTATTTCGAACTTTAAAGAAGGTCTGACCATGTCTGAATACTTTACATCTACCCACGGTGCGCGTAAAGGTATGTCGGACACGGCTTTGAAAACGGCTGACGCAGGTTATTTGACACGTCGTTTGGTTGAATTGGCACAAAATACAGTTATTACTGAACATGACTGCGGTACAACTGAATTTATTACTGCCAAACCGGTTTACACGGGTTCAACACTGTCTGTTGCGTTGGGTGATGTTGTATTGGGACGTACTGCGGCCCACGATATCGTGCACCCAATCACCAAAGAAGTTATTGTACCGGCCGGCGAATTGATTACCAAAGCGGCATCTAAAAAGATTAACGAATCCGGTTTGCCATCGGTTGATGTACGCAGTGTTCTGACATGTTGTTCAGATGGCTTGTGTGCAAAATGTTATGGTATGGATTTGTCACGTAACGCATTGGTGCACGTTGGTGAAGCGGTTGGTGTTATCGCGGGTCAATCCATTGGTGAACCTGGTACCCAGTTGACATTGCGTACCTTCCACATTGGTGGTGTTGCGGCCGGTGGTGCAGAAAGCCACTTTATCGAAGTTCCTGTTGCAGGTAAAATTAAATTATCTGGCGTTAACACAATTAAGAACAGTGCGGGCCGTGTCGTTGTATTATCACGCAATGGCAGATTGGCGGTTACCGACGATGCCGGCGAAGAATTGTTCAGCAGTGCATTGCCATACGCATCTATGTTGATTGTTAACGACGGTGACGCGGTTGCCAAAGGCGCAAAAGTTGCCGAATGGGATCCATACTCAAACACAATCATCGCCGAAAAAGATGGTATTGTGAACTTTAACGACTTGGTTGAAAACGTTTCTTACCAAGAAGAAGTTGATTCCATGACCGGTATTGTGTCACGTAAAGTTATCAATTGGAAAACAAACACGAAAAAGGCATTGAAACCTGCGATTACATTGGTTGACGAAGCCGGTAACGTAATCAATCTGGGTGGCAAAAAGATTGCAGAATATCTGTTGCCAATCTATTCGGTATTGAACGTTGCAAATGGCGACCGTGTTGTTGCCGGTGACATTTTGGCACGTATCCCTGTTCAGGCAAAACGTACAGGCGACATTACGGGCGGTCTGCCACGTGTTAATGAATTGTTGGAAGTACGTCGTCCAACCAACCCTGCATTGTTGGCCGAAGTTGATGGTACGGTTGAATTAGAAGATGCAAAATCTAAAATCATCATCCGTATTGAACCAACAGACGGTACGGCACCGGTTGAATATGCGGTTCCAAAGGGTACAAACCTGTTGGTGCGCAGCGGTGACGTTGTACGCAAAGCGGAAAAATTGGTTGACGGTGACCCTGTTCCACAAGACATCTTGCGTATCTTGGGTCAAAAGGCCTTGGCAACATTTATGGTTGACCAGATTCAACAGGTTTATCGCTTACAGGGCGTGACAATCAATGACAAACACATTGAAATTCTGATACGTGAAATGACACGTCGTGTTGAAATCACAAACCCAGGTGACACCGGATTCTTGATGGGTCAGGTTGTAGACCGCGTTGATTTCGAAGAAGAAAACGCACGTGTTGCACGCGATGGTGGCAAATTGGCCGAAGCATCTCAAGTATTGGTTGGTTTGACCCGTGCATCTTTGACATCACGTTCATTTATTTCGAACGCATCGTTCCAACAGACAACCAAAGTATTGGTTGACGCCGCAATCAGTGGTTCTACCGACAAATTGGTTGGTATTAACGAAAACTTGATTGTTGGTCGTTTGATACCAATTGGAACCGGTGCATACGTCCGTCGTGTCCGTGAAATTGCCAAAGAAGAAGAAAAGGCAGAAAAATTGGCACGCGAAGGAAATGGCCAACAACAGTTGTTGGATATCTAATATAAAACCATGTCTGGACACATAATCCAGACATGGTGAAAGTTTTCCTTGCAAATGCGCAGAAAATGAATAGAATAAGACAGTCGTAATAAAAAGGATAGTAAAATGGCAACGCCAAAAAGTAAAACCAGTAAAGCACGTTCCGCACAACGTCGTTCACATGACGCTTTGTCTGTAATGCCATGCGGTGTATGCAAAACATGTGGCGAAAAGAAACGTCCACATCACGTTTGTCCTGCATGCGGTGCGAAATAATAAAACCAAATAAAATGGAATTGGCAGAAGCAGGGCGGTAATTATCGTCCTGTTCTGCTTTTTTGTGTACTATGTCAGAAGATAAGAAAATTATTGCTATTGATGCCATGGGTGGTGACAAAGGGCCTAATGCGGTTCTGGGTGGCATGAATCAGTATTTATATCAAAACGGCGAAGGCGGTGTGTTTTTTCGTCTGTTTGGTGATGAAAAGAAAATCCGTAAATTATTGGCGAAATATCCGCGCGTATCCCGTAATACCGAAGTTATACATGCGCCAAACGTTATCAAAGGTACGGACAAGGTTATGGATGTTTTGCGTCACGCCCAAGATACATCTATGTATATGGCGATTAAAGACGTCCGTGAAGGCAAATCTGCCGCGGTTATCAGTGCCGGCAACACCGGTATATTGATGTCTTTGTCAAAATTGGCATTAAAAACAATTGATGGTATCGCACGTCCGGCCATTACCACTATGTTGCCATCTGGTGCCGGTGATAGTCGTGTTGTGGTATTGGATTTGGGTGCAAACGTTCATTGTGATGAAAATATATTGTTTGACTTTGCCGTATTGGGCAGTGTTTATGCCGAAGTTGTAGGTAAAATGCCCCGACCAAAATTGGGTATCTTAAACATTGGTTCCGAAGAAACCAAAGGAAACGAAGTTTTAATCCATTTGAACAAGGTCTTGACCGCCAACAAAGACAGATTGCCATACGAATATATGGGCTTTGTCGAAGCGAATGATATCAGTGCCGGTAAAGTCCAAGTTGTTGTAACCGACGGCTTTACGGGTAATATTGTATTAAAGACGGTCGAAGGTACGGCCAAGTTAATCAAACGTGTTGTCGTTGAAAATTTCAAGAAATCGATTTTGGCGATGATTGGTGCGTTTTTCTTGGTTCACGTGTTCAAGCGTTTGAAACATAAAATTGATCCACGTTCATATGCGGGTGCAACGTTCTTGGGTTTGCGTGGTTTTGCGTTTAAAACCCATGGTAATAGTGACGCATTGGCATTTGCAAATTCGATTAAATATGCGGCCGGTTTAACCAAGGCGAACTTAAACGGTTTAATCGAAGAACGTGCCCGTGCATTGGCGGACGTTCGTGCACAAATTAGTGCCGCAGAAGAAACCGAAAAATAAAAAATCCCGCATTTGCGGGATTCTTTATTTTTGATTCTGTTTATGGTTATTATGTAAACTTTTCCAAATTTCAATAGAACGCTTTGCGGTAATTGTGATTGGCAGCACATAAAGCAACAACACAAGCATAGTGTTTTTATTGTATCCGTTGTTCATCATATCTTTCACCATGTTTGTGCAGTGTCCAACGCAAAGGCCGTTTAATAACAAGTATCCCATCAGAAATGCCTGTGATACTGATTCTGGTCTTTGTGATTTATTGTCTTGATTCATATTTTTGCCCTTTTATTCATATTTATGCATTATAGGGTAAAGCAAATGCCTGTCAATAAAAAATCCCGCATTTGCGGGATTTTTGTTATCTGGATTTTTGTGTCATCTGTGCAATGTTTTGGCGTCTCGCTTCGTTTTCTTTGCGTGCCGCCGCTGCGCCTGCACATGCCCCCAATGCTACGCCCGCTGCCAAAACGCCATATGTTGCCAATGGGTGTGCGTTATATCGGGTTTCTTCGCGATAGTCATTGGTCCACATTTTGTATTCATAGTGTTTTTCTGCTTCGGTTGCATCAAAACTGTACGCTGTCTTAAAGCGATTTTTCAATGAATAATCATACAAATGCGCATCCGAACAATACTGTATCAAATGTGCCCCGACACCCAACGCGTTGATTGCAACAAATGTGATTGCACCAACTTTGGTTGCGCCGACTATTGTACCTTTAACAGTGTTTACTGCGTTCAAAAATTTATCTTTAATCGTCATTTTTCAATCTCCTTTGGTTATCGTTAAACCCAAACCACCATAGTTATATATAGTGCAAAAATGCCAAAAATCAATTGGGTAACCGCGGAATATGAAAAAGTGATTGGATTGTTTTATTCGCCAATTTTTATATTGGGACGTGATTGGCGCAAATTCTGTAAAGATTTTTCTTGGGCGGCACGGAATGCATCTGGGTTCCAAATTTGAAAACTGTTTCCACGTCCGACGAATACAGCGGTATCGGTGATATTTGCGTGTTTCAACAGTTCGGCGGGGATGACTATACGTCCGGTTACATCAAATGCCAACTGGCGTGCATCTGCGAACAGCATAGCGGTTAAATCATCTAACTCGCTGTCGAACACGCCCATTTTATCGGTTGCGTTTGCCATTTGTTCCATACGGGTCAGTGTCAAGCCCTCTATACAGTTATTGGTAAAAGAACGGAATAAAATAACGCCGGCAAAATCGTCTTTTGCGATTGCCGCACGAAAGGAAGCGGGTACAGAAATTCGCCCTTTGGTATCCAACCGATTTTCATAAGATGAGAGAAATAATGCCATTTTATGATAAAACTTGGGTTAATTTTTTACCTTTTTCCTTTCTGCGTCACATGGAATTTAGCACGGGATTTTATGGTTGTCAATGACAATTTGATGTTTTTTTATGGGAAATTATGGTTTTTTTAACAAAAAATAATTTTTTTCAAATAAAATAAAAATAAATGCATTTTATGCTTGACCTGCGATTCGTTTTTGTTCTAAGATGTTTGTATAGACAAGCAGGGGAAAAAGAAATCGCCCAGAAATCTGCGGAAAAGCCGGTTTTTTGGGAAAAAAATAAAAATAACAACCAAAACTGTCTGACAAAATTGTAAATACCGACGTATTTACACAAAAACGGACAGAAAACAATAACAAACACCCGAAAGGAGGGGACGCACATGCCAAAAAATATCAAAGAAATTATGATTGCTCTGAACCAAGTGTTAACAACAACGGTTTGGGTTAACGAAGATCGCCAAATTATCTCTTTGGCCGATGAATTGAAAATTGGCATGAATAACACTCCACGTTCTATCGAAGATTTATCTCGCCCATCATTGGTTGGTGCGTATGTATCATTACAGATTCGTACCGACAACTTTGATATTGCGGCCGAAACATTGGATACAAAAACATTGGCGTTGCGTGTAAAAGAAATGGTCTTTGCCGAAGCAAAAAAGATTATGGACGCAGCCGATGCAACCGTTACAACATCAGACGTTGCAATTGCGGCATAATTGCCACATTAAAAATTGTGCGTACTGATTTCAGTTTCCGGATAACCGGAAGGAAGGGAGCCACCGTCAGCATATGTTGGCGGTGATTTTTTTTGGGAATTCATACCTGATGACATATTGTGGGGTATTATGCAAAATAATATCGTATAACCAAAAGGATGCGATATGTTCAGAAAATCTAAAATTTGTATAACTGTCTTGGCTTTGTATGAAATCTTTGCGGTATGTTGGCTGTATTGGCCGATTACGTGTGATATGACATTGGGGCGTATGTTTTGTATGTCTGGATTCCGGTATTTTGTATTCTGTGCGGCATTACCGATTGTTGTAATGTTGGCGTGGATGTGGATTGCATCTGCGGTACGTGCTCACCGTCGCCGTCGCTTTATCCGTCGTGCCAAAGGTGCTTTGCATGGCTTGATTTCCGGCATTCGTGGTCGTGTTACGGAAAATATATCGGCCGCAGATATTGAACGCTTGCTGATTGCGGGCGCACTGTTTGCGATTCAGCGTTACATTAATCGTCATCCAAATCTGCAACGTGATATCAATAACGTTATGGATTTGGCAGATGGGACAATTGACATGTCGGAATTTTCTGCGTCTGAAACATTGCGTGCGGCGCGTCGCAAACCGCGGCGTCCAGAATCCAACCGTACATCACGCCGTGGCAAATAATTGAACCGCCTTTTGGCGGTTTTTTTGATGTTAATAAAAACTTGCAATCATATAAAATTACTGTATAATTCCAAACGATTTTGCGGGTGGGCGCAAAGTCAGTCCGAATAACCCCACAAGACCTCGCTGTTTTAATAATATTGGCGACGGCAAACTTTGATGAAAATTTCTTATGAAAGATTTATCCAAAGATTTATTTAACCCAGTATCCGGCGAAGATTTCGTCCAGATGTTCGATGCGAACTATGGTTCCCAAGAAACTTTGCAGGGCTATGCAACCAAAGGTACAGTCAAAGACATTCGCGGTGATTTTGCGATGGTTGACGTTGGCCTGAAATCCGAAGGTCGTGTTCCATTAAAAGAATTCGGCGCATCTGTTCCATCTGTTGGCGACATTATCGACGTTTTTGTTGAACGTTATGAATCCCGTGAAGGTACGGCGGTTCTGTCATATGCCAAAGCACGTGCAGAAAAAGCATGGAAGGACTTGGAAAAAACAGTTGCCGAAGGCGTCGACCCAGAAGGTACAATTATCGAAGTTGTTCGTGGTGGTTTCACTGTTGACATCAATGGCGTATTTGCATTTATGCCATCGTCTCAGGTTGATCACAAACCAATCCGCGATGCAAAATCTTTGATTGGCTTAAAAGACAAATTCCGCGTATTGAAAATGGATGCATTGCGTACAAACGCAATTGTATCACGTCGTGCGATTCAATCTGATACAATCGCTGCTGCACAACGTGAAGCGATGAAGAATATCGAATTGGGTGCGGTTATCGAAGGTACAGTTAAAAACATCACAGATTATGGTGTGTTCATTGACTTGGGCGGCATCGATGGTTTGTTGCACGTAACTGACTTGTCTTGGAAACGTGTTAATCATCCACGTGAATTGGTACATGTTGGCGAAAAAATCAAAGTCAAAGTTATCCAATTCGACCCAGAATCACATCGTATTTCTTTGGGTGCAAAACAATTGGAAGAAGATCCATGGGAAACAGCATCTCGTGCATTCAATGTTGGCGACACAGTATCGGGCAAAGTTTCATCTTTGACAGATTACGGTGCATTCATCGACTTGGGCAATAATATCGAGGGCTTGGTACACATGTCTGAATTGTCTTGGACAAACAAGAACATCCACCCAAGCAAAGTGTTGCAAAACGGCCAAGATGTAAACGTTATCGTTTTGGGTATCGACCAAGACAAACGTCGTATCTCTTTGGGCTATAAACAATTGCAACCAAATCCATGGAAACAATTTGCAGAAACCCACAACGTTGGTGATGTAATCACAGGCCCAATCAAAAACACAACTGAATTCGGTTTGTTTGTGGCTTTGACATCTGAATTGGATGGTATGGTTCACATCTCTGACCTGTCTTGGAACAAATTGGACGAAGAAGAATTGAAAAAATTCGTTCGTGGCCAAGAAGTAACTGCGAAAATTTTGGACATCAATCCAGAAAAAGAACGTGTTACATTGGGTATCAAACAATTGACAGAAAGTGCCGAAAACAACGCTGCTTCTATCAAGAAGGGTGCGGTTGTATGTGGTACAGTTTCCGAAGTTACACCTGATGAATTGGTTTTGACATTGGCGGGCGATGTACGTGGTGTTATCCGTCGTACTGATCTGTCACGTGAAAAATCTGAACAGGATACAGGCAAATTTAACATTGGCGATTCCGTCGAAGCATCTGTTGTTTCTGTCGAAGACAACACTGTTAAATTGTCTATCCGTGCATTACAGGTGACATTGGAAAAGCAAGCGGTCAAAGAATTCTCGAACGAAGCAGACAGTGGTTCTGTTTTGGGCGACATCTTGGGCGCTGCTATCGAAAACAGCAAAAAATAATTTATACATCTGTGAATTATTTCACCGTTTGGCGACTTGCCGAACGGTGTTTTTTATGTTAAAATTAATTGTGTATTATGGGGGTGGCAAATATGGCGCACAAACCAGATTTAATTGTTATGATGGGCGGCCAAGGTGTTGGCAAAGGTACTTTCTCGAAAATGTTAATGGAACGTCGCGATTATGATCATATCGAAGTCGGGGCGATTTTGCGTACAATGCCGGCGGATTCGGAAATCGGTCGTACGATTGCGGGTGGAAATCTGGTGCCGGATGAATTGCTGTTTGATATGATGCGTGAACGTATATCGAATACCCGTGACACTATTTTGGACGGTTTTCCACGTAAATTAACTCAGGCCCAATGGCTGGTTGAAACCTATGCCACGACACATAATGTGCATGTTTTATATCTGCATGTTCCCGAAAATATTTTGATTGCCCGTATTAACAAGCGTATTCGTGAAGGTGGCAATCGTGCCGACGATGCAAATCCCGATGTAATTCGTCGCAGGTTGGAATTATATCGCACGGTCACAATGCCCGCGATTGAATGGTTGCGCACCGCACCACACATTAAATTTTCATATATAAATGCCGACGGCGATGTTCGTGACAATTTTGCAGAAATCATCACCGCCCTGCATGAATGACTTATCGTTTTTGGTTTTGCTTTGCTGTTATATCCGCGTGACAGTCGTGGCACAGCATAACACAGTTTTCAATCACGGTTTCGCCACCGTCGGCAAAAGCGATTTTATGGTGTGCCTCTAATTTATCTATGGGCATTTCGCGTCCGCATCGACCACCGCATTTTTTACCTTGGTTTATAAATGCTTGACGTTGTTGCTTTTCATGAAACGCACGATGCCAAATCATAGTTCTGTCGCCCGATAATATATATTCGTAAAATCCGCCTTTCTTTAATCCATCTGGGTCGGTCAGGTATATATCATATAATCGCGTCAGTTCTTGTTCCAAAACGACGGGGTCGTATGCATTGTTGTTATACTTGTTATACAGCAATCCCCACTCTTGACCTTTCATATCTTTGCGATAATTTGGGAAAGTTTGTTTTACCCACGCAATGACATTTTGATAGTATGCCCACAGTTCACCCGCATTATCATCGTCACGGTGTGTCGCCATATATTCTGCGACATCTGGGCAACAATGTTTTTCTTTATCGTAATCCGATGTTGCGGAATTGGTAATCCATCTCAGTACGGTTTCCAACAATTCTTGGCGGTTTGCATCCATGCCATTTTGTGCCAACAATGTTTTGCGTTCATCGTTATCGTAAAAAGCGCAATTGATTGCGGGATTATTCGATTTTTTTGAAAAGTATGCTTTGGCGTCACTTAACCATTTGCCGGTATAATTTGCATTTAGTAATTCTTGGTTGGTCATTTGTTTGCCGGCAATATTAATGGTATGAAACCACTCTAACTTTTCATCATCGGTTCCGTCGCAAATAAAGACCTGTAAACGATAGTCCAAAATTTCATTTTGTTTTTCCGGCGACAGTCCTGTAAACACTTGGTTCATTTTTTTATTAAAGTTTATCGCAATTGGATTTCCATTTCCGTCATCGTTTGTCATATATTGGCAAATAGAAATTATACGTTGTTGTCCATCGATAACTTCAAACGTTCCATCTGAATTTCGTGCCCAATACATACTGTTCAATGGCAAACCGTTGTAAACCGAAGTCATAACACGGTCACGGTCTGCGGGTTCATATACAAATGCGCGTTGATATGCGGGGCGTACATTTAATTTGCCACCCAAAGCCACGACACCATTTTGTCCACGGTCACAATATCCATCGACCAAGTCGCGAATAGTGATAATCGGTGTTGTTGTTTTCATAACCATTTTAATTTCCTTTTTTCTTGCGGATTAAAATTCTAAAATATGGACATTTGCCATTTATTGACAAGTCCTTATCGTCATCGCCTTTCCTAAATTTAACTATCTCAAACTGATCTGGGTTATATTTATCTAAAAATGTAATCGGTACCCCCATTGTACCATCATAATCCATTGGAATATTTGAAACCTTAGACACTTCTATCGCGTCACAGTTATCGTATTTAGGGTACATGTCTTCAAATCCATAATATTGCTTTCCTGTATCTAAAACCTCATTTCGTTTGTTGTGTTCCACATTTGTAAACCAACAAACTGCAGGTGTTTTTATATAATTGTCATCGGGATTATAACCTTTGGATTGGACGAACTTTCTGTTTGCCTCCAATGTATTTTTGTACTTGGTCTTAAAGACCATAGACAAATTGAAGCCGTAACCCACCCAAATCATATTATTTTTAATTAAAGCAAATATCTCTTTATATGTAATTGCATTAATGTTCCCAATAATTATAAATTTTTTCTTATAATTTATTAACTGGGCAACGTATTCCCGAAATAATGAAAATGGTGGATTGGTTATCACGATGTCTGCCTGTTTTAATAATTCAATGCATTCGTCGGACCTAAAATCCCCATCTCCCCGCATTGGTATTTCCGATATGTCTTCGGCGCAGATAAAACCGTCTCCCGTGTTATCTTTGTCCAAAATATACATTGTGGAACGTTTGTCGGCTTCAAAATGTGTGGCGATTACTTTTTTTATTCCGAATGCCTGAAAATTATCCGCCAAATATTTCAAAAAATTTGACTTTGGTGTCCCCAGTCCAATCCCATTATGGTCATCGCAGTTGCAATAAATAACCTTGCCACGAAAATGGCGTGCATAATTTATTAATTCTTTTTCTATGTCCTTATATTGTGTGTAAAACTCATCATTTTTTGCCTTGTTTGCCGCGTCTAACGTATGCTTTGCCATTGTCCCGTCCCCCCCATTCGGTACAACATAAAAAACAACCGCCATTGGGAAATGGCGGTCGGGGTGTTCGAAAAGTCATTACACAAATAACCCCGTTGCTTTCAATATATAACAACGGCACCCCGACCGTATATGGTGGGGTAAAAATAACGGTGCGAACGGCACCGATATTACATCGGATTACGATGCTTTCGCACCGTGTGTAATGGGCTTTTCGAAGGCCCGAACCCAAATCCCTTTGGATTCACGCATATTATACACTAAAAAAACATAAAATTCAATTGTGGTAATAAAAAATTAACTCTTGGCACGTGGGTGTGCGTGTGCGTATATGTTGGAAATTTCCGCCATATTTACTTTGGTGTATAACTGGGTTGTGGACAATGATGAATGTCCCAATAATTCTTGCAAACTACGTAAATCTGCCCCGCCGGCCAACAATGCGGTTGCAAATGTGTGGCGTAATGCGTGTGGCGTGACATAGTCGGGCAATTGCAACCAATGTCTTAAATTTTCTACAACTTTCTCGGCCATACGTGCCGACATTGGCAACCCGCGTACGCTGCGAAATAATTCGTCGTCGGCATCGTTTCCAAATGGGCGCAGTTTAATATATTTATCAATTGCGTCCCAAACAATTGGCAGAACCGGCACCAATCTTTCTTTGTTTCCTTTGCCGACAATGCTTAATACTTCGGGGTGGCCTTGGATATTGCGGTTGGTTAATCCCAATGCTTCGGATATTCGCAGTCCGCATCCAAACAATAATACCACCAACGCCCAATCGCGTGCCGCAATCCACGGTTCTGCTGCATCTATACTATCGATTGCATCACGCATATTTTTAACATCAATTGCATCGATTGCTTTGGATAATTTGCGTGGCACTTTTGGCGAAGATATTAATCCTATGGCTTCGTTTTTTATGCCGTATTTTTTTATTAAATACTTAAAAAAAACACGTACAGATGACAGTGCGCGTGCGGTTGATTTATGTGCCAGTTTGCGTCTTTGACAATCGGCCAAGAAAGAACGGAAAAATATAGTATCCAAATGCGCCATATCTTTCAGGGATGGTGTTGCGCCGGAAAATTTTACATAAAATTTCAAAAAATCTGAAATGTCACGTTCGTATGCCGTTGCGGTGTGTTCCGAATAGTGTTTCGTTTGTTTCAAGTAATTTATAAAATCCGCAACGGCATCATTCATACGTGACCTTATTTTATTTCAAATATTGCATTTACAGAAACGGATACGTCTGTGTCTTTTGCGACGATTGTGTCTGTTGCTTCAAATGCGGAACCTGTATTGGCGGCTAATTTTGCCATACGTACAGTTGGATACAGCGGTGTCGGGTTATAAGACGTATCTGTCCCATACGATACGGACAACATCCGACCCGCAGTTTTACCATCGCCTGCGGCCAATGCGTTTGCGCGTATGCGTGCATTTTCAACCGCGACAGACATACATTCTTCCATAATTGGTTTTAATACCTTTGCGCTGGTATACATACGCAGATTTTCTGTATAAACATTTTTCTGACCGGCGAATTTAGTCAAAATGGTTTCAATTGCTGTGATATTATCTGCAGACACTTCGACGGCAATATTTGTTTCTATGCCCAATACTTCGGATTTTTGTAATTCGCGATTCCATTCGGTTTTTTCAAACGAATTAAATTGTGTGGTTTGTGTTTCAACCGTTTGTGTTTTCAAGTATGCGATAATGTCCGCCATTTGTGTGGTTGCATCACGCATAGATGCGGCTGTGGTTGGTGCAACGGCCGTCACGCGCAGTGTGATTGCGGTTTTGTCTTTTGGTGCGCTGGTTAAACATTCGCCAACGACGGAAATTGTTTTTGGTGCAACTGGTGCTTGCAGCACATCAAATGCCAAAGACATCACAGCGGCCGCCCCAATTACTGTGCCAACCCAAATAAAAGTTTTTTTCATATTCTCTCTCCTGATTTAATTATCCCAAAACGGCTTTTTTAACGCGCGTCATCATACGGTCTGCGATTTTACGTGCCATTGCCGCGCCGTTATCTAATACCGCATCAATTTCGTGTTTGTTTGCCATTAATCGTTCGTATTCCGCACGTGCGGCGCCCAAAGATGTGTTAATTTTTTCAAACAGTATCGTTTTTGCCGTACCATATCCCATGCCCCCACGTCGAAACATATCTGCAAATTCTGCAATTTCTGCATCGGTCGCAAAGTGTTTGTACAATTGGAAAATTGTGGATTCTTCTGGGTCCTTTGATTCTTCTGGTGTCTTAGAGTCCGTGATGATGCGCATAATTTTCTTTTTTAATTCTTTTTCTGGCGCCATCAAAGGAATGGTATTGTCGTACGATTTACTCATTTTTCGGCCGTCTAAACCCGGAATAAGACCTGTTTCTTTGCCGATAACCGGTTCAGGCATTTTAAATGTTGTGCCATAAATATTGTTAAAGTATCCTGCGATGTCACGTGCAAATTCCACGTGTTGTTTTTGGTCTGCACCAACCGGCACGATGTCTGCGCCATATAACAAAATGTCTGCCGACATTAAAATCGGATATGTATATAGTCCCATATTAACCCCCGCATCAACATCTGTACCATTTGCGATATTTTTATCCATTGCGGCTTTGTATGAATGCGCGCGGTTCATTAAACCTTTGGGGGTGACGTTCATCAGTATAGTGTTTAATTGATATATTTGTTCTATATCCGATTGGCGGAACAGCAAAGTGTTATTCAAATCAATACCCAACGCCATCATAATTGCGGCGGCTTGATATGTATGTTCGCGGATTACTTTTGGGTCATATATAGTATTTAACGCATGCAAGTCGGCGATAAACATAATTGATTTCTGTGTTTTTGATGATTCAATCATTGGTTTTAATGCGCCGATATAGTTGCCCAAATGTGGCATACCGGTTGGCTTAATTCCGGTTAATACGATTTTATCTGTCATAATTATTTACCTTTTCTGGATTATATTTTAATTGTTTTGTTTGTTAAATGAAAGCCCAAAATTTAACAACGCCGTGGGCGTGGCGCAAAAACAGTTCAGGCGGCGGTGCGCCAACATTTTACATCAGAAAAGATTTTCATAAATTCAAACATCCCATCAATTATACAACGATTAAATTTTATGTCAAATAAAAACCCGCCGATTGGCGGGTGTGTTTATATTTGTGCGCGAATTTCTTCTACTTCATAGCATTCGACACGGTCGCCTTCTTTTAAGTCATTGTATTTATCAAATGACATACCAAATTCAACCCCACCGGATACTTCTTTTACTTCGTTCTTTTCGCGACGCAATTGTCCGATTTTACCATCGTAAATAACAACGTTGTTGCGCAACAAGCGTACAAAGGCATCTTTTTTGATTGTGCCTTCGGTCATACGACAACCTGCCACACGTAATCCTTTGCCAACGGTAAACAGTGCGATAACATCGGCGTAACCAATAAAGTTTTCTTTTCTTTCTGGTGCCAATTTACCAGACAAGATTTCTTTGATTTCGTCTGTGATGCGATATACAACACTGTGGTATCTGATGTCGACACCGTTGCTGCGTGCCATATCACGAACGACCGAATCCGCACGTACATTAAATGCGATAATGACGGCGCCTGATGCGGTTGCCAAACGGATATCGCCTTCGGTAATCTGGCCAACGCCTGCGGACAAGATATCTACACCAACTTTATCTGTGTTAATATCCTTTACCATATCGCTAATCGCTTCGACCGAGCCCTGTACGTCTGCGCGCAATACGACCGGCAAGATTAATTTTTTGCCTTCATCGCGTTTTGCGAACAATTCTTCCAAACTGGAACGTTTAACCGCATTTGCTTTGTCTTTTGCTTTCTGTGCGCGATATGCGGCAACTTCACGTGTTTGTGCTTCTGTTTCCATTACGCGTAATTCGTCACCTGCACTTGGAACGGTATTTAATCCCAACACAACGACGGGCTGTCCCGGTTTAACGGACTTTACGCGTTCGCCGGCAGAATTTATCAAACCACGTACGCGACCAAAAGTTTCGCCAACAACGAATACGTCACCGATTTTCAATGTACCTTGACGCATTAACACGGTTGCAACTGCACCCAATCCTTTTTCTTGTTTTGCTTCGACCACGAACGCAACAGCAGGCATTTCTGGGTCTGCTTTTAATTCCATCATTTCTGCCTGTAACAAGATTGCTTCTTCCAATTTGTCCAGACCGATTTTTTTTGTTGCAGAAATTTCAACGCATTGTACATCGCCACCCATTTCTTCGACTTGTACTTCTTGTTGTAACAAATCGGTTTTTACACGCATTGGGTTTGCTTCTGGCAAATCGATTTTGTTGATTGCGACAATAAAAGGAACCTTTGCGGCGCGAATATGGTTAATCGCTTCGATTGTCTGTGGCATAATTGAATCATTTGCCGCCACAACCAATACAACGATATCTGCCATTTGTGCACCACGTGCACGCATTGCGGTAAATGTTTCGTGTCCCGGCGTATCCAAGAAAGTAATCATTTCACCCGATGGTGTCTTAACTTCGTACGAAGATACATGCTGGGTAATGCCACCGGCTTCACCTGCGGCAACGTTTGCGTTACGAAATGCGTCCAACAAAGAAGTTTTTCCGTGGTCAACGTGTCCCACAACGGTAACAACCGGTGCGCGTGGGGCCAATTTTTCTGGGTTTGGACCACGTTCCAATTGTTCGGCATATGGTTTGACGTCAACACGTTTAACGGTTGCTCCGAATTCGGTCGCAATCAATTCTGCGGTATCTGCGTCGATTGATTGGTTTACCGAAGCCATCATACCCATTTCCATTAATTTTTTGATAACGTTGCCGACTTTTTCTGCCATTGCTGCGGCCAAGTCCTTAACGGTAATGGTGTCGCCCAATGTAACAACGCGTTCAACCTTTTGTGGGGCGGAAAATACCGCACGTGCTTTTTCGCGGAAACGTTTTAGCGATGCTTCCGACCTGCGGCGATTTGCGCCACGCAATCCGATTTCATCATCGTCATCACCGTCGCCACCCATAACGATATCGTGCAAATGAATTTTTCCGGATTTTTTAAAGTCCTTTTTATTTGCGAATTTATTTGCGTGTCCGTCTTCGTCGTCGTTATTGCGGCCTTTGCGATTTGCGCCGGCAACTGCGTTATTTGTAAACGTTTTTTGCGTCGGCGTTGGTTTATTATTGCGTGCCGGTTGCGCTTTTTCTTCGTTGGCATCATTGGCATTGTTGTTTGCATTTTCGCGTGCAGCCAACTGTTCGCGTACTTGTTCGTATTCACGTGTTTCGCGTTCGATTTCTGCGGCACGTGCGGCGCGCGCGGCCTCTTCGGCGGCTTCGCGTTGTTTACGTTCTTCTTCACGCGCTTTTGCGGCGGCCAACACCGCGCGCAGTTTTTCATCTGCGGCATTTTTTGGTGTTGTTGGTGCGTTTGGTTCGTCCCTTAATTCTTTGTTGCCGGGGGCGATGACGCGTCTGCGTCTTTCAACGAATACTGCGTCGCCTTTTTTGCTGCGCACCGCATCGGTTGTAACAGATTTTCCCAGTGTCAATGTTGCCATATATTTTCACTCCGTTTATATTGGTCGGACAGATGATTATTCATTGTCCTGTTTAATATCGTATGCCAATTCGCGCGCTTTCATAATGATGCGTCCGGCCAAGCGGCTTGACATATTGTCTTCGCCCAAAATTTCAACCAATTCATCTGTCGCCAAATCGGCCAAATCTTCCAAAGATTTAATGCCTGCTTCACCCAGTTTCATAATTGTTGGACGTTTAATAAAGTCAAATTTCAACAAATCATCGGACATACCAATTTTGTGGCCGTTATCCAAATAGTCCTGTTCGACTTTACCCAAATAATCTTTTGCGCGTTTTTGTAATTCTGCGGCCAATTCTGGGTTGAACCCTTCGACGGCTTCTAATTCTGCGATATCGACAAATGCAATTTCTTCGATGGTGCGGAAACCTTCTGTAATCAGCAATTGTGCAATCATTTCATCAACGTCCAATCCGCCAATGAACAATTCAGTTTTTTCTTTGAATTCTTTTGCGCGTCTTTCTTGTTCTTCAACTTCGTTCATAACGTCGATATTCCAACCGGTCAATTGTGAAGCCAAACGAACGTTTTGACCGCGACGACCAATTGCCAAAGATTGTTGATCTTCGTTAACGACAACGGCGGCGCTGCGTGTATCTTCATCAACGATGATTTTTGCAACTTTTGCCGGCTGCATAGCGTTAACAATGAACACCGCAGGGTCTTCAGAATACAAAATAACGTCGATTTTTTCGCCGTGGCATTCATTGATAACCGGTTGAATGCGTGTGCCTTTGATACCAACGGTCATACCAACTGCATCAATAGATGGGTCTTGTGTTTCAACGGCGATTTTTGCGTGTGAACCTGGGGCGCGCGATACAGATTTAATTTTGATAACGCCTTCATAAATTTCTGGTACTTCTTGAACGAACAGTTTTTCCATGAACATTGGGTGTGTACGTGTCAAGAAAATCTGTGGACCTGTGTTCGAACGTGCAACGTCCATAATCAAAGCGCGCACACGGTCGCCAACGGCCAATCTTTCGCCTGGGATTAATTCTGTGCCTTTGATGTAACCTTCGGCTTTGCCGTTGATATCTACGAATACGTTGCCAAATTCAATACGTTTTACAACGCCACTGACGATATCGCCAATATTGTCTTTGAATTCTTCGAATTGACGGCCTTTTTCTGCGTCACGAACGCGTGCGGTCATCATTTGTTTTGCGGTTTGGAACGCCATACGTCCGAATTCAGGTTCGGGCAGGGCGTCTTCCACTACATCGCCTGCAACAGGGTTTTTTGCATATTTTTTTGCCTGTGCGACGGTCAACATAGTATTTGGGTCGTAATCTTCACCTGCGTCTTCTGGTGAATTGATAACATCGAATAAACGCTTTACATAGATTGCGCCATTTTTGCGGTCGATTGTTGCGGTGATATTAAATTCTTCGCCATATTTGTGTTTTGCGATTTTTGCGATTGCGGCCTCTAAAGATTCAACAACCACTTCGCGGTCGATTTGTTTTTCTTGGGCCAAAGAATCGATTGCTAACAATAAATCCTGACGTGGCATAGATACAAAAGACATTTATATACTCCTTCGCGTTTATTACATGTCTTACCGAAAGGGCGGGGTTTTTCAACCCCGCCCCCAAAATTACTTCTAAGAACACCATGTATTATAAATACGATTCGGCAAAAAGCAAGGTAAAAATACATTTATAAAAATGTGGCGGACTGATTTTTTTTAATTTATAATCACGGGGCTATGATAAACATTATAAAGAATTTGTTCATGCCGGCGGCAAATAAAACAACAGCCGGCGCATTGGCGGCCAAATTTGGTCTGGAATTACGTGGCGATGCAAACGCGCCTGTACGTGGTGTGGCACCAATTGCGGATGCCCGTGCGGGTCAATTGGCGTTTTATTCCACAGAACAAAACAGCAACGCTTTCAAGATTTTACCTATCGAAGTTTTGCAAAAAACCCGTGCAACGGTTATTTTGGTTCAACCTGAAATGGCGCATCACGCACCGGCCGGCGCAACCTTGTTAATAACCGACAGTCCACGTGGCAATATTGTTAAAATCTTGGGCGAAATTTATCGTGAAAAACCTCGCTATGGGATAAGTAAAAATGCCCATATCGATCGTGGTGTATTTTTTCGCAAGAAACGCACCAACTATGTTGCGCAATTTGTGACGATTGAACGTGGTGCGGTGATTGAACCTGATGTCAAGATTTATCCATATGCCTATATTGGTCGCAACGTGGTGTTGGGGCGTGGCACGGTGGTACACAGTGGTGCGCACATTGAAAATGCGACGATTGGTGCGGATTCTGTTATAAATTCTGGTGCGGTTATTGGCAAAGATGGTTTTGGTTATACCCGTCAAGATGGCAAAAATGTATTTATCCCGCACGTTGGCCGTGTCGTATTGGGGGACCGTGTATCGGTTGGTGCGAACAGTTGTATTGACCGTGGTGCTATGACCGACACCCGTGTTGGTGATGGTACCAAGATTGATAATTTATGCCAAATTGCACACGGTGTTGTTATTGGTAACGAATGTTTCTTGGCCAGTGGTGTTGGTATTGCCGGCGGCGTTGTTGTCGGTGACAGGGTTTTATTGGGCGGCCATGTTGGGGTCGCCAATGGTGTCAAGATTGGCGATGATGCGTCTGTTGGTGCGAACAGTGGTGTGTTCCGTAATATACCTGCGGGTGAAAGTCATATGGGATATCCTGCCGGCCCTGGTACAGAATTTATGCGTCACTATGCATGGTTGCGTAAAAATACCAAGAAATAATTCCCTATAAATATGTCCAAATATATTAAATAAACAGTACAAGGAAAGGAATATGATAGACGCAAAAAAAATTGAAAATATAATTCCCCATCGTGGTGATATGCGATTGGTGGATGAAATTCGTGAATATAATGATTCCAGTGCGGTTGGCATAAAATACGTTCGTGATGATGAATTTTGGTGTGCCGGCCATTTTCCTGGTGATCCAATTATGCCCGGCGTATTACAGGTCGAAGCGTTGGCTCAAACGGCATGCTATGTTGCGTTTGCACGTATGACGGATGAAGAACGTGCCGGAATGTTGGGTTACTTTACGACTATGGAAAAAATCAAGTTTTCGCACATGGTTCGCCCCGGTGATAAATTGGAATTGCATGTTGAATTATTGATGACCAAGATGAAATTGTACAAATTCCATGGTATTGCGTTTGTTGGTGGCAAAAAAGTTGCCGAAGCGACCTTTACTGCGGTTATTCAACGTGCGGATTCGCGGCAATAAAAAAAGTGCTTGATTTTTGTTTGAAACTTGGCATAATTTACGGCGTTCCTGCTGATGACAATGGTGTTGTCGGCTGATTAAACCAAAGGAAATAAAATGGCTTACTATGAAAGCGTCCTGGTATTTCGTCAGGACCTGACCGAACCGCAGGTAAAAGAAAAAGCGGCTAAATTCTCTGAAATCATCAAAGAATTGGGCGGTGATGTTAAAACCACAGAATTCTGGGGATTGAAAAATTTGGCATACATCATCCGTAAAAATCGCAAAGCTCACTATGTTATGTTGAACATTGAAATGGGTGGCGATAAAATTACAGAATTGGAACGTCGTGCGCGTATTGATGAAGACGTTATCCGTTTCTTGAACGTACGTGTTGACGAATTGGCTTCAACACCTTCTATCATGATGAAAAAGAACACCGAGGAGGCAGAATAATGGCAGTTCGTGCAGCAATTTATCGTAAAAAATCTAACCCATTAAAGGGTAAAGTTATCGATTACAAAGATACAAAAACATTGTCACACTATATCACAGAACGTGGTAAAATTGTGCCATCTCGTATCAGTGGCGTTTCCCAGAAAGATCAACGTGCTTTGGCGGTTGCCATCAAACGTGCACGTCATTTGGGTTTGTTGCCATTTGTTCGTAACAACTTGGGTTAATAATTTGGGCGTATGCTCTAACTTATAAAAAATAAGGACAGATAAAATGAAAGTTATTTTGACAGAAAAAATCACAAAATTGGGTAACATCGGCGATGCAGTCGAAGTTAAAACCGGTTATGCACGTAACTATTTGTTGCCAAATGGCAAAGCGATGCGTTACACACGTGAAAACATTGCGTTGTTCGAAGCGAAAAAAGCAGAATTGACCGCACGTCAAGAAGCCGCTAAGAAAAACGCCGAAGCAAACGTTGACGCGGTACGCAATGCAAAATTGCATATGATTCGCCAAGCGGGCGATACCGGCCAATTGTATGGTTCTGTATCCACACGTGACGTTGCACGTATGTTGAAAGACGTTGCAAACGTATCTGTTGAATCTGCTCAGGTTATGTTGGGTGCACCAATTAAATCTGTTGGTGTATTCGAAACATCTATTGCCTTGCATCCGGATGTTATCGTTCCTGTTAAAATCTATGTTGCACAATCTCAAGACGAAATTAACGCCTTGGTTGCTGGCAAATCTTTGACTTTTGGCTCTAAAAAAGTAGAAGAAGTCGAAGAAGAAGTTGCCGAAGCAGCAGAAGAAGCACCGGTTGTCGAAGAAACAACTGCAGATGCAGAATAATCGATATTCGATATAAAAAATCCCCCGTTTGGGGGATTTTTTTTACTTGTTTCGATATGTAAATAAAAAACGGGGTGTTGCCCCGCTTTATATTATTTTGCACGTTCTACATATTCCAATGTTTCTGTATTAACGACAATTCTTTCGCCTTGTTCAATAAATACAGGAACCTGAACACGGACACCGTTATCCAAGATGGCTGGTTTGCCACCGCTGCTGGTTGCGGTTTGTCCTTTCAACGCAGGTTCTGTTTCTTCAACCGTTGCGACAACTGTTTTTGGCAAAGAAATGGATACTGGTTGGCCTTCTACAAAGTTGGCTTTTACAACCATTTCTGGGACCAAGAACTTCATCATATCGCCCAACGAATCAACAGGCATTGTGAATTGTTCATAATCAGACAAATTCATAAAGAATGCATCGCTGCCGTCTGCATACAAATATTGGCAATCGAAATCTTCGACCATCAATTTTTCAACTTTGTCTTCTGCGCGCCAACGGTCGCCACCTTTGTTGCCGGAATCAATATCACGCAGGTCGGCCTGAACAAATGCGCCGCCTTTACCCGGTTTAACTTTTGTGATTGATGTGACCGAATATCTTTTTCCATTGTGTGAAATAACCCAACCCACACGCATATCGTTTGCAATAAATGATGCCATATTTATACCTCTTTTAGAATTTCCGTTTTGATTATAAAGATATAGCGTTCAAACGCAAGTGTTTATTGCGCTTGACGTTTGTGTTGCCAATATCTGTCGATACTTTCCATTATTAATTTGTCTGCAGCTGCACGATCGGCCCAACCGGTGATTTTTGACCAAGAATGTGGTTGCAAATCTTTATAGTGCTGAAAGAAATATTCGATTTTAGAACGCAGAATTTCTGGCAATTGTTCAATAAATTCGATGTTTTCATAATATGGGTCGATTTTATCGCGTGGCACACAGATGATTTTTTCGTCGCCGCCCGCTTGGTCTTCCATTAACAGTGCGCCGATTGGGCGTACTTCGATAATAACGCCGGGGCGCAGTGGGGCATTACATACCACAACACAATCCAATGGGTCACCATCATCACCCAATGTACCTGGGAAATATCCATAGTTCGCAGGATATGCCATAGGTGCGTGCAAAATTCTGTCTACTTTTAACAGTCCTGTTTCTTTATCAATTTCGTATTTAACGTGCCCGTTTTCAGGAATTTCAATAATTGCATTCATTTTCTTTGGTGGCAATTTTCCTGGGGCTATTTCGCCAATTGTCATATTTATTGTCCTTTTTTATGTTTTTATCGGACAATCTTACCACAAAAAAACACGAATGCAATTATTTGTGAATTCTTATTATTACCACAGTTTTACACGTGCATCGGCATCAATGAACATTTTGTCATCGCTTGTAATACCAAATGCATCGTACCACGCGGTCACGTGTGGCAAAATTCCATTAACACGGTTTTTGCCCAACGAATGTTCATCAACTTTGGTCAATCGCAGTTCTTCATCTGCGCGAATGTTTTGTGCCCATGCGCCTGCATATGCGACAAAGAAACGCATATCTGCCGTCATATTTGCAATGTCTGCGGATGGTGTGCCATATTTTTTATACGCATCAAATGATATTGTAACGCCACCGTAATCTGCCAAGTTTTCGCCCAACGTAAATTCGCCGTTTGCATAAACTTCGTCGTTAATTTTGATTTTGTCAAAGAATTCCTTCATGACATTGGCGCGTTTATTGAATCCGTCTGCGTCTTCGGCGGTCCACCAATCTTTCATGTTTCCGTCTTTATCAAAGTGGCGTCCGGAATCATCAAAACCGTGTGTCATTTCGTGTCCAATAACTGCGCCGATTGCGCCATAGTTAAATGCGTCGTCTGCCGACATATCAAAGAAGGGATATTGCAATATTCCGGCCGGAAAACAGATTTCGTTTGTGGACGGGTCGTAATAAGCGTTCACTTCGTGTGCGTTCATATACCAAATATTTGGATCTTTTTTCTGACCAATTTTTTTAATCCAAAATTCATCTTCGAACTGTGCGACGCGCACCATATTATCCCACAAAGAATCGTCTTTGATTTCCAATGCGTCATAGTCACGCCATTTGTCCGGATATCCAATTTTTGCGCGGAAAGTGGATAATTTTTCCAATGCTTTTTCGCGTGTTTCGTCGGACATCCAATCTAAATTTTCAATGCGGTCTGCGTATGCGCGCTGTAAATTCTTTACCAATGTCTGCATGCGTTGTTTTGCGTCGCCGGAGAAATATTGTGCAACGTACAATCGGCCGATTTCTTCGCCCAAAGAACCGTCCAACATAGATACCGCACGTTTCCAACGTGGCTTTGGTTCTTTTTGTCCCGCCATTGTTCGGTTATAGAAATCAAATGATATATCGTATGTTTTATCATCTAATACAGAATCTGCCGCGCCAATGATGCGATATTTCAAATATGTTTTAATTAATTCCATATCTGTATCATTTATGATTGCGATTGATTCTGTGATTGCTTCGGGTTGGGCGATATTGATAAATTCTGCCGCTGTTGCACCACGTGCGGTTAGGAAAGTATCCCAATCAAACCCTGCGAATTTTTCTTTTACTTCTGCGACACTCATTTTGTGATAGTTTGCATGTGGGTCGCGCAGTTTTTCTTTTGGATAGAACGATTTTGCCATACGTTCTTCTAATTTATATAATTTTTCAACATCTACATCCAATCCAAAGTTTTTCATTTGTTTGGCGATAAATTCTTTGTATTTTTTTCTGACTTCGATGGACTTGGCGTCGGTATCAAAGTAATAATCGCGCGATAATCCCAATCCACTTTGACCGATGTTGTACAAGAAATGTTCGCTGTCCATTTCATCTAACGCAACGCCATCGCCCCAGAAAGCAGATGAAAACTTAAATACGTTACCCAGATATTTTGGCAAATCTGCACGGGTTAATGTATCTATTTCGTCCAAGTATTTTTGAACAGGTTTAATTCCGTCCGCATTTAATTTATCTGCATCCATTGCGATTTTGTACAGCATACCAATTTTGCCATTATCATTTTCGGCAATTTGACGTGTGCGTTCTAAATTTGTGTTACGCAAAACTTCGAACGCGCCAAATCTGGAATAGTCGTCGGGAATAGGGTGGGCCACCTGCCAACCGCGTGTTGCATAATTGTAAAAGTCGTCACCGGCTTTGACGGACATATCCATATTTTCAATTTTGATACCTGCGTTCAATGTTTTCTCCTTTGTGATATTGTGTGCGAATATAATTGCGCCTGCGACCGCAATGATTCCGATAATATTTAATGTTTTTCCTTCCATTTTTATTTCACCAATTTAACGATTAAATCATCCAAGACCAACATACCTGTTGTGGTTGCGCAAATATGTTCGTTTTGAATTTTTACCATGTCTGGGTTTGAAATGACCCAGTCCATATCAATAACGTTTTTTATTGTGTCTGTCAACCTGCAACCACGTATTGTGCGCAGACCGGTTATAATCATTTCTGTTGCGCGTGCTTCGGTTGATAAAGGGGTGAATTCTGCATTGTCGCCACGTTGTTCATACCAAGTGTTATCAACGTAAATTCGTCCCGCTGCCCCACGGCCGATACCGATATATGGTTGGCCATCCCAAACATTTTGGTTGTGTCTGCATTCGTTGCCTTTGGTTGCATAATTTGAAACTTCGTATCGTGGCAATTTTAAGTTTTCGGCAATCGCTACATACATTTGTGCCATTGTTTCATTGGTTGGCATATCTAAATTCATTTTGCCAAATGGTGTGTCTGGTTCGATTGTTAATTCGTACATAGAACAATGTTGCAAACCGATATCGTTAATTTGTTTGCATGTGTAAATGACGTCATCGACATTTTCGTTTGGTAAACCATATATAAAATCGCCCGATACGCGCAGTCCGCATTTGTTGGCGCTGTCAATTAAATCATATGCGTCGCGTGCAGAGTGCTTGCGCCCCAAAAAACGTAATTTTTCATCGTTAAAACTTTGTATTCCGATGGATAAACGTGTTATTCCGGCACGCTGAAAGTCGGCAACTTGTTCACGGGTAATGGTTTTGGGGTTGGATTCCAATGTGATTTCATCGGTTTTTGATATATCAAAGTGTTTCCCCAGTTGACACATAATGCGTTCAAAGTATTTAATTGGCATCAAAGATGGTGTGCCACCCCCAAAGAATATGGTTGGTACAGAAATACGACCCAACTTTTCGCCCCAGTAACGAATTTCGTCGCATATATCGACTGTATATTTATCCCAATCTGGTGTGGCGCATGCGTGTGAAAAAAACGCGCAATAATTGCACTTAGACATGCAAAAAGGTACGTGTATGTATATATTATGGGGTCTGTTTTGTATCATGTTTGGCATTTTACAACGTGAAATCTAATGTGCAAGTGGTAAATGAAAATACTTTTTTAATCAATAAATTTATGATATAATAAATGCAAAGTTTACTATGAAGGCGGGAAAGGTTTTATTTTTGTCGGGCATTTTTGCGCCGTTTGTGGCATTGGCTGCGAACGAAGGGGTGCCTTCGTACTATCAAACATCTGCCACGCCAACCGCAAATCAGGTTGCGTATGGCCAATATGCTAACCAAGGTTATACCAAATACGTTGGTAAATCCGGTGTTAAACAGGTTGTTGGAACGCGTACACAAACGTACCAAGTTCCACGCGCCCAATATGTCCCCGGCTATACGGGTGGAATGACGGCCAATGGTATTGCAATGCCGGTGGCGTCGGAACCTGCAACAACAATGTATGCGGGATATTCACGTCGTTTTGCAGATTTTGAATTTGAAACGGGTGTAAATTCTATTTTGGAATGGGATGATATGGTGTGGAACGAATTGTATGTCGGTGCGCGCCATAATTTCAGTTTGCGTGAATTTGATTTATCTGTCTTTGGTGAATACAGTCGCGGTGAAATGTCGCACGGCGGTCTGTCTATGGACTATGACTTGAAACCATTTGATGGTTCTGACCCATATTATGGTATTTTTACAATATCAATGGGCGACCAATCTGGGCGCAGTGATCATTTTCGTTTTGGTATTTCTGCCCATCACGTCTGGGATATAGGTGGATGGAAACTGTCGCCAACATTTGGGTATGAAATTTTCAAACATAATTTGGAAATGTCCAATCATTATTATCCGAACCCTGGGATTTATTTGCCATTGATGACAAACGGTGGCGAATATATCTTTGGTGATGAATTGGGTAATTATTATGCGGTGCCTGTTGGTATGGCTGCGCCATCTGATTGGTACCAAGTATGTATGTCGCCCGAAGATATCAAAGTTGTAACAAATACCCCGACGGGCAGCATTGATGGTTTCCTGACTTTGGGTGATGCGTTGATAACCGGCGATTATGAAATTACAATGGGGACTGTGCCGTGGGGTGTTGGCGCGGGTGAATGTGTAATTATTGGCGGTGACGGTCCGGTTGTTGTTGGCGGTACGACGCATATCTATAATACAACGTGGTCTGGATTTTACGTCGGGCTAGAGATTGAAAAACAGGTAACGTTAAAAGATAAATTACGTTTTTATATGCAATTTGGTATGCCAAAATATTCATCCGAAGGTATGTGGCCAAACCGTACAGATTGGCAACAGAACCCCAGTTTCTTGGACGAAGGCGACAATGGTGCGTACTCTTATTTGGCGGAAATGGAATACAATTACAAATTGTCGGATCGTTTGCAATTGTCATTAAAAGTTGATACAAACTTTTTCCATGTTGGCAATATCCCCGGCGAACTGTATATCGCGGAAACATCGCAATACGTAATGGATGAAAATGGCCAATATGTTATGGAAGAAGTCATTGATGAATACGGCAATGTTTACTATGTGCCATTATTGGAAACTGTGCCTGCCCACACAGAACATGTCAGCAATTCTTTGAAACGTGCCACATGGCAATCGTTCGGATTGCATATTGGCATTAAATACGCGTTTTAATATCTGACCCAAAGGACTACATATGCCCAGAATCACATTTGTGTGCTTGTTTTGTTTGACTTGTATTGCGCCACAATTTGCGTATTCTGAAACGGGTGTGTTTGATTTGGATCGCTGGTACACAATCACAGATAATGTTCGCGCACGTGCAGAATCCGAAAACATTTCATCGGATACAATTGATTCTACGGTAAACAACCTTGCGTTGATACCGTCTATTTTGAAAAGTGATAAAAATCAATCAGAATTCAAATTGACGTTGGAAGATTACTTGGCGCGTACCGTAAATCCAACGCGTATTGCAACGGGTAAAAAGATGCGCAAAACATATCCAACATTGTTGTCGCGTGTGGAATCTCGCTTTGGTGTTCCGCCGCACATAATATTGGCGTTTTGGGGTATGGAATCGAATTATGGGGCGGTAAAATCACGTCATAAATTAAAAGATGCATTTTTTACATTGATGTATGATGGTCGTCGTGAAACGTTTTTTACAAATCAATTGCTGGCATTAATGCGTATTGCGGATAAAAATCGATTGGATATAAATAATATGCATGGTTCTTGGGCGGGTGCGATGGGGCATTTTCAATTTATTCCAACGACCCTAAATCAATATGGTACAGACGGCGATGGCGACAATCGCACAGATATTATCAATAATTTGCCTGATGCGATGTTCAGTGCAGGTAATTATCTGAATAAATTGGGGTGGAACAAAAACGAACGTATTGTGCGTCGTGTCGTATTGCCTTATGATTTTGATTTGTCGTTGTTGGACGGACAAACCAAGTTACCATTGTCGCAATGGACTGCGATGGGGGTAACGAATCCCGATGGTTCTGCTTTGCCGGTTCTGGATATGACGGCTGGATTGGTTGCAGATGTTGCGTACGTCACCCAAATGCGTGAACAGGCAACTCTGCAAACCCCGGATACGGTTGAAATGGATGTTGATATTGCGTCCCAGCCGGCGATTATCGCATATTTAACCTATCCAAATTTTTATCGTATTAAACGTTGGAATAATTCCAATTGGTATGCCATTGCAATTGCAGAATTGGCGGACGAATTACATTGATTTGTATTTGATTCGCATTAATTGAATTTTGCCAAACAGATAAACTTTTTTACAATCCCTGTGTGATTTGATTGTGATAAATGGTATTAAACCAAACAATCTAAATGTCTTGGTAAATTCGGCAGGTTTATGTTTTTGTAACCGTTTCCACTCATCATAGTATATCGGATATTTTGCACGTGCATTGGCTACAATTGTCTGGGGTAAATCGGTCATTCTTTGCCAATGTCGCAATGTTGTATTGTTTCCGTCCCACAGGTATTTTAACACCACGTCTGGTAAATTATGGAAAAAAGTAAATGGTATTAAATCCATAAATAACATCCTGTCTTCGCATGGCGAAAATTCTTCTTTGTATCTGATTCCAAAAGTGTCTAATACGGATTTGCGTATCATGCATCCCGAATGAACAGGATTGCATACATACGCATCGTTTATCAAAGAAATCTTGATTTCATGGTCATTGACGGGGCGGGGCGCGGTTGGGTGTTCTTTGCCGTCTTTTATTTCGATGATGTTTCCGCCAACTGCGCCAACGTGTGGATTTTTATCCAAGAATTGTGATTCTAATTCCAATCTGTTTGGCGTGGAAATATCGTCATGGTCTGCAATTGCTAAATATTGCCCACGTGCCAATTCAATCAATTTATTGCGCGATTTTGTAATCCCCATATTGTGTTCATTTTCTATATACTTAATACGTTTGTCGTCGTATGACAAAACGATATCTTTTAACGCAGTGTTGTCGGGGCTGTCGTTCAAAATCAAGAATTCAAAATCGCCATATGTCTGCGTCAGTATGCTTTCAATCATTGCCTTTAATGCGTCGTGTGCAGTATTGTATATCGGTGTTAAAACAGAAATTTTTGGTGTGTTCATTTTTTTACTCTTTTGATAAATTCAATAATTTCATCCAGATTTTTATTTGGTGCAATTTCTTTTAATACTAAACCGTGTTTATATTGTTTTATGCGTTCTGCGGGCGCACCTAAATCATAGCAGACAACCGGTAATCCCATAGACGTCGCTTCTGATGTTGTGTATGAAAAAGTTTCCGGCCATATTGATGGAATAAACACGGTGTCTATTTCGTATTGTTCCATTAATTTTGGTAAATCATCTGTTTTATATTTGCCGTGAATATGGATGTTGTCGGGTGCATTTTGCATATTGCCAATAATTATAATTTTTTCATTTTTACTAATATACTTTGCCATTTCGCAAACAACGGACGCGCCTTTTTGATGTGATATATTGCCCAGTATTGCAATATTAATTGTTTTATGTGGCCGAATGTTTACGTGTCTCAAATTTTGGGTTTCGTGCGGTATGACGATAATTTTATCTGCGATATTTGGATATGCAGCGATAAAAATATCTTTGATAGATTCTGAAAAAACAATAAATTCATCGGCCCAATGTTCTAAAAAATCACTCCAGTTTTTACGCCATTGTTCAATTGTTGTTGCGTATGATTTTAACATTGTGTTTTGTGTTGCGTTGTTGTCCATAATTTTTCGTTTCCAACATTCTTCACAGCCGTTTTTGTATCTTAAATTACAATAGTTTCCATCACAGTTAATTAAATTAAAACTGGGGCAAATGTATTGAAAGTCGTGTCCGCGCACGGATATGTGTGGGCGTTTGTTTTGTGTGGTGGCAATGTGTTTTATTACGGATAATATTTCTGCCGTATTCGGGTAGCCGACCAAGTTATTAACGACGATTTTGTCGGCATTTATATTTTTTAATGCGCTTTTTATGTCGTCTGTATTTGGTGTTGTGTATATGTGACGTTTGTTGTGTGTTCGGCTTATATGAAATAATCTTGTTTCTGGTTTGTATTGAATGTACAGTATTTCGTAATGATTATTTAATTTATTAATTTGTCTTTTTGAATAAGTTTCTGTGCCGCCACCCAACGCATGGTCGAACCACAGCATATATGGTTTGTTGCATGCGTTTTTATAAAGAATACTTGGGGTGTCGTGTTGTCTAAAATATATTTGATTTAATTTATTTCTTAAACGTCTTCTGATGCGTGGTATTGGTATCCAAACGCATAAAATATTAATCCAAAGTTTCATTTAATGCCCTGTCTTTTATGTATGGAAAATATTCGCAATTATACATTTGTTCATATTTACATGCATTAGGATAGATGTCTTAAATATATATAATAAAAACGTTGAAAAATATGGCTTGGTTTGCTATTCTGTGACACATACATTTATCAAAGGATAATTTATGGCTATTAAAATTCGTGATTTCGAAGTACGCTTGACCCGTAACAAAGAAGAACGCAAACAGGTTCGTCAATTAAGATATGCGGTATTTGTCGAAGAAGAGGGGGCGTCCGCCACCGAAGAACAACGCGCTTTGTGCGAAGAATACGATGCATACGATAGGTTTGCCGAATATATGGCGGTTTTCCATAATGGCCGCGTGGTTGGAACGTATCGTATTATCGACAGAAATGCTGCTGAAAAAATGGGTGGGTTCTATACCGAAACAGAATTTAATATTTCTAAAATAAAAAAATATCGTGGCAATATCGCAGAAATGTCCCGTGCGTGTGTTGAAAAATCATATCGTGAAAATGCGTTGGTTATGCGTATGTTGTGGGCGGGGTTGGGCGAATTGATTGTTCGTCGTAAAATTGGTGTTGTGTTTGGTGTTGCGTCTTTTGTTGGAACAAAACCTGCCCGTTCGGCTCAGGCAATATCATATCTGTATTACAATCATTTAACCCCCATGCGTTTGCGTGCAACGGTGGTCAGTGAAAATTTTGCGGACGGTGTAAATCCAAAGTTATCGCGTATGAACATTTTGCCACCCGAATTCGTGGACGAAGCGGACGCAAAATCCGAAATGACACCTTTGATAAAAGGTTATTTGCGTTTGGGCGCAACATTTGGTCGTGGTGTATTTGTTGATGCGCCATTTAATTCATACGATGTATTTGTAATGGTGGAAACGCGCAAAATGGATGCCGCGTATCAGAAACACTTTTTGGGGCGCGAAAATGCATTGGGTGACCCCGAAGACAAAGAAAATATTATGAAAACGGTTGGTAAAATTATAACTTTCCCCGTCGTAGGGCCATTCAAAGTCGTACGTGCATTTGTTGACTTCTTGTTACGTGAAGATGCCGCCGACGCTGAATATATCGAAGATTCTGATAAAAACGAAGAAGAATAATCATGGCAAAGTTACGTAAACAAAATATTTTCAATACAACAACGGCATCGATTAAATTCCTTATATTCTGGATACTGGTCGTGTTTCAGGTTCCGATTTTAATATTAATGCCACGTCGTATGGCGGTACGTTATATGCCGGTTTTTATGTGGTTTTTATTAAAGTTGGCGGGCATACGTATTGTTGTTCATGGAAAACTGTCTGACGCACGTCCTTTGATGGTTGTGTCAAATCATATATCTGTTTTTGAATTGGCAACGTTCCCATGTGTTTTTCATGGCAGTTTTATTGCCAAAAAAGAAATGGAGAACTGGCCATTGGTTGGTTGGGTTGCGAAAAAGTTTGGCGTAATTTTTGTAGATCGTCGTCCGTCGCACGCCCGTGATGCTTTGGCGGTGGTTCAACGTGCTGTTCAATCTGTAAAATATCCAATGATATTGTTCCCCGAAGGTACCACCACAAACGGTGCGTACGTAAAACCGTTTAAGAGTACGCTGTTTAGTTTTGTTGAAAATTCAAATGTCACTGTTCAACCAATGGCGATGCATTATCGTTATCGTGATGGCTCTGTTATTGATGAACAAACAATGGCTGACCACTTTGCGTACTTTGATAATAAAAAAATGGATATGGGGCCACATTGTAAAATTGAACGCAGTGCATTTGGCCAAGTGTTTCACATTATGATGTTGGGTGGTTTCACGGTTGAAATAACATTGTTGCCGCCACCGTCATTGGAAGGTATGGACAGAAAGCAGATTGCCGAAACTCTGCAAAAAATCGTTTCGGATAAATACATGGAATTAAAAGATAAAAGATAAAAAATAAAGAATACAAAAGAGATTTAAGATATGAAAACAGCTATTACACCAACACGTAGTGAAGATTTTAGTCAATGGTATCAGAATTTAATCGTTGCGGCCGATTTGGCGGAAAGCGCACCTGTGCGTGGTTGCATGACAATTAAACCGTATGGTTGGGCGATTTGGGAATTGATGCGTGATGAAATGGACAGACGCATAAAATCGCATGGCGTTCAAAATGCAAACTTTCCATTATTGATTCCGATTGATTTCTTTAATAAAGAGGCCGAACATGTCGCTGGTTTTGCCAAAGAATGTGCGGTTGTAACGCATCATCGTTTAAAAATGATTGATGGTTCTTTGCAACCTGATCCGGATTCTAAATTGACCGAACCATACATTATTCGTCCAACGTCTGAAACAATTATTGGCGAAGCAATGTCGCGTTGGGTGCAAAGTTACCGTGATTTGCCAATGAAATTGAATCAGTGGGTAAATGTAATGCGTTGGGAAATGCGTCCACGTATGTTCTTGCGTACATCTGAATTTAATTGGCAAGAAGGGCATAACGTATTCGCCACCCACCAAGAATCAAATGCAGACGCACGCAAAATGCACAAAATGTATGGCGACTATATGCGTGAAATTTTGGCGATTCCGTCAATTATGGGTGAAAAAACGCCCGAAGAACGCTTTGCGGGTGCGGACCACACATATACGTTGGAACATATTATGCAAGACGGCAAAGCATTACAGGCCGGAACATCGCATGACCTGGGGCAACATTTTTCAAAATCATTTGGTATTCAGTTTTTGGGGGCTGATGGTAAATTACAGCACGCATGGACGACATCTTGGGGTACAACAACACGTATGATGGGGTCTATGTTTATGATTCATTCGGACGATGATGGGTTGATTTTGCCACCACGTGTTGCGCCATACCAAGTTGTCATAATTCCAATTACACGTGAAGACACAGCGTCCGAATTAAATGCCTATGCCGAAGATTTGGGTGAAAAATTGCGCACAAATGGTGTTCGTGTTTTGGTTGATACATCGGATATGCGTGCGCCAGATAAAATGTGGAAATGGATTAAACGCGGTGTTCCATTACGTGTTGAAATTGGTGCCCGTGAAATGGAATCGGGTATGGTTACAATTACCCGTCGTGATATTGGTCGTGAATCAAAGCGTACAATTCCTGTCACGGAATTATTAACATCGGCGGGCGATATCTTGGATCAGATTCATGATGATATGGTTGCACGTGTTGAACAACGTAATGCGGAAATGATACACGAAGTTGCCGATTTGGACGCGTTGGATGCGGCGTTGTCTGCGGGCCAGATTGGATTTTTCCGTATTAAATATGCATTAACAACCAACGAACAATTTGAAGTATTGATGGAGCGTCATAAAATCACGCGTCGCTGTCTGGATGACAAAGATCCGGAATACGTGTTCGTTGCAAAATCATATTAAAAAATGGGGCAAACGCCCCATTTTTTTATTGATTCAAAATCTCTAACAATTTCATTGGTACTTCGTCTATCTTCACGCGTACTTGTTCCATTGTGTCGCGATATCGCAATGTCACCGTTTCGTCTTCCATTGATTGGTGGTCGACCGTCACGCAAACCGGAGTGCCGATTTCATCGTGTCTGCGATAGTTCTTACCAATATTGCCCGAATTTTCTAATTCAATGCGACCAATTCCCATCTTGCGCAGTTTTGCCACAATATCGTTCGAGATATCTAATAATTCTGGGACGTTGCGTGCCAACGGAATAACTGCGGCCTTGACCGGCGACAAAGATGGTTTTAATTTCAATACTGTGCGTGTTTTGCCATCGCCCAAATCTTCTTCTTCGTATGCTTCTATCATAACCGCCAACATAGCACGGTTTACCCCCATTGCGGTTTCAATGACATATGGGATAAAGTTTGTGCCATTTTGTGGGTCGGAATAAGACAACTTGGTTGTGCTGTCACGATTTTCCAAAACGTTTGCATTAATTTGGAAATCCGATTGTGCTTTTGTATGTGAACCCAAATCGAAATCTTGTCTGTTGTGGATGCCTTCGACTTCATCAAATCCGTCTGGGAATTCGTATTCGATATCAACGGCGGCTTTGGCATAGTGTGCCAATTTTTCGTGTGGCGCAAAGCGTAATTTTTCCGCCGGTATTCCCAAAGCATTAATCCACCAAGCCATACGTTCTTGCATCCACATTTCGTGGAATTTTTCATCGTCTGCTGGGTTTACAAAGTATTGCATTTCTGCTTGTTCGAATTCACGCATACGGAACACAAATCCACGTGGAGAAATTTCGTTACGGAACGCTTTACCAATTTGTGCAATACCAAATGGCAGTTTATGTGGTTTTGCGTCCAAAACGTTTTTGAAATTGGTATATGTTGTTGTTGCGGTCTCTGGTCGCAGGTATGCATTAATTGCACCATCTGCGGTTGCGCCGATTGACAATCCCATCATTAATTGGTAGGCGCGTGGCTCGGATATTTCGGTGCTGCCGCAATTATCGCATTTTGATTGGTCTTTCATTTTATCTTGACGCATACGTGCGCCGCACTTTTTGCATTCGACCAACGGGTCTGAAAATCCTGCTTCGTGTCCGGAATATTTCCACAGCAATCGGTTTGTAATTAATGCCGCGTCCAATCCTTCGATATCATCACGTGAATAAATCATATTGTTCCACCAAGCGTTGCGGATGTTTTTCATCAATTCCACGCCGTATGGACCATAGTCATATGCGCCACCCAATCCACCATAGATTTCAGAACCTGTGAAAATAAAACCACGACGTTTACAAAGTGCAACTATATCATTTACTGTTTTTGCTGGCATAATTTACCCCCGATTAATTTAATACGTGTGTATTTTATACAGATTTTGCCAATTTGCAACATAATAAACTTTGCGAAAAAATATTTCTTTGTGGTTTGTTTTGGTTGTTGTGATGTTTCGGAATAACGAAAAAAACCTGCTGATTTCAGCAGGTTATCGTGGTGGGAACACAGGGACTCGAACCCTGGACCCAATGATTAAAAGTCATTTGCTCTACCAACTGAGCTATGTTCCCAAAACCGGACCGTGGAAAGCGAAACCGCAGGGTCTGTTTCCACAGGTACGGGGGCAATTTTGACACATATAAAAACAAAAATCAAGTAAAATATTCAAAAAATTACATTTTTATTTTTTGTCGTTATTTTCGGTCAAATCCGCATTGGATAAATGGTTTTGCAGATTCAATGCCGCCACGCTGTCTGAATCCAACCAATCAAGGATTTTCGACATTATTGCGGCGGTATGTTTTGCGGTCATGTGCCGGTTTCGTCGAAATTTACTTTCGTTAATAAGGTGCGTCATATCACGTGCCAATGCGGCCAAAGTTTGTGCTTGCTCTGTATTTAATACTTTGCTTTGTTCGTTTCTGAACAGTAATGTATCCAAATCGTTGTGATATTGCTTTAATTGTTCTGCGATTTTTGGGGTTATGTTCAATCGTCGTGAAATTTCTTGTGGTTGCCAAATCAGCATTCTATTAAGATTTTCTGTTGTTAATTTACTATGCACCCCCATAGATTGCCTAAGCAGCATAATCAGGTTAAGCATAATAGTGTTTAATTTATCTGTCACACTGTTCATCAGGTTTTTTGTCACCTGCTTATTAACGCGATAATTCATATAATCGTACAGTAAAAACACCAGTGGTATCGACAGCAATGATGCCGACACGTTAATTATCAAATCACGCAGGTTTTCATTCGGCGCATTATCGATTGCGCCCGTGTACAGAACAACACCACCCGTAATCGACATTAAATACGGCAAAGATTTCAAAAAAACGGTGCGAAAACTGAAACTCATATTTCGCACTGTACATTAAAAAATATTATATTCCCACAGGCATGTTATCCCAATTGTGTTGGGCATTTTTTTCGCACGTATGTCAATGCCCACACACATATTGCGACAACGATCATCCCCAACGCCCAAATACTGTATCGCCAACTGCCGATTGTGGCACCGATACCGATGATTGCGCATACCGCCATATACACCAGATACGTAAGTGTTGTAAACAGCGACAATACCACCGACCTGTGGCGTGTTGGAATCAAGTGTTGGAAACGTGCGTATGTAATTGTGTACACGCACCATATCAGTGTGTATGCCACCCCAATCATCCACAGTGTTTGTGGATTATAAATATGTGCAAACAGAACATACAATCCGCCCGCCACCCCAATCATCAAATATAACAAAGTATCGGATATATTTTTGAATTTGTATGCGAATCTTTGTCCGAACGTTGCGCATATTAATAAAAAGAACGGCACGATTCCGACGAATTCGGTTGAAATTCCCAACTGTAATGCAATCGGGCTTAAAAAGTCATCCAGATACGGAACGTTCACCACCAACAAAGCCAACAGCATAATCGGCATCATGCATGGTGTCTTTATACAAGTTTTTATCCCGTCACGGAACATTTGTTGGAAACCTGTGGTTTGGCCACTGTTCGCAATGCGGTTTGGGATAATCATTAAACACAGCACAGAAATTGCGATTGCGACGACCGACGCCCATGTAACCCAACCGTACCCCAGAAACATCATCAAAGATCCCATCGCCGACAATGCGACCCCGATTGATTCAAATGTTGCCTTGCGCCCCAGTATTCGTGTATATTCTTTTGTGTGTCCTGCGGCGGCGACTTCGTCGTATATTAATCCTTCGAAAGCCACATTTCGAAATCCGGATTGTATTCCCCACAGAATCATACCGAAAATAAAGCCGAAATAATTTGGCATAGCCATCCACATTATAACTGCGATAATTTTCAAAAATTGCCCAAAAGCCATTGCATTGCGTGCGCCGCATTTATTGGTGATAAATGCAATTGGCATTTGTCCCATAACGGTTGCGGCGGCGGAAATCAAGAACATTGCCGACAGCAACCCATCCCCAACACCATTTTGTTGCATAAAAATTGCATAGACCGGTGTTAACAGTAAAAATTTATTGAAAAAAGCAAACCCATAAATCGCGATCAACAACCGTTTCACCGCATTCCCCTTTTTGATGATAAATATTATATAAAAATTTACATAAAAGTACACAGCAAATATTGAATTTACCCCCCAAATATACTATAATATATACGATAGATATGTGATAAATAAAAGGATTTGGCAATGGCATTTGATATCAAAAAATATATGTCCGACTTGGTGCGTCAATTAAACTTGCGTCATATGGATGAACCAACGCGTGCCCAATTGGCCGATTGGAAGAAGAAAGGCGTTGCCACCTCGAAACAGGCGGGCTGGGACCCAGATGCCGAATTGCCGGATATTACCAGTGCGGATTACGGCAGCGCTATTACTGATGACGACTGCCATAAAATAATGGAAGAACTGGTATTGTTGGCGCGCGATTTAACGGCCGATTCTTCGTTGGAAGACAATAAAGATGTCCAAGGATTCTTAAAAGATTTCTATGGTGCCGGCAAAGTAATACCAGAATTTGAAATTGCAGAAATCCCCGAAGCGGCAGAAATTGCAAAATATATTGAAAAACAGAAAGTCAGATTGGCTGCCCGATTTAACAGCCCAGATGATTTGGATGAAGGCAAACTGGAAAAATTGGCTAAGGCCTTGTCGAGTGGGGACTACAAGACAGACCCAAAAGCCCACAAAACATTGCAGGCATTTTTGAGTAAAGTGCAATATACGCATCATTTGCCACAAACGGATTTTCCGCCATCTTGGAAAAACCCAACGACCGTTGATGATGCTTATGCCAAAGAGGTTTTGGCATACATAACGGGGCCCGATGGTAAAACACCAAAAGCCGAAATTGTAAAATTGTTGAACGATAATTCTCATTACTGGGGTGGTGATGGTAAAAACGAAGTAAACAACGTTATATCCGGATTGCGTCGAAATGACGCAAAAGCAGTTGAGACGGTTTTGGGTTGGATTGGACAGCGTGGCGATATATCGCTTTGGCCGAAAGACAATATTCCCGACCGTTGGAAAGATGCGGGCAAAAATGAATTTGATATTGATAAACTGGAAGAAGAAAAAGAACTTGTCGCATCCGCGGGGCATTTGAATGTAGACCGTTTCTCCGAATTACAAAAACAGCTGAAAACGCCCAGTATTGCGCCAGGTATGCCAAAAAACAAGTTCACTCGTGGTGAACATGTCGAAATCTTTGACCGTATTATTTCCAAAGATAAACTGCGTGATGCTGTAACGGCACGTGGTGGCGATATTGCCAAATGGATTAAGGGTGGTTTGGATGAATCCAACTATAAAGACGGTGACGATAAAGTTGGTCAGAAATTTACCGATCGCAAACGTTTCTTTGCTCGTGCAGAATCCGCGGTCAATGGATACTTTGCAGACACGTGGGATAAATGGGGCAATAAACACAAACGTCATATTTATCAAACGCATGCACGTTATGTTGTGGATGCATTGTTTAAAGAAAAGGTCAAGCCAACCGATGGTTTGGGCAAGGTATTGGAAAAATTGGATGGTATCTCGGCCAAGCAACCGGTGCCGGTGCAAAAGCAAATTAAATGGATGAAGGAAAAATTGGGGGCGTTGTCCAACACGACCCAGTTTAAAGAGGCCTTGACCCACGGCGGCCAAATGCAACAGATTGTTAATGATATCGTTGCTGCCGTAAAAAGCGATGCTGATATGGAATCGGCAAAAATGACTTTGGAAACATTGGCTGTAATGTCATCCACAATGGCGACGTCCGGCGTCCGCGAAGAATTACATAAAATGGACTTTACGATATTCTCGGACCCATCAATGTCCTTTAACAAAGGTGGTTTGGGCGTGCTTACAAAAGCCGTTGATAAAACATTGCGTTTTGCGACATTGGCGGTGTACGAAGCGGGTAACTTTGTTGCCAACGCCATTAAAAAATCCGGTGGCCGGATTAAAAAAGACAAATTAAAAAGTGCGGCGGAATCTGAGGGTACGGAATTGTCCGATGACGAAATGCGTCGTGCAGAATTAATGGCTTTCTGGAACTTTGTGAATTCCGGCGCCAATACCGATTTGAACGTGTTCAAACGTCACTCTAACAAACAAAAAGCGGCCGATGCAAAAGCGACCCTGAAAGACGAACACGGCAATCCAACAGATGAAATCAAATTCAAAATGGGCGGTCGTGAAGTTGTACGTAAAAACCCAACCGTCAAAGATGTTGAATTGATTGAATACATGATAAAACAAAAAATGGCCGAAAGAGCATAAATCCAATCCCCCGTCTTGGGGGATTTTTTTACACACACTCACTCTTGTCATCCCGTGGCTTGCTTGTCCTACGAAACCTTGGTGAAGTAGGAAGCACGGGACCCAGGTATCACAAATAAATTGCTTAAACACTGCTGTTCGCTGTTTATCCATCCATACCACCACACACCGTCACCCCGATGGCGATCGGGGTCCATTGCGTCATCCCGCAAATAAAATGAATCCACAGACACAATGGATACCGACCTGCGTCGGTATGACGCCCGAACTAGCCACGCCCCCAAAAAAAGCCCCCCCGCCACCGCTGGGGCGACGTCATACATATCTTTTCCTTGATTTTATCGTTAATTTGTGGTATAATAAAAACATGCGTCACTGGTTGGTGGCGTTTGTTTTTTTTGTCGTCCGTTTGCGGGCGATTTTTTTTGTTCATTAAAACCAAAGGATTTACTATGACACGCATTTTACAACTCAGACGTGGTACAACCGCCGCAAATGATAATTTTACCGGTTGTGCCGGTGAATTAACAATGGATACAGAAAAAAATACTATTCGTATTCACGATGGACGAACTTTGGGCGGTTTTCAAATGGCACGTGCAGATATTGGTTCCTTTGACATAACAACCGTTTCAGATGAATTTTGGGCATCTTTATTTGCCCGACATAATTTAAATATGCCACATTTTATTGATGCCACGTCGGTGCCAATAAATTCAACACAGGCCTATATCGATTATATCTTGGGCGATGTTGCACAACCACAAATGGTGTATGCATATTTGGTATGCCAAAATCCATCGGCGGGATATGTGGCGGGCGACTGTGTTGCGGCCTTTGGTATCGGTGACCGTGCAAATCCACAACCAAACGTAACACATGATCGTGATGGTTATCATATAAAATTAATGGTCGGTTGTGCCAAATTTTGGGTGTCGCATCGTGATACAGGCATAACAACACCAATCAATGATTCTGATTGGCATATTTCATTCCGACTTTACTGTTGAAAACTTTAAAATCGTTTGCTATGCTGTGCCCGTAAAAAAAGGATTTCACATGTATATACTTGCACTGAACTGCGGTTCATCTTCCCTGAAATATCAGGTTTTTGACGCCGATACAAAATCTGTTGTTGTTGGTGGTAACGTTGAAAAAATCGGTCTGCCCGATTCATTTGTTACACAAAAATACCCCGACGGTACAAAACAGAAAAAAGAAGCATCCATGCAAAATCATAACGAGGCCTTGAACGTCGTTATGTTCATGTTACGTGAAGCATCCGTTGATATGAACGAAATCCAAGGCGTTGGCCACCGTGTTGTATTAGGTGGTGAAAAATTTGCATCTTCGGTTGAAATCACAGACGAAGTTATCAAAACAATCGATGAATTGTCCGCTATTGCGCCTTTGCATAATCCAGCCGCTTTGGTTGGTATCGTCGCTGCACAGCAATTGTTGCCAAATGCGAAACAGGTTGCGGTATTTGATACTGCGTTCCATCAAACAATGCCTGACTATGCGTATCGTTATGCGGTTCCACGTGCATGGTATTCCGAATTGGGTGTACGTCGCTATGGCTTCCACGGGACCAGCCACCTGTACGTATCCAAAGTTGCGGCGAAATTGTTGGGTAAACCTGCAAATGAATGCAATTTGATTACATTGCATATTGGTTCGGGTGCGTCTGCCACGGCAATTCGTAACGGTGTATCCGTAGATACGTCTTTGGGTATGACACCTTTGGCCGGTTTAACAATGGGTACGCGTCCGGGCGATTTGGATCCGGGTGTTGTATTGTATGTAATGCAACGTTTGGGATTGTCTGCCGATCAAATGCAGAAACACTTGAACAAAGATTCCGGTTTGTTGGGCTTGACCGAATGTTATGCCGACCGTCGTGATGTCGAAGGCAACCGTGACACAAACGATTCTTGCCGCTTGGCCATCGAAATGGAGGCCCACAATGTTAAAAAATACATTGGTGCATTTATGGCGGAATTGGGTCATGTTGATGCATTGGTATTTACCGCCGGTGTTGGTGAAAACGATGATTATCTGCGTGAAAAATTCTGTTCCGGTTTGGAAGAATTGGGCATCAAATTGGACTTGGAAAAGAACGCAGCGGCTTTGGCACGCAAAGGTGTTGACTATGCAGAAATCAGCGCACCAGACAGCCGTGTAAAAGTATTTATGATTGCAACCAACGAAGAATTGGTAATCGTCGAAGATACTTTGGCAATTATGAACGGCACATATAATCCAAACCATTTGGAAATGGATTATTCGTTCGCAAAATAATTTAATCCCCCGTTTGGGGGATTTTTATTATTGAATCTCAATCAAAAATTCACTAAATTTATGTTAAATGAAACGCAGTTTATTTGAATTTTTGAATACAGACCTGCAATTTATCAAAGGTGTCGGTCCGGTCTTGGCGGCACGTCTGGATGGCGTGTTGGGCGGACGGCGTGTATTGGATTTTTTGTTACATCGTCCGTCGTATGTGCGCAACCGTAATATATCTGAATCTATCACAGACGTTGTGGCCGGCGAAACGGTTACAATCCCATTGTGTATCAAATCGCATAAAACCGGCGGCGGTTTTTATCGGGGCCGTCGTCGCCCGACCCAGATTATATGTAATGATAAAATGGGCAATACGGTTGTGATTCAATTTTTTAATGCCAACTTTTTGGATTATTGGCTGAAAAAGATGCCGGTTGGATCGTGGCGTATGATATCGGGCCGATTGGAACGTTCGACCGCCCGCCCAACAATTAACCATCCCGATTTTATCGAAGAAATTCAAAATGCATCTAAAATCCCTATGGCTCAGGCGATATATCCGTCTGGCGAAGGTTTAACACAAAAAGTTTTCGCAAACATCCGTGATCAGATTTTTGCCAAATTGCCCGAATATACTGCCGGCGAATCCGATGAACGTGTTATTGAATTTTTTGATGCTTTATCGCACATACATCATCCCCAAACCGATGCGGACTTGGTGCCGAATAATACATATATGGCGAAATTGGCATATTGTGAATTGCTGGCGCATCAATCTGCGATTGTGATAAGCCGTCGTAATCGTATCGATATTCGCAACCGTCGTCCATTGCGTTCCCTGCGGTATGATTTAATGGATAAATTCTATGCGTTATTACCGTTTGAAATGACGGACGCCCAACGTCGTACAGTTGATGAAATTTATACAGATATGAAATCAGACACCCCGATGATGCGCTTGGTCCAAGGCGACGTGGGCAGTGGTAAAACAATCGTTGCATTGGCTGCGGCGGTTAAAATGGCGGAATATGGGGCACAAACGGCATTGTTGGCGCCAACCGATACTTTGGCGCAACAGCATTATGCAAAAATTCGTCCGATATGCGATGCGCTGGGGTTGGTGTGTGATGTGTTAACGGGTCGTGACAAAGGCGTTGCACGTCGTGAAAAATTAATATCATTGCGATCTGGACGAACACGAATTGTGATTGGTACGCATGCACTGTTTTCCGAAGATGTCGAATACAAAGATCTGGGATTGGTTATTGTTGATGAACAACATCGCTTTGGTGTGGCTCAACGTGAATCTCTGCGCAGCAAAGGCAACAATCCTGATTTGTTGGCACTGTCTGCGACCCCAATTCCACGTACTTTATCTATGACGATATATGGCGATATGGATGTATCGATTATAAATCAAAAGCCCGCCGGCCGTAAACCAATTAAAACATCCAAAATATCCAATGGACGCATAGTTGAATTGATTAATCGTATTAAATTACAGGTGACCGACGGGACAAAAGTATTCTGGGTGTGTCCATTGGTCGAAGAAACAGAAAACGGATTGGATATGACGGCGGCGGTTGAACGTCATAAGATGTTGTGTGAATATTTCCCAACGGCGGGATTGGTGCATGGTCAAATGGACAAACGTGTGCGTGATTCTGTTATGGCAAAATTTGCAGACAATTCATCTGATATGAATGTATTGGTTGCCACCACGGTCATAGAGGTTGGTATCGATGTTCCGCGTGCATCTATCATTGTAATTGAAAATGCCGAACGTTTTGGCTTGGCGGCATTGCATCAATTGCGTGGTCGTGTTGGTCGTGGTGATATTCAATCATATTGTATATTGGTCTTTGGGCGTAATGTACGCGAAGAAGGTCTGCGTCGTCTGGACGTTTTATGTGAAACCGAAGACGGCTTTGTAATTGCAGAGCAAGATTTGATTATGCGTGGGGTTGGTGAATTGTTGGGTACACGCCAAAGCGGTTGGATGCACTATCATTTTGTTGATTATCGTGACCACAGGGATTTATTCAAATTGGCATCACGTGCCGCACGTGATAATGAAATGGATACATGGACGGATGATTTGATGTTCATATTTAACCGTGGGGTTGTTGCCGGTGTTTAAGCGTTTATTGATTTTGGTTGCTGTGTTTTTTTCGTCGCCTGCGATATGTGCGTCAATTATTAATGATACGGAAACGGAACGATTATTAAATGCATTGGTTTCTCCATTGGCAACCGCTGCGGATATTCCGGCGGATCGTCTGCGTATTCATATTGTAAACGATACGGATTTTAATGCGTTTGTATCCGGTGGCGAAGACGTTTATATTTATACGGGCCTGTTGACACAGATACGTACCCCCGATGCGTTACAGGCGGTAATTGCGCACGAATTGGGGCATATGACGGGTGGACACATGGTG
>JAZRJG010000038.1:0-4654 GCA_045645725.1 Candidatus Enterousia sp. | reverse complement strand
GTTTTAATAACGTAGATTTTCCTGCACCATTTTTTCCAACCAATCGCACACGATTTCCACCATACATAACAAAATTCAAATTGGTAAAAATTTTCCGTTCTCCATATACAAAGTTCACATCAATCATCCGCACCAATTCTTTACTGTAAAAATCTTTATTCGGCACGGGAATTTTAATTTTATCGTCCCGCATTTGTTCCGACAAAGATTGTTGAATTGCAACCTGATGATTTAATTTTTTTTGAATTTTGGCACGCAGTTTTGCTTCTGTCTCTTGACTTTTGCCCTTTAACGCATTTGCAGCAATTGGCGCGCCACTGGCCAAATTTCGTTTATCCTTGGCCTGTTTTGCCCGATGATGCTGTGACGTATTTTGTGCGCGACACAATGTCCCGCGCAACCGTGCAATTTCTTTGTTTGCATTAACATACCGCATTTCAACATTTTCTTGGGCAATACGCTTTTGATTAATCCAAAAATCATAGTTTCCACCAAAAACTGTTATTTTTCCATTTTGAATTTCTATAATTTTTGTCATATGGCGCAATAATTCACGATCGTGCGACACAACAACCGCCCCCGACATCGACATATCCAACCCAGCAAAAAATTTTGCTTTTGCATCGGCATCCAAATTATTGGTCGGTTCATCCAACAATAAAATATCGGCACCTGTATCCATGGCACGCATCAAAGCATCAAATTGCTGTTCACCGCCACTTTTTGTACTGTGCGACTGAATCTGCGCAACCATTGCCAATGTCGCATTACGAACAATCGCCCCAGAATCCGGCACCAAATCCCCCGCAATCAATCGCAATAAAGTCGTTTTACCGGCACCATTATCGCCAACAATCGCAACTTTGTCCGAATCGGCAAACACAACAGAGACGCCGTCCAACAACAAATCAGACGCATCATACCCAAAAGAAACATTTGAAAAAGAAACAAATCCCATAACCAACCTCGATTAAATAAATATTGCAATTAAACACATACGCCAAAGGCGCATATTTTTTATATAAAAATCACAATATTATTTCGACATTGGTACAAATCCCGAGTTAAATTAAATCTGGTCGGGGTGACAGGATTCGAACCTGCGACCCCTTGCACCCCATGCAAGTACTCTACCAGGCTGAGCTACACCCCGACAACGCAACAATAATATATCAGCACGATTAAAAAAACAAATATTTTTTAATTCACTATTCAAACAATTCAACCGGAATATCGTGTTCCCGACAAAATTCATAGAAAAATTCCAAAAATGCCCGAACCTTGGCACTTTTTACGGTCAACGGATTCCCATACCCCACCAAAACATATTCATAGAAATAATCAATATTCGGCACCTCTACCAATCTTTTATTTTTATTTGAACACCATTCTGGCATTACAGCGATACCTTCGCCTTCGGATATTAATTGATATATAATCGACGCAGAATCTGACGTAGTATTTAATTTTTTTGCCCACTTTAATAGAAAACTAAATTCAGGTATTTGCAAAAATTTTTGGCGCATACATATATCATAGTTTTCCAACATATCATCCATATCGCGTGGCGCCCCGCGTTTATACATATATTCTGGCGTACTGTAAAATTTCGCCTTGGTCTTGAACTTAAATAACGGTTTACCCATATCTTTTTTAACCGCGCGCATATCCATAATAGTAATATCCGGACATCCCATATGCGCACTAAAATTTGTCAAAATATCCAATCTGAAATTTGGGTATTTAGCATAGAACTTGGACAATTCGGCCAACAGACCACTTCCGGCAAACCCCTCTTCGGTCCACACCGACAAACACCCCGTCAATTCTTCGGGTTCGTTTAACTTATTCAACAAAGTATCCAACGCATTCGAAATAACCTCTATCTCGGAATACAGTTGTCGGGTCGTATTTGTTGGCACACTGCCGGCGGAACTGCGTATCAACAGCGTTGATTTAAACCGCGATTCTAAATCCGAAATCATTTTAGATAAATTAGAATGCTTTATCCCATTCCTTTCTGCGGCGGCTTGAATTTGACCAATATCTATGACCTCTTTCAAAGCCAATAACTCTCTTAAAAACGCTACTTTCGTCTTAATTGTCGGCATCACATACCCCTTTTTATACATAATAGTTAATAAAACAGGAAAAAACCACAATTTTTTTCCTATTTTCACAAGGAAGAAATACCTAAACACACCCAAAAAAGCACAAAAACAACAGGTTTTCTGAACAATTTTTCCTAGTTTATCGCCACACCCAACAATTCAACGTCCTGTTTTTATACATCGATTCAATAAATTCAGCAATAAAAGAAACATAAATTCATATTTTATAATAGCAACAACAAGCATAACAAAGGAGAACAAAAATGACACATGCTGAAGTTTGGAACGCAATCGACTGTTTTGCAACCGCACATAAAATGAGTTGCTCTGGCCTTGCAAAACATTGCGGATTGGACCCAACCACATTTAACAAAAGCAAACGCTTTTCACAATACGGCCAACCACGCTGGCCATCCACCAGCAGCATCGCCAAAATATTACAAGGAACCAATTGCACATTAAATGACTTTCTGCAATTTTTACCCACATACAGCAAAACACAATCAGAATAATCCACACACCCAAGGGACGCCACCGGCGCCCCTTTTTTTATGGGAAAAGACGCATATTGCACATCACGGGGCATACAATTATTATAAATTTGTCCGGACATCAAAATTAACAACCCCAAAACCAAAGGAGACAAAAACATGTCAAAATGTGGTCAAAAACATGGCAAATGTAAAAACTGTGGCAATATGTCCCCCACAGAATGCGACAAAAAGAACTGCGATAAAAAAAGCTGTGGCAAATAAAGAAAAATGCCGGTCATTTCCACCGGCATTTTAAATCATTATTTCATTTCCACAACAACCATTGCGGCACAATAATCATCTTGGTCGGTAACCGACAAATGCACACGTGCATCATCGCCCGCCAATTCTTTTAATGCAGCACGGGCACCACCAACAATCAACAATTCCGGACGCCCTGCTTCATTATGCACAACCGATACATCAGAAAAAGAAATATCATCACCAAATCCGGTTCCAATTGCCTTCAAAAACGCTTCACGTGCAGCCCAGAAATTCGCCAAATGCCGTTCCGAATTTGCGTTATCATTATCGGCGTATTCCAATTCTTTTTTTGTAAATATACGCTGTTTTTTGAACGCAGACCAATCCAAGAAACGCCCACATTCAATTAAATCAATTCCAATTCCCACTATCATGGCCGACCCCCTGTACGGTTGTAGATATGGCATACTAATAATATTTTCCCGATTCGTGCAAGCATAAAATTACACAACAAAATCACCATATAAAAAAGCCGCTATTTGGCGGCATTTTTTATCAGAATTGAATGTCAGAGCAAGTCGTTTTCTTTTCGCTCCATTTTTTACAATTCTTTTTCCCAAACATAGGATTACGTGGATCGGAACAATTCTGTATCGTAACACATTTTTGACATACTTTGGTCTGTGGGTCAAATTCCGTATCAACCGTTTCACGATAGTTCCATTGACTCATTTCATACGTACCTTTCAATTCCGCATCTGTATAGAAATCCGGTATATCATTTGCCTTACCAGATGCCGCCTGTCCAATTGCAACCGCCGACGCCGCAACCGCCGCAACACCCGAACCAATAACCGCACCACCCGCCGCAGAAGCAGCCGCAATAGAAATCCCTGCTGCAATGGCCGACTCTGAAACAACTTTCATACCAACCGCAAATGCCGCCAAACACGGCTGACAATAAACCGCCATAACAACCGCCGCCGCAACAATAGAAACTGCAACCACAAGAGTTACCCAGAAATTCTTTGGCGGTTCGGCACTGCGTGGCACCACAGACATTGGCGCCAATGCAATACATGATTTTCGCGCCATTTCACGACGAACCTTATCTGCATTTTTACCTTCTACCTCGGCATAACGGCCCGCCAATATTGCATAATCCTTTAACATTTGCTCGGATAAAACATCATAACGTTTACCATGATTATCCGCCGCCGTCTTTAATGCATGCGCAGCTACATTTTTACGAACCGATTTTGTTAATTCGGGGAAACGCGGTGTTTGACCTTCAAACACTTTTGCCCCGGGGATTTGACGACCCGTCATACAATATTGAACCGTATCATCGGACTCAATCGCCGATATCGCCACATCTATATTACGTTGTAATTCTTTTAATTCTTCACTTATACGAAACGCTTGTGCTTCCGACATCTTACTTTCATTATCTTGCACACTTTCTAAATATTTTTCCGCATCTGTTATACGCCCATTATCATCATACTCAATCATCCCCCAAGAAATTTGACCACTTAACATACCCGCCAGTGGCAGAGGCGTCGCACCACCATAACCCAAATCACCATCCGTAATCATAGAAATATCCCCGCGACAGTTTTTATCCGAAACAAATACACTGGCATCTTTACGCACTTCAAACTCACAAATCCCATAATCCAAAGATCCGGCACCCAAATCGGCATTACCACCAAACACGACCGCATCACAATTATCCGTCGCACCACATACGCGCAACATAGATTCATCCAATGCTTTTTGGCAATGCGTTAACATTTCATTGTC
>JAZRJG010000037.1:0-7310 GCA_045645725.1 Candidatus Enterousia sp. | reverse complement strand
CGTCCGTGCGATCATGGTGGAATTGGTAGACACGCAGCACTAAGGATGCTGTGGGGCAACCCTTGGGGGTTCAAGTCCCCCTGGTCGCACCACATCGATAAATTATTAAATTATATTTATTTTGTACTTGCCCCGTTTTTTATAAATTTGCTAACATCTAAACATCAAAGGATGAAGGGATTTAAATTACTTTTCGCTGTGTTACTTGCACCGCTTGTGTTTCGGCACGCGGTGGCTGATGACGCATCGGAAATTGCACGTGCCGCCACACGTCGCGATACGGCGCCCGCACCACAAACAACCCGTCAAAAAAGTACAACTGCGGAATTAAAATTATTAAACACAACGCCTGTGGCATCATATTCGCGCACGCCGGACATTACATCAAACACACCCACTTCGGTCCGCGAACGCGCCACAACGAACCAAAATATTGCCGCACGCACAACCGCACCCACCCAAACTAAAAATGTTATAAAGCGTACAACAACCGGAAACGTCGGCACACGCACAAATTCTGCAACACCACGCGCAACGATTACACGTGTCGCCACACCACCACGCAGCACACAAACCGTACGCACCCCCAATCGCAACGTCCCAACCAATCGCAACCGCGACACATCATTATCGCGTGCGGCCTTAACGGCACCGGAAATAATTTCACGCGACTATACAAAATGTCGTGAAACATTTTATGGATGCATGGACGAATTCTGCGCCAACAAAGATGCACAGTTAAAACGTTGCGCATGTTCATCACGCATCAACGAATTTGGAAAAACACAACAAATGCTGGACGCGGCCGAAGATAAATTATTGGACTTTGGTCAACGCCTGTTAACGGTTAATCTGGACAAAGAAGACGCGGCCGCCATCCACACCGCCACCGAAGGCGAAATCGCATACAATCAAAAAGATACATCTGCATCTAAAAAAATGTTGGACGAAATCGCCAAACGTCTGAACACCAGCTTTGATGACAACGCATTTAACCAAAGTTTGGCACCAATATCATTATCATTGGAAATCGATTCGGCATTTGACAACATTGATTCTATGCGCGGCGCATCAACCACAACAAAAAGTGGCCCCGCCCTGCACGCAGCGGCATTGCCAATATGTCGCGAAATGGCAGCCGAAATTTGTTCCCCCGAAGAATTATCTATCGCCGAAAGCGGTTATAAAATGCTGATAGAGCAAGATTGTAATACCGTCGCCAAATCGTATCAGGCCAAAACCGACCAAGCCCGTGAACGCGTATTTGAAAGCGGCGCTCTGTTGGACATGTCGCGTTTGGACATACATCAAAAACGCAATTCGGACGACATTTTAACCTGTAAAAACAAAATGTTGACAATGTTAACCGATTCGACAGTATGCGGTTCAGACATGGGCAAATGCTTGGACACATCCGGCCGATACATAGATCCCACAACCGGCACGGCGTTTTTAACCCCCGAATTGGCCCAATTAAGCACATTAATCACCCGCCCAACATCGGGTCAAACATGGACGAACGCGCCAAACAACCAACGCTTTGTCACATTTTTGGAATCCAAAAAGAAATTCTTGGAACCTGCAATGGAAAATTGCCAAGACATATCTGAATATGTATGGGATTCATTTATAGAAGACGCATTGTCGCAAATTAAATTGGCCCAGGAACAAAAATTAGAAGACGTTCGCCAGTCATGTACCACATTAACCGCCCAATGTTACAGCGACACATTAAAATCCATTACGGATTTGGATGGTCGCGCATTATCTATATTTGGTGTATCCGCCGACAAAACGGCCAAAGCAATGTGCGAAGATGTTATAAACACTTGTTCGGCAGTATTACAGACAACGGGCGACGGCGAAACAACGAAAAACCCATGGTTGGATGGCGCAACAGACATAATGAACGAAACAACCTATGCGACAATACTGCACACATGCCGCGAAGTTGGTCGCGCATGCATAATTCAGGTTTGCACATCCATTACGGGTAATTTCGGCCTGTGCGAAAATATAGACACTTCCATTAACCGCAAATCTATCATCAACCGCACCGCATGTTGGGACGAAGTATATAATTGCATTGCCAATGCCGGCGTTGATACAGTAAATGCCATCTTAGCAGACCAAAGCCGAATAGCGACAAAAGAAACTGGCGACATATACACCCAATTATACGGCAACGGCGCAATACGTAACGACGCCATCACAACCGCTTCAGACGAAACAGAACCCCAAACCCCAATACCTGTAGAAGACCTGTGTAAAGGTTGCGGGGGCATCGACGAAGATTGTGGCGTATGCCGTTTAACGGAACAAATTTGGGGCAACTGCGAATACGCACCCAACACGGATATAAGCAACAAAGACGCCACGAATCGCATATTGGAAATGGATCAAAACGACAAAAACGAAACATTGTTATCTTGGTTTGCACGCAACACGGGCACATCGAAGATAGATGACAATTGTCGCGACACATCATGTGGTGCGGGTTATACACAGGACGAAAACGGCCTGTGCCTGGATACCAGCACACTTGACAGCACCGGCAACGTTTGTGTGACACCAAACACACAATTCAAAGTGACCGACGATATAACCAATTGTTGTGCGCAAGACGGAATAGATATGTTCGGCAACTGTTGTCAAAACACGAACACAAATATCGATAACAAATACCAAGACGGCATATTTATATCTGAAAGCATAGACAACAAGATATGCATACCATCATCTTCAAAACAATACACCATTGTCGCCGCCAATAACGAAGTTATCATTATATGTTTGGGCACAATAACAACAACAACGACAAATGTCGGTACCATACCAGACACTTTCCCAAACGGTCAAAACCTTAACTGCGATGGTAAATTCGTTGTTATCAATAAAACAACCGGCAATTATAACCCAATTGTTAGTGACGCCATAGAAGTCCCAGACCAATATTACATCAATACCGACGAAACTAAGGTTGACACCATAGAGGATGCAGAAAACTGGCACATTAAATACACCAACTAAATCCGATATACAAATCGGATTTTTTTATTGCACCCCACCCCAAATTTTTACTAACATCACATTCAGGATGAGAAAATATATAATACCATTATTTTTATCACTTTGCCCCACCATCGCCCCGGCGATAACAAATGCCGAATGTAAACAATCTTACATAGACAATAACCAAATGTGCGCCTCAACGGGTTGTGGATATTACAATAACGAATGCGTCGCCTGCCCTGCCGGCACATACCAAAACCAAACACTCACCTTAGAAGATCTGCTGCTTGGCAGCGGTATACGAGGCAAAGAATGCAATTCCTGCGACATTCCTTGGCAATTTGACACAGACAATATAACCTGGACATGGGACAAATCAAAAACAGGAATGGAATCACCAGTCGACTGCACAATCTATGTCCACATCCCGGAAGGACATGAATTAATAGAAAAACAAAATATTTCACAGTATACAGTCCAAGAATGTGCGGACAATCACTATAAAACAGAATACACAACCTTAACTTATACTCTAACAGACCCATCGAACCCATACCCAGACATTCCACTACCCAACATTGGTCAAATTCCAGATAACGCCAAATGCAAAAAATGTGGCGACAACGCCAAACATAACGACGACCACACAAACTGCAACTGCAAAGACGGATATTATTACGGCGACAATATCACAAACACCACAAATGTCGACAGTAACGAGTGCGAATTAATTGCTTATTCGGCCAAATACTGCGCAGAACAAAATTCATCTGATTGTTGGAATTCTCAAACAGAACTCACACTGGTCTATCCACACAAAATCCCCCCTATCGATTGCACAGATGACAATGTACAAGATATACCAGAAGCAACGCCCTGCTTTACCCAAAAAACAGGTTACGATTTCACCGGCGATTGGAAAGCCAACAGAAAACTGTTGGTCCACAGCCCCGGAGCCGCACCAAAACAAATTGAATCCGGCGGCACAATTAGCATCGACTCTGAAGTATATCTGACCGAAGACAGCTTGGGCGATGTTACATTCACCGCCGTATGGAAAGCAAAACAATTTAAGGTCACATACGACACAGGCGGCAAATGTACCAATGAAATAATAGATGATTGCACATACGACAGCACTTGCACACTAGATTTTAAATGCAACCAACAAAACCCTGGGGAATATATCGCCGGATGGAAATGCACCGATGGCTGTTCTGACAAAGATAAGATATATGAATCCGGCGCCATTATTTCAAACATATCCGGTGGCAACAACATAACATTAACCGCCGAATGGAAAAGATGCGATGCGGGATATTACTGTAACGGCGGCACCCAAAACGCATGCCCCGCCGGCTGCACATCAGAAGAAGATTCATATGAAATAGCAGATTGCTACCTAAGTGGCGAAACACAATTTTGCCACGGTGACGCCTGTTTTACTATACCAGACCTAAAAATACCCTATTCATCAAAATAATTCTAAATTATCAATCGTACGGCCAATAATACCCAATTGAACTTGGCCAAATTTGCCCAAAACCCAATCCGCCGGATCCATTTGCAAATCAAAATCACGTGGATGACCGACACCGATACGAATACGCTTATAATCACGTCCGACATGCGCATCAATTGATCGAATTCCGTTATGACCGGCACTGCCCCCACCAATTTTAGTGCGGCAATCCCCAACCGGAATGTCCATATCATCATGAATTACAATAATATTTTCCAATGGTATCTTATAAAAAGTCATTAATGCTGCAACCGCCACACCACTGTTATTCATAAACGTTTGTGGTTTTACAAAAACAACACGTCGGCCATCAAATTCCGTTTTCACAGTCAACGCATTATGCTCCTTCTTCCACTTGGCATCTGCACCGGCCAAAGCATCGACCGCCATAAATCCGACGTTATGACGTGTGGTGGCATAACCCGCCCCGGGGTTCCCCAATCCGACGATTAAAATGGGTTTATTTTCTTGCATATTTTATACCCTTTTTTTATCATGATATCACACAAAGGAGAAATCATGAACATAAAAACTGCTTTTGTTTTTTCAATCGCATCCGTCATATTATCAACCGCTGTGGCAAATGCAAACTTATTATTGGACATCTATGCCGGTGGCACATATGGCATGGGTGGATACACATTATTTGCCGATGACGACCATATATCTAAATCATACAAATCATACGGTGCGGTTGTGGGTATTGATATCCCGCTACTTCGTTTCGAAGCCGAATACAGCAGTTTTAACGCCGACCATATGTCAATAGATGTTGCCATGGTTAATGGATACTTTAAAATTCCGACCCCTGTGGTAAAGCCATATATTGGTGTCGGCATTGGTGAAACATTTGATGCAAAATATGAACCAAACAACATGGCCCCAATATCAATCAAAGACACAACTGCATTCCAAGGTATGCTTGGCATAACATTCAACGTTCCTGTGATTCCATTTAACATCGACGTCGAAGGTCGCACCCTGTATATCCCAGATGCAATGAAATTATCAAACGTCAAAACAGACATATTACAATACGAAGGCCGCGTAAAATTACGCTATGTATTTTAATACATATTGCCAATATAAAAACGGGGGCGTATGCCCCCAAATTTAACGACGAACGGGGACGCAAAAAATGCTAACACTTATTGATGGGAATTCTTTATTATTTCGGGCATATTACGGGGTGCACAACCGTCTTAGCCGTTCTGACGGAACACCGACCGGTGCGGTTTATGGATTTCTGAATATGGTTCTGCCGATTTTGGCGGCGGCCAAGCCCGACGATGAATTCGTATGTGTATTTGATGCATCCCGCCAAACATTCCGCCAAAGCATCTATGCCGAATACAAATCTAATCGTTCCGAAACACCGGCGGACTTAATCACACAAAGCGATATTATCAAGCAGGGATTATCCCAAATGGGTGTTCCGGTTCTGTGCATTGCCGGCGTCGAAGCAGACGATGTTATCGCAACTTTGGCGCACACACACTGCAATCGCACCGACGCCACCCGCATCATCACCAGCGATAAAGATTTAATGCAGTTGGTATCACCGTGCGTATTCCTGTATGACGGCATGAAACAACGTGAAGTCCGTCACGATGCAGTATTGGAAAAATTCGGCGTCCGCCCCGATCAAGTAATCGACGTACAATCATTAATGGGCGATTCGACCGACAACGTCCCCGGCGTCCCAGGTATCGGCCCAAAAAAAGCGGCGGAATTAATCAACCAATTCGACAATCTTGATAACCTATATGCCAATTTAAACGACGTCAAGAATGAACGCATACGTGGTCTGTTACGCGACAACCGTGAAATGGCATACATATCACGCCAATTGGTGACATTAAAAACCGACGTAGATTTATCGGGATTGGAAATCCGCCCATTTGTATTCAATACGACGGGCGCATTGGAATTTGTTCGCACCCAATTGGAAAGTAATTCTTTGGCGACCAAGATTGAAAAACTGTTCCCAAACACCAACACCGCATCCGACACACCGACGTTTTCTTTTCCAAACAATGCGTGCGAAATTACCCCACCCGCCCCACGGGCAGAGCCACGAAAAATGGAATTTGAAACAATAACCACAATTTCCCAATTGCGTCAATTTCTATCATCTGTGAATAAAATTTTGGCAATAGATACCGAAACAACGGGATTAAATCAGATATCCGATAAAATCGTTGGCATATCAATTGCGATTGACGACGGCCACGGCGCATATATCCCCATTAGACATCGTTCGGCCGCCTTGGATTTATTTGGCTCCGACACATTGGCCCCAAATCAAATATCAATTGATGCGGTACGTGATACGCTGTGGCCGTACTTCACCAATCCCGACATTGTGAAAATCGGTCACAATTTGAAATACGATTTACACATTATGTCGAACGAAGGTTGGGATACGACACAAATTCGACCGATTGACGACACAATGTTAATATCATATGCGTTGTACGGCGCGCGCCACGGTCACGGACTGGACGAATTGGCACGAACATATCTGGGGCATGAAAACATTAAATTTTCATCACTGTTTCCACCCAAAACCCGCGATTGTGACATGCATTTTGACACTTTGGCCATTGACACGGCAACACCATACGCCGCCGAAGACGCATGCATATGCCGTGCGCTGTATGATAAAATGCGTCCTGAATTGGATAAACGGCCGGAATTGCGCAAATTATACGAAACATGTGATTTACCATTGATGCCGGTATTATTGGAAATGGAACGCAACGGCGTATTGGTT
>JAZRJG010000036.1:0-15591 GCA_045645725.1 Candidatus Enterousia sp. | reverse complement strand
GTTTGCCGCCGCCAACATTTCGTTCCATTTTGCATTATAATTATCTTGGGCGCGACGCAAAGCGGCCACCGCTATCTGCATCTTTATTTGATTCAACAAATTTGGGAAACGTCCCGTGGTAACATCTTTTTTATCACCTGTAATCTGTTCTAAATTACGGCCATTGATACAGTGTTGAATTTTTTGATCCTGCTCTATCATTTCAATCGTACGATTAATCGTACCCGCGATATTATTCAATTCTTCTTCAATCGCCGAAATAATACCTTCATGGTTTGGCACATCTGAATTTACCTCTTTAATCTTTTTCAGATATTCTGCCACGCCAATTTCGCCGGGCTTTAATTGATTTGAAATACTGGATTTTGGGTCATAGTCACTGGCATTACCAACCTGAATAGAACCAAATGATATCATCCCCGTCAAACGATACACGATACCATCTTTTTGTGAACGCAAAGATCCGGTACCAATCGTATCATCGGATGCAAATTTGTTACAATCTGTTGTACTGCCACAAATCTCCATCATTTTATTATCAACAATTTCCTGACATTGGTCCGCCAAGGTTGTATCGATATTCAAATATAGCCCCATCAACATTTTGTCTAAATCACCCAAATTGAAATCCTGATTTCCCTGTTTACAGACAACCAAACTGTCAACCGGACACATATCATGGATATGTTCAAAATCAATACCGATACAATTCTGGAAATTTTCCCCACATCTGGATTCATGTGTAAAGCAATCTTTGACCTCTTGCGTACACGCATCCACACGCATAGCCGCCAATTTATCGGTCACATAGTTCCAAATTAATGGTTCCATTTTTTCACATGGTTCCAATTCAACTTTACAAAAACTGCGTGCCATTTCTGGATATGCCAAACACGAATCCATTGTCGCAACGCCTTTTCCGGCAATATCATCTTTACATGCGGTATGTATACAATTTGAAATATCCGTTAAACAACTTTGACGGAAACGAGATTCAATATGTGATTCGGCCAATTGAATTGTTGGCGCAACTTCTTTTAAGAACGAAGGCCATACATTATCACGCACGGCAACACAACTGGACAGAACACGTTCACAAATTGGTCTTTTTGCCTCTAATGTCTCCATCGTAGATTCGGTAATATTATATGCCGACTTTGAAGCATATGATTTACCACGCGAAGAAGATTTTTGCATATTTTCACTGGCAATCTGTCCAACACAATGTTCCCAATCGGTACCACATGCATCCGCCCCACGCATACATTTTTTGAATTCAACCATACATTCGCCCAAAGTATATTTATTGGACTCACTTAAACTTTCCTGTAACGCGGTACGAACAGCAGCTTCGGCTTTGGATGTCGCCAAATCTGCTTCGGATTGCTTTTGAACCAAACTGTTCTCTAAACCCTTGCAATCGGACACAATTTGACGCGAATACATATTTGCCAACAAGTCAATATCTGCATCACATTTTTCCGGCATCTGTTCCATACACAAATCTTGGGCTGCACGATGTAATGCCGCACCCGTCAAATCCGTCAATTCATCACCATAGAAAATAGAATCCGTATCTTCTTCCTCTTCTTCTACCGCTTCATCCCACAGCGCCAACAATCCCGTTGACTTTTTTCCCTGTACTTGATCCAAACTTAACAGATTACCTTTTTTATCATATTGTCTTTCACCGGTAAAAATAATATCCGCATCGGCACCTGCTTTTACCTTCTCAACCTCTACAGTAGATATGCGTTCTGCTTCGATTAATTGTTCTTTGATAGAATTTAATTTTGCCTCGTACTCTGGGTATGCGTCACTGCAAATACAACTGCCACCCGATTCGTTATCAGACATACAAAACTGATCCATACACCCATAGTATGCTTCATAACACTCTTGGTCATAAATACCCTTGGCCTCTGACTTAACGCGAACAGATGTCCCCTTTTGAATTGCAGATTGTTTTGCCGCTTTTTTTACTGTGGCACCAAACGCATCGTGCACCGGCATAACCCCCAGTGCACAACACAATCCAACAAAAAACCAATTATTTTTGTACATTTACTCTCTCCACAGATGAATCAATTACATATTTACATCTTCACAACTTTCTATTTCTTGACAGAAATCTTCTTTGCCACCGGCCTTGGCACCGATTATACCTGCGCCAACCGCTGTAACGACGCCACCAATCGCGGTACCCCACCCCGGAGAAACCATAGTACCTGCCGATGCACCTGCGGTTAATCCACCGGCCGCCGACTTTAATGCCGATGTCCATTTAGATTCACCGCCTTCTTCACAAACCTGTTGCATACGACATACATGACAATTACGTAACGCCGGTTCGAACACAACGCTGCGGATATAGCTGTAATTCTTTTCAGATTCATCCGGTGTTTCAACCGCATATGTCGCATAGCAATTTGCCTCTGCTTTTGCCAGATCTTGTTTACGCGACAATTCGGCAATTTTATCTTCTAATTGACGCAACGCACGATTTTCCGCACCAATTTCTGCAATGATACGTGCCGAATTAAAGATTTTATCACCCAACGCACCATCCAAAGTCGCACACGCTTCAATCGTTTTGTCTTTTTCAAAATCTTTAAAGAACGAATCTACACTTTTTTTAGTTCTGCTGATTAACTCTCTACGCGCAGTGGTAATATCTTCTGGAATCTCGGTCATTCCCAAAACAATATCATCGGATGGCAAACACGCCATATCTGTACCACAAACCAATCCCAAACGTTCACCAAAATGGTTAACACAACCCTGCATCAATTGATAGTCCATTTTCAATGTTGCAGCACTGATTAACAACTCGAAATCTTTACTACTGACACCCTCACAGGACAAAATCGAACTCTGTGGACACATTGCAACCAGTGCCGATGATTTTTTACCCAAGCATTCCGGCGCAGTAAAGTCAGCACCACATTTATCCTGCAAACATTGGGAAACGTCATTTTGACAGAATTTCGTACGTAAATATTTCAATTTATTCTGAATTGGAACTTTCAAAGTGCTTTCAAATACCGCTTCGTACGCCCCGCCCCACAGCCCACTGATTTTCACGGCATCTTGCGCCCCCGGCAACTGAACAACACAAATTTCACTGACCGGACAAATCTTCATCGCAACATCAACATTGCCCAAGCAATCTGTATTTGTTGTAATAGAACAATTATCTTCTAAACACGCCTGCATATTGGCCAAACACATCTGACGCGCATTACGCGACGCAAATTTTGCCGCATCCGCCAACACCATTTCTTTTTCCGCAATCCAATCTTTTTCCACATCGGCACGAACGGCAACACACTGATTCAAAACATCTTCACACGCCCCCGCACGACGCGACAACAACGAATCGCTTAAACAGTTTTCAAAATGTGTTCCACAACCACCTTTATCGGCGATACACGAACGATACGCCAACAAACATTCACCACGGTTATACTTGTTCGTAGAACCAAACACCGACAAACGCGCCGCACGAACCGCCGCTTCGGCCGTTTTCACATTGGCTTCGGCCGTACGTTTTTGATCCGCCAAATACGAATCATACGCTTTGCAATCCGACGTAACAGAACGTGAATACAGCATTGTTTCTGCATTTTTAACCGCGGCGGCACACGAACCTAAATACATACCCGAACAGTAATCATGTGCGCTTTTATACAACACATCACCCAATGTATCATCCGCCCCCAAAGATACCGGAGCGGCCACCACCTCTTCTTCATCCGACCAAGTTTTATCGTTAAAGATATCGGCCAACAAATCATCTGAACTGAATGTTTTTTTCTCGACCACCGCTTCTTCACCTTCGGTCGCATCAAAAATATAGTCCGCATTCGCACCCAACTTTTCACGTTCAACCTGTTCGGTGTACATTTTATCTGCTTTGGATTGTATCGATTGAATTTCGGCCAAAATTTGATCCGCTGCATAAATATTATCGGAACAAGAACAACGTCCACCTTCGCTTTCATCCATCAAACAAAATTCATCCATACACGAACGATACTTATCGCGATTGCAATCGCCGGCAACTACATCCGACCCCGTATCACCCGTACCGTTATCATCGCCACCGGAAACATTATCACCTGTATTGGAATCGCCACCATCCCCACCAACATCGGTATCCGTATCATCACCACCACCGGTATTACCACCCGTATCAGAATTTCCGCCCGACGCATTATTGTCACCCGCATCCACACCGGACGACGTATGTAATGTCTTGGCAATATTTGGCCCACGAACCCCCGCCATAGACACACGTTGAACCCCAACACGCGCATCATCACCACGGACCGCAGCAAAAGCCACACCCGGAACCAAAGCCAACACTGTTGCAAAAATTCTTAAAATCATTTACACCACCTACATATAAATTCCTTAAAGGACATTTTATCAGAACTTGCCCCCCAGTGCAAGCACATAAAAACCACTTGATTTTTTTTGACAAATATCATATAATTGTCCGCAGTAAAAACCCAGAAAATCAAGAGAACACAAAACATGGCAAAAGATGACGTTATTGTTTTTACCGGCACCGTAGAAGATAAATTACCAAACACTATGTTCCGCGTAAAATTGGAAAATGGACACGAAATTTTGGCAACCGTATGTGGCAAAATGCGTAAAGCGCGCATTTGGGTCAACGTCGGCGAACGCGTACGCGTTGAAATGACCCCGTACGATTTGGACAAAGGTCGCATCACATTTGTTGAACGCAACCGTCCAACGGCCGAAAACGCAAATTAAAAAAACCGCACATTGTGCGGTTTTTTATTTGTCTAATCATCAATATTTTGATATTATAATATATTATTATAAAAGATTATGGAAAGGATAATATTTTTCATCATGGCGTTAATCGCCGGTGTTGGCAATGTCAACGCCGCTGAACGCAGTGCAAAATCCATTTCCCGTCCCGCCACAAAAACAACCATTTCGCGTCCTGCGGCAAAAACAACCATTTCGCGTCCTGCTGCAAAAGCGACCATTTCGCGCACAGCGACCACACAAAACAAAGCAACAACCGCACGCACCACCGCCACATCACGCAGCGCAACATCTGCACGCGGCGCATCCACAACCCCCAGACGCACAACGGCACGCGCCACCATCGATTTATACACAAAACCAACCGAAACCTTTGGCACAGGGTACAACACCTGTCGTGACGCATATTTTACATGCATGGACCAATTTTGCGGCACTTTGGACGACAAATACCGCCGATGCATATGTTCATCTAAAATTTACGAAGTCCAAAATCGCGAACGCGCATTGGGCAACGCATCCAATCAATTACAAGATTTCCGCGACCTGCAATTAACCGTAGTTGATAAATCGTCCAACGAAGTCAATGCGATGATAAACGGCACCGCAGGCGAAAACCAACAAAATTTCATGAAAGACACTTCTAATGCCGCATCAGAACTGTCGGGAATCAGTGCAATATTATCCAAAACAAAAAAACAATCTTTATCCACCCAAGGTACCGTGGATATCGCCGGCAGTATTGATACCATATGGTCAACAACCGGATTAATGGCGGGCGTAAATATATCCAACCTGACCGGCGAAGCGTTATATAATGCAGTACACGCCCAATGCGCCCAAATGATCGCCGACCAATGTCCAACCGACGCGATTCAAACAATGGTAACATCTGCATACGGCATGTACATTGAAAATGATTGCAACATATTGTTGGGGGCGTTAAATGGCGAAAAGCAAAATGCCAACACCGCCATACGAACCGTCGGCAAGGAACTGCAAGGTCTGCGTTTGGAAAACTATAACAACCACAATTCATCCGACATACATCAATGTATTGCCCAAGTCCGCCAAGACATAACCGCCGACACGGCATGTGGTCCGGATTATATACACTGTTTGGACATCACGGGATTATACTTGAACATAACAACAGGCGAACCGATATACAGTCCCGAATTTTATCAATTGGGATATCAACTGTCATTATCTGGCGACATCTTAACCAATGAAACGAACCGCCTGATGGTGGCCAATTTATCTGACAAACGCATCTATGCTGAACGCGGTCTGGACACATGTCGCGACATATCCGACGTGGTATGGGACGAATTTATGCGCCAAGCCATAACAGAAATATACCAAGGCCAACAAGAACGCATCCGAATCGTCAAAAACGAATGTTTGGAAGTCATCAACAAATGCTATGACGAAAAGAACCAATCATTAAAGGACTTCTCGAACACAGACGAACATTTGCTGTTGGGCGCCCGTTTGGAATTATCCGAACAGTTATGTCAAGAGAAATTAGACGCATGCAGTAATCTGTACGGCGGTGGAACAAATGGATTAAACGAATTGGTCGCCACAATGCATAATATAACCGACCAAAAAATTGGCCAACAATGCGTTGATGCACTGACGTCATATGCCCAAGACCTGTGCGCTGCCCCCGGCAACGATACACTGCACGCATCACCATACGGTTGCCGAACATATGCACCGGGCTCGCACCAATATTCAACCAACATTATGTGCATATTACAAACACTGACCGGAAAAATCGCCGGTAATATAGAAACCAGCACCACCGACAAATTTGGCGATTATACATGTGAAATCGAATTCAAATACACATCGTGTGCCAAAGGGTATTACCTGTCATACATGGGTAAATATGACCCCACCCCACAATACGGAAACACATGCAAACCATGCCCCGACTGTTATACTTGCGCCGGCAAGGACGCAGCACCAGAAGCCAGCGACACAGGTGATTGTGCCACACAAAACGACTTGATCAACGAATGTGGCAGCGACCAATACATCGGCAGTTTATATCAAAAATTGGCAAAATACGCATTACAGGTCTGCGTCCGCCCCAGCGAATCCGGCAAAAATCTGCCCGCCAGTGTTTTACAAGACATAAACAAAGTAATGGACGCAACACGCATCAAAATGGCAACCGAACTGTCAAAAGAATGTGAACGTTTGGGCGGTTTTTGGGTCAGCACACCAACAGACACATCCAACCCGACACTGTACAAATTGTTCTATGACCAAACATCTGCACACACAGCATGGGGATATTGCCAAACACCACAAACAACAGACAACAACACATCAACCGAACAAAACACATCAACCGAACAAGAAACAACAACGGAACAAGAAACAACAACAGAACAAGAAACACCCACCGACGCATGACACTTGCGAATAACAAGAAAATTTGATAAAATGAAAACTAATTCTAAGGCAACAAAATGAAAAAAAATATTATTATCTTTGCCGCTGTATTATTTAATCTGGGGGGCGCATATGCCGCAACGCCATGGTGGGAACAACCAACCGTATGTCGATTAAACCCATCTGACTGCTATCGCGGTATGGGAACCGGATTTGACGAACAAATGTGGGACGACGGTGCAAACTGTTGGGGCATGAAACTGATTTGTCCCGATGCGGTCAAACAATCGACAAACGAACCGGTTGCAATGGGACGCAATGATATTGCCAGTGGCAAAAACATCAACCCCGACTTTGACGTAACATTATTATCCACCACTGACGCCTGCTTTGGCCGTCGCAAAACCGCCGAAGGTGGCACAATCGCATCTGTAAATGGTAAATATGTCAACGTATGGTGTTCGGGCATATTGGATGCACCCGATGAATTTCTGGACAATGGGGAAATCACGTACGGCACACAACCTACATGTACGCAACTGGCCGAATACGGATATGCGGCGGTTGAAAACGGCAAATGCTATGGCAAATATTTTGACCCATCTAAATATTTTCTGGATTGCGGTTCAAATTTAACCCCCAATTATATAATCGTATTAAATGGCGCGGATTATAACAACACATCAAACCACGCCCCCACGACCCAAGCCGCAGCGGATAAATTGTTTGATGCCATGTACAACGCATCAACAGAACAAAAATCAAAATATTTTATCAATTAAAAAATCGGCATTATTGCCGATTTTATTTTGTCTTTTGATTCGCCATTATTTGACGCACGCAACATATGCGCTTATTAATCGCATCATAATCTTTCGCATCCACGGTTTGATTCAAAACCATATCCATAAATTTACATGCAGCAGAATTGTTTTTTACATCGGACACACGCACAGACATCATCATACCCGCGCGGGACGCTTTTGGATTCAAACCATTACTGCGCAATATATAGCGTACCAAATCAACATCTTTGACATTTGTAACAAAAACCTGCCAATATTTGTCACCGCCCATTTGATTCATATAAAACACATCACCCGAACAAATATACGCAACAACACGCGCATCAGCGCGCGGATTATCACTGACCCGCACCGGTGCATTATCCGGAAACAGATTCTTTACATAACTTACAACTGTTTGCCACGACAAATTCATACTATGCCTCTTAATGTGACAAACATAATACAACGAATTTTTAGATTTTCAAGTACGATAAAGAAATTGGGGCCATGCCCCAATTCGAATTAAAATCCCAAACGATGTGTCAATTTCATCATAAAGACAGATTCATTACCAAATTCATTGGTATTGTTTGGGTTTACACGATAAACAAACCCAAATGCACCATCTGTAAATTCACCAAAGTTGTGGCGATACGTACCCGTAAAGCGAACTTCACGTTGTTGTGCAGTCAAATCCAAATCCGCAACACGGGTATCCACAATATTCAATTCGTATTTATCGTTTCCCATATCCACAACATCATATTCGGCATACGCATATTTCAATCCCCCGTCGTATATAGCCAAAGGTTGCGCCACAGAAAATTCAAACGAACCAACATTTGCCGAAATCGACATCGCATTGGAATAGATATTATCCATACCCAAAATAAATGTGCCATTTGGACAACTGCGTGTTTGCGCCCATGTTGCACGCCCCGTCAAATTAATCGTATCCGACAAATTCCAACGCGCCGCCACATCAACATAGGTTGTATCACCATTTCCCATATCCAACAGTCCACCTGTTTGCGCCCCCAACAAAGTATCCGTTTCATGCGCAACACCAAATGTTGTCGATAATCCAAAATTCCCATTGTCCCATGCAACCTCTGTGGACGCCCCTTGCATTAATCCCAACTTTGCCGGCACATACCCATTAGAAACCACAGGATCATATTCCAATAACCCTTCATCTGTCATCGCACCGGAAAACATACGCGCACCAAAGCGCCAATTTCCCATACCGTATGCAACATCTGTTACCAACGCATTCGACATTAACCCCAAAATTGGATTATGGGTTTGGGCAAAACGCATCGCACCATCGGTCAAATATCTTTGATATTCTGCACCAAATGTCCAATTGCCATTTGTATAATCTATGGCCAAATTATCCAAACCGCCCAAATTATCATCATCGGCACGTCCGGAGACAGACATTGAAAAACCCAAATTACCAATCTGTGTTTTGGGCATATCTTCAACACGGGTATTTAATTCGCCCAATACATCACCCATATACAATGAACGGCGACCATCCATCCCCAGCGCAAATTCATTTTCCCACACACGTGGCAATGAAATCGAACCATCTATACTGGTCAACACATCATAAAAAGGTGCACGTATTGTCGCGCCACGCAGATTAAATGCACCCGACGGTTTGAATGTGGTATTTGTTGCCGCGCGCCAATATGCATTTCCATTTGCCGATACGATATTTGTACCATCAAAGAAATAAATTTTCTTATTTGGCGTCATCGCACGCTCCAAATTAATTAAACCATAACCATACACTTCTGCAAATGCCTTTAAATATTCATCTGCCGACAATTCTGATGGATAATATTCCGGTGGCAAAGCATACATATTCTGTAAATAAGCCGCCAATGTTTCATTATCAAATGCCGCACCCGATGCGTCCGTACCCAACAAATAGCCATCTGCCGTCAAAGCCAACAAAGTAAACAATTGCGGATGCGTCATATAATCAAACGCCGCACGCACAGATGCGACCGCACCGGCGGCACTGGCGGTTGCCATTTCGGCTGTGGCACCGGCGGCGGCAAAGCACCATGGATCAATTCCATTAATTCCCAACCCCGCAACACCACATTTGCGTGACATATAATTATTACCGTCGGCATCACTCCAAACCGACAAATACAATGGCCCATATTCTGTTGCGGTACCATTACCATATTCACCAATCGAATCGGCCCCTGTTGTACCCGAACGATGCATAACCGCAACCACACTCATAAACATATGTTCTAAATTTTCCCCATATATAACCGGCGCATAATTTTCAAACGTTGCATCCAACGCAGATAACGACTTTCCCGCCCCGGAACCATATTCAAACTCGCCAACCGACATAACCATAATTGGCATTTTTGGATTATACGCACCAAACAAACTGTTCGCATACATACCTTGACTGGTAACATCCGCCGCATTTTTATCGTATGCATCGTTTATCAAGTTAACAAAAGTTTTTGCCGCCGTTTCACCCGACAACGCCAAAGCCGCCGGCATATCACGCACAGTCAAATAATTCACATCACGTGCAGGTTCAATCAACGAAACATTTGCCAACACATCAACAGAGCGCGCATTAAACAACGCTTCAAAGTTCTTATAATCCGTATCAACTAATTCTTTTTGCGTATACAAATTACCATCTTTGACGGTCCAAACCATATCTGCATTATCACCACCCGTCGTATTTACATAATAATATCCATCTGCCCCAATATAAATGGCAATATCGGACACATCTGCACAATCATCACCCGAACATTTTCCAATCATCATATTTGTCGGATTTGCAACATCGTATACCGTGCCATTAACTGTAATTTGTGGACGAACAACACCTGCATCCGTCAAAGCAGATGACATATCATACGTCACCCCATCAAATGTAATTTTATCTCCCACAGAAACCGCATCCACCGATGCACCCGACACACTTCCAACCGCCACACCTTCGGTTGGACTTTCAACATCTATCCACTCTTTTCCGCCGCCGGTTCTGAATACACCCAATCGTCCATTTGGAACAAAACCAAAAAAGTCACCATATGCACGACCGCCTGCATCCCAACCTGCAACAATTTTTCCCAACGCATTATCATATGCCGTCGCAAAAGGGTTCATTGCAGTCCCTGCCCCCGACAAATCAAACGCAGGCATTGCGACTTCGCCCCCCAAGACACCATTTACCGGCGCATTATAATTCAAATATTTATCCAAAATATGTGTTTGCGAACTGGCCGATGCACTGATTGCATATTCTATACCTTCACCACGACCGGCCGAACCCGTTGGATTCATACCATTTTTCGTAATCAACCCCACAACCACTGGTCGTCCACCACCGGCATCGTTTGCCACCAATTCGGGATTACGCGTTCCGGCATCGCGGAAAATTTCTTGCCCCATATATTCATTTGCAAACGCAGAATACCCATGCATCATCAACAAATAATTCTGCACAGGCACCGTAATACCTTCATCTAAAAAGTCATTATCATTTTGAACAGAAGGTCTGAAAAAATTAAAATCTTTTGCCCTTACCCCCCCCGCATCTGGATTCCAACCGGCCAAATTCGCCAAATAGATTTCATCACTGGTTGTTATTTTTCCATCTGTACCCAAATACGCCGGACTGTACGGCACAGTCAAATAAGGTTCCGCCACCGGTTTATTTTCACCACTGCCACCACCGGGACGCGTTCCACCCCCAGACACCGATTCGTTATCATTACCGGGGTCAAACACATCGGTCAACAACAACAATCCACCTACAACAACGGCGGCCCCCGCCGCCGCTAAACTTATGGTCTGGGCAGACGACAGTCCGCTGAACAACCCACCGGTATCCTTGGGCTTATTTCGGTTATTATACTGACGAATTTGACGATCACATTGTGACGCATCTGCACCATACATCTGTAAAATTTGTGCTGCCCGCACATCATTATTCATCAAAGCCGTACAAACAATCGACAACCCCGTAGAATCCACAAAGTTAACATTTGCGCCATTATTCACCAAGGCCTGAACCTGTTGAATATCGGCCGCCTTGGCCGCCGCCAACAACTGTGCTGCAACCATAAAATCATTGGACGCCGCCCCTGCTGCAAAAGGTGCAAAAAACAAAGCAAAAATAAAACTTCTGATAAACTTCATTATATCTACTCTCTCTGATGACAAACACAGCATAGCACAAGATTCTTTTTTCTGTCCAGCATAAAAAACCAAAAAAATACCCCACCAATCGGTGGGATATTATTATCGATACAAATTATTATCTGCAACGACGACGCATTTGTCTGTACGCCTTGTCTGTCAGCACCACAGTGCAAGATTCTCTAACCGTGACTTCCACATAATCATCTGGCAATACAGTTTGTTCAACATGAACGTTTGCGCCAACTGCTACAACGCCATTATTGTTACCCGACACAGTTACCTGTACATTACTTGGTGCATCGGTCGCCATCTGTTGTACAACTGCACTTCCCGAACGCGCACTTTCATTTTGTGCTGCGCGCACATTGGTAGCAACCACTGCCGCCCCTGCATTTTCACCTGCAACTTCAACGGTCACATCTGCCGGCGCCACAGTTGCACTTTGTTGTACCACATCGGTACCGGAATTCGCACGCACAGTTGCGGTCTGTCTGGCCGGTTGTGCGGCTGGACGTGTGGCCGGTTGTGCCGCTGGTTGCGCCGCTGGTTGTGCCGCAGGTTTTGTCGCCGGTTTTGCTGCTGGTTTTGTTGCAGGTTGTGCATCTGCACGATGAACACCCTGTGCAATCGTAGAATCACGATGAACCTTTATTTCATTTCTGGCTTCATCTGCAGTTCTTTGCGCATTATCAACCGCGATTTCGACCAAAGTAACAGCGTCCTGCAATTCTTCCACTACTTCTACAACTTCTTCGACATCTGCTTTTGCATCATCTGCCGTTGCTTTTGCATCATTTGCAGTTACATTTGCATCATAGATTGAATACCCTGCCCCACCAACTAACAACAGTGCCAACACACCACCACTGGTGCCATAGACCCATTTTTTTGTTGTTGCGCTCCAATTTCTTGGATTCCAATTAATTGCCATCTTTCATCCTTTTGGTTATTTTCTTACCCTAAATATAGACAAACAAAACGCTTTTGTCAATAGCCCTGATTAAAAAATATTTTTCCTGTCCTTTTGTTAGTTTTTTTATTTGGTATTACATAAATGTTTCTGATATAATACACGTCATAGAGAGAACATGAAAACAAAGACCTTATTTTTACTGCCGGCATTAATGCTGGGCTATGGTGCGAACGCGGCGGCGCAGTGTTCGCACGCGAACTTAATACGTTGTTTGGATTCTGCGTGTGCGATAAACATGTCATCGAACACGATTGCCCGCTGTCAATATTGCGGGACATCTGCGGCTGGCGTGCCACCGACCAAAAACGTAATGAAATCCGTATCGGCGGGTTCTTCGACCAAATACAACATTTCCGACAAAGAATTAAAGAAAGCACCGACGGACGCGGGCGAACGCTATGCCTGGGCAACGTTACAGTGCTTACAAAAATTAAGCGACTGCACCATCAACGACGTCGAAGAAGCATACGACCCATTAATCGAAACGGCCTGTGCGGGCGCAAGTGCGATTGCCGGTATGGCGGATATGATTGCCGAACTGCATTCGGAACAAAGCGCATCTGTATGTTCCGCAACGGTACGCAATTGTATGTTGGGCGCGGATCGTTGTGGCTTTGGCTTTGACAAGTGTTTTGACGACACGAATTTCGACCGTGAATTTTCAACCTGCCTGTTATCTGCACCAAAGTGCGACGCGCACAGCACGGTTATCCGTTCGGAATTATTGGCATCGCGCAAATCAACAATGGAATCTATTGACGCGGCATTGGACGCATTGATATCGGGTTATCGCACGGCGCGCGAATCCCAGATTTCCAAAATAAAATCCGATTGCCAATCCGGCGCATTACGTGACAAATGCATTGAAACGGTCTGTGCAACGAACATGCCGAACAAGTGCGCTGCGGGGTTTGACACCGAAAAATCCATGGCGACCGATTTATGCAAATTCTATGACACGGCATGCACACGCATTGATTAAAGATACAGAAAACGGGGACGATTGAAATGACTATGCAACACAACAATACGAACACCAACCGCGCGTCAACACGGTTAATCGGCACGATTGTCGCCGTCATTGGCGCAATATGTTGTGGTGACGCACAATCTGCGGGCGTGACATCACGTACCCCGCGCCCAACATCTGGTGCGAACGCGGTTATTGTGGTATCTAAGTCAACAACGTCAAAAACAAACACGGCGGCAACTGCGACTGCGGCGACCGAAACCAAGACGGCGCAAAACGCATCTGAAACATCCAATACGAAAAAATCGAACATCCCCACCAGTGTAACGAACAAATCGTCATATTTTGCATCATTTTTGGGCTTATCCGAATCCGCCGACACATCCGGCACATCTTTGGCGGATAAAGTCCGTGCCCAACGCGAATTATTGGCGGCCCAATCTGCATCGAATGAAATTTTGGGACGCACGAACACGACGGCTGCGGGTCCAAACGCATGCGACAACGCATTACGTTCATGCATGACGGAAAAGTGTGGTGCAAACTTTGTAAAATGTTCATCCGACGACGCGACAATTTGGGGCACCAAGATTGACGCATGCCGTCGCAACACGACATGCACCGGCCACGAATACGCGTTAATATCATCGGAAATTTTGGCGGACCGCGACCAACACGAACGTTTATCATCATATAATGCCGTGATTAACTGTGGCGAACGTTATCACGAATGCATTATTACCGAATGTGGGACGACGTTTGGCAAATGCTTGGGCAAATCTGCGGGCGACCACGCAATATCTAAATGCGGCAAAATTGCGAACGATTGTAAAACATCGGACAGTGGTCTGGCCGCACGCGTTATGAACGTATTTGGCAAACTGCGTCAAGACGCCGAAATCCGCGTACAATCGGATGAAAAGCGTTTATATGCATTACGCGACGCAATGCGTGACGCATGCAAAACCATGGGTGCAATGTTTGACGAACGTTCATTGGATTGCGTATACACGGTTAACTTTTTTGCAGGCCCCGAATCCAAACAATTCGCATCGAAAAAAGCATATGCGGGCGCATCATTTACATGTGATCCCAATTGGTTTGGATTGGACGTCACAACCTTTATGGAGAATGCATTCCGTCTGACCCGGGAACAGGCATCTGCCACATCTGCGATGTTGGGTTCGGGCATTGGTATTGGTGTTGGTGCGGTAACATCCGGCGCAATTGATCGCGCGATAACAACCCACGCAGCCAAGAAAGAATTAAAAGCGGCGGAAAAAGAACACGACAAATTATACGGCAAAGGCGCAGAAAAAGCCGAAGCGCGCCAAGACCGCAAAGAAGCCAACCAGGCAGAGAAAGCAGCAAAAGAAGCAGCCAAGGAAGCAAAACGCAGGGGCAACGGCGACAACCCAGAAGGAGGCGACACCCCAGGAGGA
>JAZRJG010000035.1:0-2295 GCA_045645725.1 Candidatus Enterousia sp. | reverse complement strand
CGCTATGAGGCGGCGGGCGGTCTGTCTGGCATCTTGCGTGTTCGTGAATTTACCCAGGACGATGCGCATATATTCTGTACCGAAGAACAGCTGGAAGAAGAGGTTGTAAAAATCCTGCGCTTTATCAAGGATATTTATGGCAAATTCGGATTTGATAAAATCACGATGAAATTGGCAACCAGAAAAGAATCTGAATTCCGTATTGGTAGTGACGAAGTCTGGGACAAGGCCGAAGGGGCATTGAAACATGCGCTGGAATCAAACGGCATTGAATTTGAAATCGCCGAGGGTGATGCCGCATTCTATGGTCCGAAAATTGATAACTATCTGCGTGATTCAATGGGCCGTGTATGGCAGTGCGGTACGGTGCAATTGGATATGAATTTGCCGGAGCGATTCGATTTAAGTTATGTTGGCGAAGATGGTGAAAAGCATCGTCCGATTATGTTGCATCGTGCAATGTTGGGTTCAATCGAACGCTTTATGGGAATCTTGCTGGAATCAACGGGTGGCAATTTGCCACTGTGGTTAAGTCCAGAGCCGGTTGTGGTGACGCCGATTTCTGAAAAACATGCAGAATACGCAAATGAAGTGGTTGATGCATTGCGTGCGGCGGGCGTGAATACACGTGCCGACCTGCGTGATGAAAAGGTTAACTATAAAATCCGTGAATTGTCATTGGCAAAAACGCCAATTATCGCCGTTGTTGGTGAAAAAGAAGCGGCCGACAAGATGGTGACGCTGCGTCGTTTGGGCGTTGAAAAACAGGAATCAATGCCACTTGCCGAATTTGTCGAAATGATGAAAAATGCGGTGAAATTACCATTGTAATCAGTGTGCAGATTGCAGAGTGCAGAGTTCAGATAACTTTGCACTTTGATTACATAAAAAGGGGGAATAATATGAAGAAGTTTACATTGTTGCTTGCACTTTGTTCTTTGGTTTGTGTTCTTGGCGGTTGTGCCAAACAGTGCGAGGTTGAACCAATCGTTGCGGAAAATCATAAACTGATTGTGCCACCGAACTTTGGACAAATGCCAAAGTAATGAAACAAGAGACACAAGATATGAAATTTGTGTCTCTTTTTTTTATTCTATCTGTTTGGTTATTCGTTTTTTTTGTGATATAATAAGACAAGAGAATTTCATAAATGGGGGAATTTACAATGAACGATGACAACTTGGATTTATTGGATTTAGATGATGGCGCAACAATGGATGCGTTGCCGGATGCGGTGCCGTTTACGGCGCCACGCCCAAAGAAACCATGGTTGTTGCTGACGGTGGGATTGGTGGTTATTGTTCTGGCAACCTATGTGATTGTACGTACGGTTGCGGGGCCATCTTCGACGGCAATAGAAGTTGATCTGGATGCACCGGCAATTGTTGTTGATGGTGCACCGGCGAATGATATGAATGTAATGCCGGCAGAGCAAAAACCGGTGGCACAGCCTCAACCGGTCGTAAAACCACAGCCAAATCCACAACCGGTTGCACAACCAAAACCGGCGGCGGATGTTGTTGGTACACCGGTGCGCGTGGTAGAGGATCGGAAAGATGTGACATTCAATCCAACGGCCAAGGCGGCACCGAAACCTGCCGCAAAACCGGCGGTCAAGTCACAGCCAAAACCGGCCGCAAAGCCAGCGGTTGCAAAGACTGTGTTTGATTGGTATGTTCAGTTGGGGTCATACAGCACACGTGCATTGGCGGAAAGTGCACAGCGTCAAATGAGTGCGGCACATGCAAACCTGTTCCAGGGGCAACAGTTTGTTATCTTGGCGGCACAGTTGAAAAATGGCATAACAACATATCGTTTGCGTGTTGGATTTAAAACATCGGCCGAGGCCAATGGATTCTGTCGCAATGCAAAATCCGATGGTTTGGATTGCTATGTCGCAAAATAATCAAAGGGGATAAATATGAGATTAGGTTGGACAGAAATAATTTTAATAGTAATCCTGGTGATGATTTTGTTTATGAGCAATAAAATCCCGGGCATGATGCGTAATTTGGCCAATGGTATTAACGTGTTCAAAAAAGAATTAAAGGATACCAAGAAGCCGGAAACAAAAAAAGTTGCAAAAAAAGCACCGGCCAAGAAAAAGAAATAAAAAATCCCGCCCCGGCGGGATTTTTTAGTGGTAAGTTTAAGTGGTTAGTGAGTAGTGGTGGAATACATGATATTACTTCGCTAAATAAAAGTTTATCGCAGGAAGTACAAACAGAATTTTTTGCAAAAAAATTCTGTCATCCCGGTGCTTGACACCGGGACCCAGGTCATATTTCCTTTTTA
>JAZRJG010000034.1:0-5024 GCA_045645725.1 Candidatus Enterousia sp. | reverse complement strand
TGTGGAATGTTGCCAGATTAAGTGTTTTGGCATTGTGTTTCATATTTATTCGTACTGGTTCACTAAGTATTTCTGACGCAGTATTTGTTATGACTTCGGCTCAGACAATTAACATAGCGTTTGGAAAGTTAAATGATGCGTTGCGCAGATATTCTGTGCAAAACGCACGTGCAAGCAAAGCGTATGACAATATCATAAAACCACAAGTTATTATTGATAAACCACATGCTAAAAAACTGAAAGTAACACGTGCGACTATTGATTTTGATAGTGTAGATTTTGGATACGGTGCAAAACAGGTTTTGCATAATTTTAATCTGAATATTGGTCGGGCAGAAAAGGTAGGGATTGTTGGTTTGTCGGGTGCCGGCAAGACAACATTATGCAATTTGCTGATGCGTATGTATGATGTTGATGGTGGTGCTATATTGGTTGATGGTCACGATATTCGTGATGTTGGGCATGATTCTTTATTGCGAAACATATCACTTGTTCCCCAAGAATCAACTCTGTTTAACCGTACAATATTGGAAAATATCCGGTATGCGCGCCCCGGCGCAACCAAACAACAGGTTATTGCGGCGGCCAAGAAGGCCCACATTCACGACTTTATAAAATCTTTGCCAAATGGATACAATACATTGGTTGGGAATAACGGTATTAAGCTGTCTGGCGGCCAACGTCAACGAATTTCCATTGCGCGCGCTTTATTAAAAGATGCGCCAATTTTGATATTGGACGAGGCCACATCAGCCCTTGATTCTGAAAATGAAGCACTAATACAAAAATCTTTGGTTAATGTAATGCGTGGTAAAACATCGGTTGTGATTGCTCATCGCTTATCTACCTTGCGCCACATGGACAGAATTATCGTAATCAGACGGGGTAAGATTATAGAATCCGGTTCACATAAAGAACTGCTGCAACAGGGTGGATTGTATCGGCGATTGTGGAATATGCAAACGTCTGGTTTTGTATCGTGATATGGAGTAACACAATGAAAAAATTTCCACGCAGTATTGATATGGGTGATTTCCGGTTGGTGAAGTTAGACCCAACGGTTGAAAACGCTGAACGTTTGTTGTCGGTTATAAACGCCAATCGTGAATTCCTGGGTGAATTCTTGGAATGGGTAGATGGCTATACCACAACCGATAAAACACTGGCGAATATTGAAAAGTCATATGGCGATGATAAGTGTTCGTACTTTATCATGGTGGCAGATGATATTGTGGGCAAGATTGGCTTTGTGGATACAGACGACAATATGGGCGAAATCAGTTATTGGCTGGCGCATGGCTTTAATGGTCGTGGCATAATGACACGTGCATTAAATAAACTGACCGAAATGGGGTTTACTGACATGGGATTACAACGCATACAATTGACCCTGGATAAACAGAATATTCGTTCTGCTGCGGTTGCACTGCGTTGTGGTTACATGTGCGAAGGTGTCTTGCGAAAATACTTTGTTCTGCGTGGGCAGCCACGTGATATGAAAATGTTTTCAAAGGTACTATAAAACACCGCCCATTGGGGCGGTGTTTTTTGTTTGTGCATCACAGTTTGCATCACAGTTTTTTATTTCTCTGCCCGGGCTATTTTGGCACGTAGTTCCGCTTCATTTTTACGTATCCAATCGTATGCCGTTTCCATAAAGTCGGGGAATGATTTGCGTTTTATGTACATGTCGCGCAGCGTGTCAAAAATCGGTTTTCTATCTATATCCATACTGTAAAAATATTTATATGCGATATATTCCGGTGGTGGGGTAAGTTTTGCTATATCGGAATTTCTGATAATTGTTTCAACCACTAATTCCGATAACAGCCATTTCAGGTGTGGAAAATTATATTCTTCTTCATCGTCCTTGAAATGTTGTTGCCATACATAAAACCACACAAAATGCGTTATTTCATGTAATGCCGTTGCCACTGCATAATTTGGGTCAAAGTAATAATAGACGGAAAAACTGTTGTCTGACAAATCACGTGGACAAATTGGGTTCAGTCCAACCAGCCCCACCATATCGTTTAATATTTCCGAACAGTCCATATCAAACGCAGACAAATACGCATCGTTTAATTTACTGGCGATTGGTTGCCATGCGTTTTCAAACATATGAATTGAATTTTCGATATCTGCCTGTTTGTCGTTTCTGATTTTGCGCAGGTTGTCGTTCAGGTATTCAAATCGTTCTTCCTGGGTCAGTGATTGCGCATAATCAAAATCCAGTGACGGGTGCGCCCGATATAGTTCCGATTTCCACCATGTTGGCGTATCGTCTGTCTGATGAAACAGAATAAAATCAATGTCTGATTCAAAATCTTTCTGTTGCCATGTCAGTTTCATATTAAAATTCCCTATTATTGCTTACGGCGACTTTTTTCTATTATATCATCCATTGTTTTGATTTGTTCCAGTTGTTCCGTGGTAATAATGTCAACAACCTCATATGGTTTATCTTTGATAGAATTCAATATATGGAAAACATTTTTTCCAACCGCAACAGGTTGTGATAGCATTTTTTGAAAGTTGACACCTTGTGCATTTTTTGCACGTGGTTCAAAAATATGATATTGATCATCTGACATTTTAACCGCCGGTACCACGTGACCATTATTGCTGCGTCCGTTGTTCAGGCACTCTGTCTCTGTTGTGATAACAGCTCTTAAATCAAGCCCTGAATCTTTTGCCATGTGTAAAAATGCTTTTGTCATCCCTGTGCAAGAAATCAGGTCACCAAGTCTTTGTTCAAAAATTTCCCGACCCGATAAAGCAAATCTTACATCTCGAACAGTTGTGCTGTGTGTTATGGAAAGTTCGTATTCTAATTCTTGTTTGTCCGATGGGCTCAGGTTTTGAAAAATACCTGTATCTGGGTCATGAATTTTATCAAGGACATCTTGTAATGATTTTACTATTTGTTCATCCGTCATGTTTCAACCTTATTTCCCACAAATTATACCACACTGCATCACACAATGCATCACAGTTTTTGGTGTTTTTGGCGTGTGGGGCGGAAATGGGTTGGAATTGTTGCCATTAGTTAAAATAAAAATAGCTCGCCCCGCAACAAAATTACGATTGTTGCGAAACTCAAAAAAGCAAAGAAATCCAAAGAAAAAACGCACCGTTTGGTGCGTTTTTAAACGGGTAGCCCTTGTCGGGATGCCAAGCCCAGTAAAAAGTCCCAGATTTCCAGTAGTTTCAGACAGTTGATTTATCAGCCTGCATCACACTTAGCCTCACATAGCATTTTAACAAGTATTATTCAGCTTGTACACGCTTTACAAGTATTCTTTTTCTTGTATCTCGTTTGGTACGTGTTCCAACGCAATTTTTATTTTCTTGCGCAGGTATGGGATGTAGTGTTCTGCTTCGTCCAGATTTGTGTGGGCGTATTTGGCATCGCCACGCGCGGAATCTGGCATACCCCCGTCTTTATGAATGCCACGACACATCATTTTTGCAATATGAACCACATCCTCCAGTTCTTGCAGTGTTTCCAATATGCTCAATTCTTGGGTTGTAAATTTTTCGCTATTGGTGCATTTCATTCTGTGTCCTTTTATTTTGGCATATCCGATTTATTTTGGACTGTAATACCCGTATCAAAAAAATCAACAAATTCCCACTTACCATCATCTAATACAAAATGAAAGCATTGGCAGTTTTTGATTTCGCTCATCTTTTTACCGCACGCATAGCACAACGCACGTGTCACACCACCATGCGATGCAATGGCAATATTGGTGTGTGTATCTTTTTCAATAATATCACCCAGGCATGATTTTATACGATTAAAATTATCGTTGATTCTTTTTTGAATTTCATCCACATCGCTGTACCAAAATCCAAATGTAGTTTCAATCAATCTGTCGTCAGTTATGATTTCAATATCGGGATTATTTACAGCGATTTCTGCGGTTTTAATTGCGCGTTTTAGGGGACTGGAATACACGACTTCAATATCTTTATCTGATAAATATTCACCCAGTTTTTCTGCCTGTGCAATACCGTCATCCGTCAGGCATGCCTCTGGCGCGTTACCGTATGTCGCGCCGGACTTGTTTTCATTTGTCTGCCCATGTCTGAAAAAGTAAAAATGCCGTTTCATTTTTTGTGTCTTTGTTTTTTTATAATCAGATATAAAATAATAGCGTTAAAGAATAAGGTAATTGCATTAAATAACAGCATTTGAAATGAATGCAGATATGCGCCATACAGCATCCAGAAAACCAGGGCAACAGAATATATAACGTACATTGATATTGATAAACCAGATACATTTTTTGTTTTAATTGATTTTATTGTTTGGGGCAAAAATGCAATCATTGTGCAAAATCCAGATATATAGCCAAACAATTCTCCAATTATATGATTCATGATTTTATTCCTTTATTTTCCTACAAATTATACCACATCGCATCACACTTTGCATCACAGTTTTTGGTGGTTTGGGCGCGTGGGGCGAAAATGGGTTGGAATTGTAGTCGTTGGTTAAAATACAAACAGTCCGCCCCGCACAGATGGCACAACAAACATAAAAATCAACGGTGCAAAGAAAAACAAACAAAAAACGCACCAAATGGTGCGTTTTAAAACGGGCACCCCTTGTCGGACTTACAGCAACGACCTACTGATTACAAACCGCCCAAACGAGTGTTGAATAACGTTTGTCAACGTTGAATTTTGCTTAGTATTCTGGGCTTTACAGCGGATTTTAAATTTATTATACTTAAATAAAAATCGGTAGCAAAAACTAAAATTTCATACCTGCGGTAGCAAATACGTAGCAAAAAAATGGATGAAAAAGGCATCTGAAAAAATGAAATCGAACCGCTTTAATTTTACTGAACGTGCACTGGCCGCTTTGCCAGTTCCGACGACTGGTTCGGCGGTCTATTATGATGCCGGTTCAATGGACGGCCTGTGTGTTATCGTCACCTATGGCGGGACCAAAACATACTATGCCTATATGAAGTTCCAGGGTGTTCCCCGTCGCGTTAAAATTGCTCGTG
>JAZRJG010000033.1:0-13518 GCA_045645725.1 Candidatus Enterousia sp. | reverse complement strand
GTGGTTTGAATTGTAATCTCGCTGTAGCGTCAGCGAAAGCGGATGGCACGCCCTACAGGATTCGAACCTGTGACCTGCAGATTAGAAATCTGATGCTCTATCCAGCTGAGCTAAGGGCGCACATGCGACAAATATAATACACTAATTTTTCAAAAATTCAAGTCACATATTATCGCAAACCCATATTTGATGCGGGCACAACCTGTACAGTCCCGTTACCAATACTGTTTACACCACCGATATCATCGTAACCTTGGGATAAAACACCGGCAAAACAATAGCTGTTTTCACCATTTTTCACCCAAAAACCGGCCCCCGAATCACCCTGCCATGCATTACAATCTAATTTAATACCACCACCATCCACCACAGCCGTAACCGTACACTCGCGTGTTTTTGGGCGTTCATCATTAAACCATTTATCAACTTCAACATCATAATAGCTCGCACTGGACATAAAATCCGTGGCACACATATTTTTATGCAGAAGGGTATGTCCACCTTCACTGCTTACATCGTGAACCCCTTCTGCAATCAACCGATTATTCAAATCATTAACATTGGCATCTTTTGACGTTCCAACCGGCAATCCCATTTCGGCATCAAACAAAAAACGCAAATAGGCATGAATAAAATCTGTTACATCTGTGGCATCCAACGGTTTCAACACACCATATCCCGTCATAACACCGGTTACACCGCTAACAACACCATCTTCACATACAGTCCCGAATTCCAATGCATCCATACCCGATGTCGGCGTTAAAATTGCATAATCCCCCGAAATAGTGTCTGCATCTTCTCTATCAAAATTCCCACACCTATCAACCGTGGCACTGACGTTTTGACCATTTAACGTATAAAACTCATAACTTGTATCATTGTCACAACTGCCCAAACAATGTCGGGCCGTTATGATTTTTTTTGTTTCACCCACCTGCACCAAATTTGTTTCACCCACCTGCACCAAATTGGCGGTACAATGATTCCGCCCACGCGACTTCATCAACAAAACAAATTTATGTGGCGGACTTTCATATTCACTCTGTTCCAAATAGTGACGATTATCCACCACCGCTTCATCGGCAATTGCCAACAACGGCATTAATACGGCACACAAACAAATTGCCAATTTCACTTTCATTGATTCAACGCCTCCGCACATCGGGTTGCATCCCGCATCATTTGTCGTGCCAACTTTACCACACCGGCCCCCGCAACAGTTGACACCAAAGACCCCGCCGCCGACACACCGGCCAGCGCATTTGATGCCGCATTCAACTTGTTAAACTTTTGCATACCATCCACATCCGCCGCCGAACGCATTTTATCCGAATTTGCGGATGCACTGGTCACCACACCTGCAATCGCCATCGCCGCACCCGTCGCCGAAGACCCGACAACAACTTTTTCTTTGCGTTCTATTTTCTGAACATCTGCGACATTAAATTTGTCACATGCATTAACCACATTTTCAACACGCCCACGTATTGGATTCGAAAACGGATTAATTCCCGCATCTGCCAATTGTTTACGCACAGCAACCAAATGATCCAACGCGGCATTACATGCGGTCACATGCTGAACCAATTCAGATTGATTCATATTAATACCCGCCAAAACCGCCGAAGCAATATGCGTCATCCCCGCGCCAACCATTAACCCCGTGCGCCAATTCCCCAACTTTTTGGATTGTTCGGTATATATATCCGACATAGCAGTTATCAGACCCAAATGCGCATCTGGTCCCAATCCATAAACCGTCTGAAAATCGCAAGAGATATTTACCTTCTGACTCAATCGTTCTTTATCATCGTTCGCCTTGGCCACACCAACCCCCACAGCCGCACCACCTGCAATTGCACCGGCGGCATTTGTTGCCACACCTGCAACCGCCAAACCCGAAACACGGGAAATATCATCAGACACCCCCGAACACGCGACACGCGCCACATCCAAAGCATCCTGCGCATCCTGTAAAACATCCGCCTGCGCGCCCCACACAGTCACATAACACATCAAAACAGATAAAATTAAACAGCGCATATTCATAATGAATATTATACCACATAACCCAATCCCTACCAAACAAAAAAGCGGGCGCATTTCCGCGCCCGCCCCGATTTTCAGCAATATATAAACTACATTTCTGTTGGCACACGCAACCCCATCAAATCAATTGCCTGTAACAAAGTGCCACGTGCCATATTCACAATGAACATACGGGATTTTTTAACATCCGCCGGCACATCATCACGCAATATCGGACAATGATGATAGAACGTATTAATATCTTGGGCTAAATCATAGGTATAATTTGCCAACAAATCCGTTGCGCGACGTGCGAACGCATTTTCCGTCACACGACCAAAGTCCAACAAACGCAACAACAAATTACGTTCCGCGCTTTCCAAAGTCGCCCCATTGTATTCCGGCACAACGTTCATTGCGGCCGCTTTTTTTGAAACCGCATTCAAACGCACCGCCGTATACAGGATATATGGCCCCGTACGTCCTTCGAATTGGGTAACAGATTCCGGATCAAACACATAATCCGATTTCACATCATGCATCAAATCGTTAAACTTTAATGCCGCCAAAGCAATCATTTCCACCGTTTCATCCGACAAAGTTTTACCCGATTCGTTTGCACGACTGCGCACATTATCGGCCACCATATCAACCATATCATCCAAACTTGGGACACTGCCGTCACGTGTTTTGAACGGTTTACCATCTGGACCGGTTATCGACCCAAATCCGATATGCTGTAAATTGGCAGAATCCATACCCGCCATTTTTGCGGCACGGAACACTTGGGTAAAGTGCAAATTCTGACGACTGTCTGTGAAATAAACGATATCATTTGGATTATCTGTTTTCGTACGATAATAAATCGCCGCCAAATCCGCCGCCGCATATGTTTGTGCACCGGTACTGGACCGCCACAAAACCGGTGGCATAGGCGCAGTATCAGATTCCAACTTTACCGGTATAATATCGGCCCCCGCATCATGCACCAACAGATTTTTTTCTTCTAATATTTTTTGCACATCTGGCACATATTCTGCGACCAAGCGTTCACCTTTGTTTTCATCAAATGGCAAAATATTCAAACGCTTTAAAATCTTGGAAATCTGTTCCAAAGACATTGGTGCAAAAGTGTTATAAATTTCATTGTATTCTGGATTACCGTTTTGTAATTCTACGGTTATTTTCTGGGCATATTCCAACCAATCTTTATCTTCTTTGGCCAACGCCGTAGATGCAGGATACATCGCATTAATATCATCTGCATTTTGTGGCATACCGTGCTTTAACACCCATGCAATAATCAATCCCATTGGGCGTCCCCAATCCCCCATATGGTTATAGGACTTGGTTTTATGTCCCAAGAAACGCGCAATACGATTAAAAGTATCGCCCACAACCGTTGTGCGCAAATGGCCTATATGCAAATTTTTTCCGATATTATAACTGCCGTAATCCATATCAATCACCAAAGGCGTCACATCGGATTTATACCCATCCATAAAACGTTCGGGATTCAACAGAAATTCATCCTTTAATTTGATATTAATAAAACCTGGTCCCGCCACGTTTGCGGACTCGACAAACGGCATATTTTCCAAAGCCGGCACAATCATATCTGCAATTTCACGTGGGGCACGCTTCATCACGCGCACCAACATCATCGCCACATTGGTTGAATAGTCCCCAAAATCACGGATTTTTGGCACCTCTACCGCAATTGAGTTCAAAATTTCCGGCGTTAAGACGGCCGCCACGTCATCAATTTTCTGTATAGCGGTCTTTATATTATCTGAAATAAAATTATAGACGTTCATTGTATCCTCGCTGTTCATCACGGGGATGATATTACACTATTAATTCCGAACATTCAACCAAACAAGAACTTTTTTACAAAAAAAATTTGCATTTATAAAAAATACTGTTATAATACACGTCGTTTCGGGGTGTAGCTCAGTCTGGTAGAGTGCTTGGTTTGGGACCAAGATGTCGAAGGTTCGAATCCTTTCGCCCCGACCAGAAATATTTGTATGGGGCCGTTTCTGTGGTTTTCAGCGGAAAACTAATGAAAACGGCTCTTTTTTTATCCAATTTTGATACCACTTTTACATCAAATAATTTGGCCCCCACTTACACAAGGAATCTGTGTTTACGCAATGGAATTTTCTATTTTCGGCGCATGATAAAAGGAAAACGATACCTGCGGTCATTGCATACCAGCGACCCTGATTTGGCACGATATCTTATGCGGCAGATACTAAATGCGGAATTTAATGTTGGGGTACCTAAAAAAAATTTGCAAAAAAATAAAAAAAATTTTGTTTATTTTTCAAAACACGTTTCACAGAACAGTTCTTTTATAATAACAGGGCCAGAAGTTAGTGCCCCCATAACCTGCGATAAAAGGAGAAATGATATGGCAGGAACTACTAACGTGAAACAAACTATCAAGAAAATCAAAGTAAAAACAAACGCAATGGACTTTTGGACTAATAAAATGAGACATAAGCTAAATGCACAATATGACCGCGACACAAAACGGTTGCAGAATCTTATGGATAATATGGATAGCACTTATCTTGAAGATTTGGAACAAGACCCATTGATGATACATGCCGCAATTAGACGTTTAGAAGCATATCGTTTTGAAAAAGGTGCACATAAAGGTGAAGTGCCATCAAAAAAATATGTGCAAGAAACGATAAAGGTTTTGAAGCGTGTTGTAAATGAAGCAAGAAAGCAAAAGGTCATTGAATCTAAAGGGCACATCTTTGAAGAAATAGGGGATGTGGATTTGGCAGGTTTCAAGCCGGCGGTTGAACGCAGGGCTTTTGGGGAAGAAAAGTTCAAAACCCTGTTTACAACGATGTATGAAATGAAAAATGGGGTTTATCGCGCGATTAATGATGCGATTGCAGACGAAAAATATAAAAATGTACGCGCAAATCTTGTGCATGTCCGAGATAACTTTGAGCATTACTATTATATGATTTTGTTGTTATTGTTTACTGGTGCACGGGCCAATGCGATTGCGACCTTGCGTTTGCGCGATATATATCTGAAAGAAAACCTTATTTGGATACATAGAGACCAGAAGCTGATAAAATCTGGGGATGTGCGTGAAATCCAGAAAAAGCTAAAAACAGAAGGCGCCGAACGCAAAGTGCCTATCGCGAACATTTTACATTCATTGGGTTTTAGTGAATTTGTAAAGGCGCAGTTGAAGAAATTTGGTGCCGACGCGTTTCTGTTTGAAAAGATTGTGCAAAATAAGAATAAAGCCGGATTCAGGGTAAAGACAGCGAACGAAAATTTGAATAAGTTATTTCTGATTGCTGGGTTCAAAGATTGTAATTTTATGCAAGACGTACACTCACTCAAGCATTCTTTCTATACTTCTAACATGAATCGCGCGGGAAAAACAGCATGTGAAGCTATTGCAGGTCAGGCGCATTCTGGGCAGGGGCTTTCGGTCAGCGTGTACACCAATATGAATTACGATAATGCAAGCCAAGACATGATAGAAGCGGTAAATAAGCTGACTTTCCCGTACATTGATATTCTGTTTGGAAAGCATCCGGATAGTGCGCGCAAGAATAATAACGGTGGCAACAATGGGCAAAATGACAAAAAGACTATTGCATCGCAGATAATGAACCAAGATACTAAAAAAGTAGTGAAGTTGGTGTCTGACCCAGTTGGCTTGGAAGAGTTGGCGCAGGAAGATAAAAAACGTAGAATTTTGGCAAAACAGTATGAACAAATGGGATTTTCAGGTGAGGCAGCTAGTATCATGGCTACTCAACAACCACATGGAATGATGGGACAGTGGCCAATGATGCCGATGTGGAGACCATAAAACAGGGGGCAAATCATGCCCCCGATGTTATTTAATGTAGTTGTAAACTGATGCGCGCGATATGCCGTAGCGCTTTTGTGCTTCCTTGATGCTGATGCGGCCACCGGATACCAGTTCTTTCAATTCTGCGGCATCAAAGGCCGATAATTTCTTTGAACCACCCTTGAACTTGCCCTTGGCTTTGGCAATGGCAATTCCTTCGGCCTGTCGTGTTTTTATCAAAGAACGCTCAAATTCTGCAATCGCGCCCAGTATTTGCAGCATCAGATTATTCAAACTGTTTTCTTTGTTTGGTTCGAATTTCAGATTTTCCTTTTTGAACTCAACAGAGCAACCTGATGCAGTGATTTTTTTGACCAATTCCAACAAGTCAAATGTATTACGAGCTAATCTGTCTAATGAGTGGCATGTAATACTGTCACCGGCACGCAGATTGTCCAACATTGCTTTCAACTGTGGTCTGTCAGCATCTTTTCCAGAACATTTGTCGATGTATGTTCTGTCAAACTGTTCATTGTCTGTCAACTGTCTTTCTGCATTTTGACCTACTGACGAAACGCGAGCGTATAAAAATTTCATTTTCTTGTCCTTTTTGTCTAAACTATATCTTTGTGTTTGTTTAGATTTTACAATATTGTGTATAAAAGTCAAGAAAATAACTCTGTTTAGACAAAACAAAAGTTTCTAATGTGGGTATGCTCACTTGGACGGGTGTAAACGTTATTTATTACCCGAAAAAATTACGGATAATAGAAAAAAACACCCCTGTCGGGGGTGTTATTTAATCGTTATTTTTTATTACTGCGTTTTTGATTTGTTCTAATGTTGTGGCGGCTTTTTCGATGCTGGGTAACTTTTTCACAATTTCGGTAAGAAGTTTGTTTTGTGCTTTTAATCTTTCTTTGTCGTTGTCGTCTGCTCGATTTGCCGCATTGTCCCGAACTTCTGCAAACATGGCTTCTGTCATTTCTACTTGTTTTTCATCGGTAAACTTTGCATTGTTTTTCATTAGACCAAAAAATGCAGAATAAGAAGCCATCACTAGTTGTTTGTGGTGATAATGGTCGCGCAAACACGTCTCGCGTCTTATTTGTCTAGCCTGTAACCATACATAAAAACCAAATGGTACAAACAAAAGTATTTTGTATATCAGGTGAATGACGCCTAACTGTGAGTTGGTGTAAAAAATTGTCAACCCCAAAACGACCATTAGTACTAATGCAACTGTAAGTTTGATTTCTGCTTCTGTAATTTTGCCGCCTTTTTCTTTCGCCAAATCGTTGCTTTCTTTGCTTAAGATGTCCTGAGAAACGATATTTGTGGCTTTCCCCGTTTCTGTTTGGATAAATGTTTCTAATTCTTCAAGTTTCTCATTGTTTTTTTCTGTAGACCAATCGCTTAGAATTTTGAACCAGTGTTTTTTTGTGTCTTCTTGTGTTTGTTGTGTTTTTTCTTGCAATAAAGCCGTTTGTTGTTCAATGGCTTCCTGTGTTTCTTTTTGCAAGTTTTCGAACAGCTGTGATTTTTGGTCCTTGAATGCATTTTTTTGTTCTTCGGTCTGTTCAATAATGGATTTCAAGTTCGCTAAAGATGCCGCCTTATCGTTGTTGAATTGAATCATAAGGTTTTCGTAATCAGTACGGTTGTTTTCAAGGTTTGTTTTAGCCGCATTATGGTCCGCATTTAGTTGTGCCAATTTTTCTTTCACTTCAGCTAAATATTCGTTCAGTTCTTGTCTTATTTCGTCTCGTGTTTTCTTTGCCATGTTGCACCTCAATATTTTTTGTAATTTCAATAAGTAAATGTTCGCATTTTTGTCCGAAAAAAGCAACAAGATATTCCTATTTTGCATATATTTACTTGATTTTGATTAATCTATTTCCTAAACTGAGAAATGAATCCAATGAGAGTTGGGTTTGGGGCTGTGATAAGCTTCGTAACATGTACGGTGCAAGGTTGCATCGTTATCTGATGTGATGGTGTGATTTGCACCGTTTCTCCACGACTTATGTCGGGGGGCTTGTGGTTATACAATACGGGAAACCGAAAGGCCACAGAGTCATTACATGTTATGATTTATCAACCGCCCGACACTCTCTTTTGCAGATTCATTTGTGTTGCACAATCAAAAGGACTGGAAATGAATAAAACAATGTCTGGAATTATTAGTTTAGCCGTATTTTCATTGTATGCACATAATGCCACGGCAACCTATACCCCAACCAGCGATTTTGCAACATATACAACTGAACAAATCAGTGAGAATGTTTATAATACCGCGTTGTCCCAAAACGCACAGGCACCAGTTTTCAAATATATTGATTCCACTGGCGCAACAGGGTATTACAAATGGATGATGCCAAATTTGTCTGTTTATAAGGACCAAGACGGAGAATCTGTATATTCGTTCGCTCAACCACAAACCTTGAATGGAAGTATCGATTTCTTGGTTGTTGATGCAAGTGGAAATGTTTCAACTGACTCTTATTATAGACACGCTTCTTATCCCCAAGGCTATCCAGATACAGTAGCTGGTGGGGTTATTGATGGGGCATATATTTCTCGTGACCACAACGCACTGTCTGGTTATGCTGAGCGAATTTCTGGTTTTTTTATTTTGAATGACGATTATCAAACTTCAGCATCTGGTGGTGCTATAAGAATTACGGGAAACACAGGAACTATTATTGGTGACTTTATCAAAAATAGCGTAGAAACAGATAGTGATTATTATCCCACAGTAGGACATGCTAACGGTGGAGCTATTTACAATGCTGGGCAGATAGTAGATAATATTACTGCTAACTTTATACTGAATTCCGCTAAAAAAGGTGGCGCCATTTATAATACTGGCACAATAGTAAATGCTTCTGGTAGTTTTATTCAAAATTCGGCTTCTGGTGGCGCTATTTATAACAGTGGTAATATTTATAACTTGAATGCCGACTTTATATCCAATCAAGGTAGCGCTATTTATAATACTTCCAAGGCCACAATAAATAATTTGTATGGAATATTTATAGGCAACACAGCAAGTCGTGTTCAAAACGGTGGGGCTATCTGGAATGCCGGCACAATAACCATGGGGATTGCAGATAAGGCGCCGATGGTATTTGCAACAGAAACAGACACGATACATAATGAAGGTACGCTAAATTTTGCAGCTGGAACCATTTATTTACAATCAGTATATGATGCAGACACAGCGATTGGTACAATGAATGTCAATGGCGCAGACGTTATTTTTGCCGATGGGGCTATACTGAGCCAAAAAAATATCAATGTAAATAGTGGTACACTGGCAATATCTGCATCAGGCTTGAAAAGCAATGTGACTAATAATAGCAATGGTATGGTCAGTCTGTTGGGGGGCTCATTAGATGTTGATATTACGGGTGGTGGAAAAATATTGATAGACGGAGATGTAATCAGCAATACAAATATTGTACAAGATACAACCATTACAACGGACAATAAGCTAAGCGTTTCAGGAAGTAATCTTAGTGCAAATGTTGTGAACAATGGTGTACTAGAATTGACAGGTGGCTCAATTTCATATCCATACACAATATCTGGAACAGGTATAACAAATATTGTTGGCAATGTAACATCCAGTAGAAATATTTCACAAAATATAAATGTATTGGATAGCGCTTCGTTGTCCGTATCATCCGCCAGCTATCTAGGAGGCGTTGTAACAAATGATGGGACGCTAACACTGGGTGCCGGAACATTGAAGTTTAATGTTTTAGGTACTGGAACAACATATATAAACAACAGTGTGGAATCCTTGGTCAAAATAGACAACGACACAATAATTAATCAATCTGGGAGACTGGATATTTCAGCCGATAATTTGAGTGATTCTGTAACAAATAACGGTAAGCTGTATCTGAATTCTGGCACGTTGAGCACAGATATTGCCGGCACGGGTTCAACACATATCGCAGGAACAGTTAGCAATGCAACAGAATGGACTGGCAAGACATTGCGTGTAGAAGATTCTGGCCACTTTATAAGTGATGCAGGCAATATAGGAAACCATTTGTTGAATTACGGTACACTAACGTTGAATAGTGGCGATTTGGATATGGGTATAGGTGGCACAGGCGTAACAATTATTGATGGTTCGGTTCGTGCAGAAACAAATAATGCAATTAGTAACAATCTGCAGGTCAAACAAGGTTCTGTGCTTACCGCTAATGCGACTATTCTGAATGGTGCTAATATAGAAAACCAAGGAACATTACGTTTGGCCTCTGGACAGCTAAGTTCGGTTGTATCAGGCGCAGGAACTACAGAAATATCAGGAAATGTTAGCGCCACCGCAAAGATTAATCAGGATATTACAATCGGTGAAGAAGCGGGTTTGTATATTTCTGCTTCTAACATTACCACAGATGTACAAAATGCTGGTAGGTTGAGCTTGAACGCAGGGACACTGACACAGAATGTTAGCGGAACCGGTCAAACCTTTATTTCTGGGAACGTTTCTAATTATGCAGCTATCAATCAAAGCGTTATTATAAATTCTGCAACGGACAAGCTGACAACAGCGTTTGATAAGTTGGCCGGTACCATAACCAACAGGGGAAATTTAGTACTGACCAGCGGAACGATTGATAAATATATTGGTGGCAGTGGCACAGTATCAATAGCGGGCAATATTACAAACACATCATATATTGACCATAAGATAGATATTACAAGTGCGGGAACATTGACTTCTGATGCTGATAAGCTTAGAAAGACAGTAAACAACAATGGTAAGTTATATCTGGACTCTGGTAAATTGTCTAATGGTATTACTGGCGCTAACGGTGAATTATATGTTCGTGGCGATGTTACAACGGGTGGCACGATAAGTCAAAAATCAGTTGAAGTGTTGGCAGATGGAATTTTGAACACACAGGCTAGTCATTTAGGTACAGATATAACAAATAATGGCGCTGTAAATATGTCTATGGGCAATTTGAGCAAAGGCATATCAGGTTCTGGTGTAACAAATATTCTGGGAGATGTAAGTATCTCAAAAAACAAATTGGGATTGGGTGATGTGTCCGTTGCTGAAGTTGGGGCATTGAATCTGCAGGGATACGAGCTAACAACACAGGATTTGACACTGGAAGGCACCTTGTTGATGGAGATTAATAAAGTGTCTAAAGGTTCTGGTGATTATACCGGTGGACATTTGATTGTTGACGGAAATTTGACCTATGGCGATAATTCTAAGCTTCAGTTATTGGTAGGTTCTGGATTATCACAACGTCAGCACACAGGTGAATTAGAACTGATTACTGTGGCTGGTCAAACAAGTGGTAGTTTTTCAGAAATCGTGGCCAACAATCTGTATTCGGTAGAGCAAAGAAACGGTAAGTATATAATAAGCTATGGTCCGACAATAAATGATGTTGTTGAAATAGGTGGCGGTAATGATAACAACAAAGCAACGGCCAACGCATGGGATAGAATAGAAAATCCAACAGGACTGACAAAAGAATTGCAATCTGTGCTGAATTATCTATTGCAATATGATGAAGAAAACTATGTAAAGGGGTTGGATAATCTGGCACCATCTGATTCTAATTTTGTGGCCGGAATAGCGCGCACAACCAACGCTACAATGGCACAACAGATAGCAAAGCGTTTGTCGGATGTTCGTGGGCGCAGCGGTGGTGATGTAACGTTCAAAGATATGTCTGTTTGGGCGCAGGGATTATACAACATGGCCGAACAAGATGGAGATGCGACATTCAATAGCAAAACATTTGGTGTTATGGCTGGTATAGATGGCAATATCACAGATAATTTGACCGTTGGGGTTGGGTATGCGTATAACAAGACAAATGCAGATGCTGACGAGAGAGAAGTAAAAGCGAATGGTAGCACTGTGTCATTGTATGGCGAATACGTGCATAATTTTGACCGTACAATAGACAAAGAGAAGGGGCTGGACGAAGTATACAAGAACAAACAATATCTTGAAGGCGTGTATGTAAATGCGGCAATAAGCTATGGCTCAACAGACTATGAAGAAGAATCTGAAATGGGCAACTTTGCAGATTATACGGTGTCCAGCATAGGTGCAAATGCTAATGTGGGCTTGGCACTAACTGGAACTAAGTTTGTGCCGGAGGTTGGTGTTCGCTATCTGCACATCAACAAATACGATTACCAAGATGCAGCAGAGCAAGAGATTAATGTTGATGCAGCTGACATTTTGACTCTGGTTGCAAACGCTAAATACAGCACTTCGTTTGATGTAAATATGCTGACATCAGAGCAAAATACGCGTTCCTTGTCCTTGAAACCGTTTGGGCATATCGGGGTAAGTTATGATGTGTTGAACAGCGATAATGTGGCCAACGTGTCTATTGCTAATGTTCAATACCAGATACAGGGAGAAAGCATTGACCCGTTAGGAGTAAGTGCCGGTTTAGGTATTGAAACATCGTTCTGGGGCTTTGATTGGCAGTTTGGCTATGACCTTGAGTGGCACAGCAATTTCACGAGCCACACGGGCAAAATTCGTGCAAAACATGTGTTCTAGGAGTAAATATAATCAGTTGTGTTTTCAGTCAATGGGATACGTAGTTTTAGATAATATTCTGATTTTGTTATTGCACCACCGATAAGTTCTTCGTGAGCAGCACTCGAACTTCCACTTTCGGGTTCTCGTTCGGTGCTGACTACGAACTCATCAGTGGTTTTTGCAATTTGTCAGTGTAAGCAAGCTGTTAGTAAATTGTAAAATTTATCTAAAGGGCTTTTTATAATCCAAATATATCTGCAGAAAATTCAAAGCGTACTTGGTAATCAACGGCTTTATCTTCGTGCCAGATTTCTTTTTGGCAATAATTCATAGCTTCATATACAGATTCAACTGTTTCTAGCTGGCTTACATCTATATCTATACCTTCTTTACCTTCTTTGAGGCCATTACAACTACGAAATACAAGGTCTGCTTTAGAAATAGCTGTTTCTATATTGTCAAAGCTTTCGACCTTTCCTGTAATTTTATCTGTAAAGTTACAAAGTATGTGAGCGTGCCAAGGTTCAAGACCGCCTTTGTTTTCATAAAAAATTACAAACTTGTAGTGATGTTTGTTCCATTTTTTACCTATGAGACTCTTTTCAATTTTTTTCATGATATTTTTTACATGGTTTCTAAATCGTTCAAACTTATAGGCTTTACAGCTGTATGGTAATTGTAAAGTCAGCATGTAGTTAGGATGTATTGAATTGATTAGGAATTTTATTCTTGCTTTCTTTATGTTTTGTATCATATTTATATCCCTTTTTTAGACAATAAACAGGGCAGAAACGCGCGCGCGAGTTCAAATGTGTATGCCGAACGCCAAATTGCCCATGTCTGCTATTTTTTAGCCGAAAAACAGGCTGGAGTAAGCACAGATGACGCTGTTCTTTTGAGCTTATGAGAATATAAGCCACCTAGGATAAACGAGACTTTTATCCCAAAATTTTGTTTGCAACCAAAATGCCCAAAAAAACATAAAAACCCATCAAGGGTTCGCTAACTTGATGGGCCTACTTACCGAAACTTCTCAAATAAAGCGAACCAACGATTAGTCTAGATAACAATGGTTGGAATCCGCGGTAAGTACCAC
>JAZRJG010000032.1:0-33576 GCA_045645725.1 Candidatus Enterousia sp. | reverse complement strand
TGAATACTTTTTTGTGGTTATTCTGCATTTTTAGATGTGCCAATTCCGCGTTTTGAACGATTTTCAATAAAGTCAATTGCGTCCATCGCGTATTTATTGTTTTTTACTTCTTTGCGTATTTTTGCCAAGCGTTCCGACACAGTACCTTCGCCACCACGGAAAACCGCCGCATAAACCGAATGAATTGCGTGCATGTCTTCATTTGTAAACCCGTGGCGCATCAAACCAACGCGGTTAATAGTTCTGTAAACGGCACGACCGCCATCATAAATAGCATATGGCAAAACATCGTTTCCAACGCCCGACATACCGCCGATAAATGCGTTGCGCCCAATGCGTGCAAATTGCAATACCATTGTACCGCCGGATAAAATGGCAAACTCCTCTATCTCGACGTGGCCCGCCACTTGGACCAAGTTTGACATAACGACACTGTTTCCAACTTTACAGTCGTGGCCAACGTGTGCATTAACCATAATTTGACAATCGTCACCAATAACTGTGCCATCTGATGCCGGTGTACCGGAATGGATTGTTGCATATTCACGAATTCTGCAACGTTTACCAATACGTAAACCTGTCATGCTGGCTTCATCTTGCCATTTTAAATCTTGGCTCATAACGCCCAAAACGGCAAAAGGGTAAACAATTGAATCGTCGCCAATGGATGTTTTTCCGTCGATAACAACGTGTGAAACCAATTCCACGCGGTCGCCCAGAACGACGTTCGGACCAATTATACAATATGGGCCAATTTTACAATCTGCGCCCAATTTTGCGCCTTCATGAATAATTGCGGTTGGATGTACAGCCATAATATTTCTCGCTTTTTTACATTATTGACGCTGTGCATGATATATCATAGCGCACAAAAATGGTATTCAAGAAATATAACAAATTATAACAACTGGCGTAAATCCGCCTTAAATCCAGATTTGTCTGTGGCAGTCCACATTAAAATTGCGATTGCGGTAACGGCGGGCATAACGGTTATGATGCCGAATGCGCCCATTGCAATTGCCCAGATTTTTTGTGCTGTGTCTTTGTGAATTGTTTGTGCGTGCAATATTGACAATATAACAGAAATCATAACCGCGCACATAGTCCCCAGATAAACCGGTATAGCTTCGGTTAACAAAAATAACGCGATTCCCAATGCGCATATCACGCGCATCATCCATTTGATTTTGATATAAATACTGTTTTTGATTGTATGTTTCGGGCGGAAATTGGTCAACGCGACCGTCATTGCCACAGCGACGCCGAATATCAGCATTGCGATTAAGTGTGTGGCGCTTAATTGCCCCAATTGTCCAAAACGAAAGAATTCCGGCTGCATTAATATTGCCACCGATGTCACAGTGGTAATCAACAGCGTTCCCGCCACGGGTCGCATATTGGCCTTTGCGACGCGTCCCAATGCAAAACCCAACATTAATGCGCCGATTTGAAGCAATGGTCCCCACCATACGTGTGTGTCGGACATGCCAATCAAAGTTAAAACGATTGCGACAAAGCACCACTGTTGCCAACGCATACGCGGTAATTTACATGTTCTGGTATGCGAAGAAATCATCAGCGCGGCCAAAAACACAACCGTTGCGATAACTTCGGACAAAACAGATGCGTTATCGCGCAATACGGCATAGTTTCCACCCATTAACACTATCCATGCGCCGGTCAATCCCGAAATCCACAGTGCGGACTTAGAAGTCAGGTTGTCGTTATTCCATTGCAAGCGTTGACGAATTTGTGGTGCAAACCAATATATAACCATAAACAGCGGCACAGCCAACACCCCCCACCATAAAAATGCGGGCGTTCCCAAAGCGGCATTATTAAATGCGCTGATTGCACTTTGGACTATTAAAGTATCGTTCAACATAAACTTGCCTTTTTATTTTGATGTTTTATTATATATGCGTATGTCAATAAAACAAGAATTTTTTACATTGCTGGGCGGACGTGTTCGGATGCGTCGTGGCACATATAATCCTACCTCTGATGCGGTATGGTTGGCGGCATTTGCGCCAACGGCCGCAAAAACTGTATTGGATGTCGGTGTGGGGTCGGGCGGGGTGTCTTTGTGTATGCATGCGCACAATCCAAATGCCCAAATAACGGCAATTGACACGTCTGATACAATGTTGGCGGCGTGCGCAGATAATGCCGAATTAAACGGCGCGAACCTTGAATTAATAAATGCAGACATCTATACGTGGCGCACTGCACGTACTTTTGATGTTGTGGTAACGAATCCGCCGTATTTTTATGGTACGCCCGCATCGCACAACGCGCACCATAACTCAGATTTATCCTTATGGATATCGCGCTGTATTGCGCGCGTTCGCCCAATGGGCACATTTTGTATTATAACGGATGCTGCGACAATTGGTGTTGCGATTGGGGCGATGTCTGGACGATTGGGGGACATAACGGTATTTCCATTGTTCGGGGGCAAAGACACGGCCGAACGCGTAATGATATCTGGTCGTGTTGGTACGCGTGGCACGGGGGTGTTGCATCGTGGTTTGCCCATGAATTATGAGCCCGTTTTACGTGACGGCTTGACTATTTCAAAAGCATTGGCTACACTGTCTGACGCATGATAAACTTTATAACACGATATTTTACATCATTATGGGCGTTTATAACATCGCCGTTTCGTGCCATATGGCGCGTAATTGTGCGCATATTTCCTCCGCGGGAATTCACGGTTATGGACACGCCCCGTGGCAACGTTTACACCTATGGGCAAAGCAGTTTTTGGCGTTTTACCCGTTTTTGTGGCAAAGTTGGATTAATTATCTGGGCGTCTTGGTCGACCTATGTGTTTGTATATCATCGTCCATTATTGCAAAAGCGTACCCAGCAGTTAGAAGAGGTTCGTGCCACCCACACCCGTCATATGTCTGATTTACAGACGTATTTGACCAAGTACAATGAATTGGTGCGTTCATTAAACGTTATCGACGACAAAGTATTAAATGACAAAGAATTAAAAGATGCCGAGCGCGAAAAGTTAATGAACACCCGCATCAAGACATGGGGCGAATTGGATTTCTTGCGTACACGTATTGTTGAAATGTTGCGCGACGAAGAATTTACACCGGAATACACCAAATTATCTGAATTGTCTGCGGAATATGAATTGACCCGCGCAGAAAACGAAGAATTAAAGCGTCGCAATGCGATGATTGTTGAATCTATGGCATCGATTGCGGATGCGGACAATGTGATTGTTGATACGGTTTCGACTTTGACCCAAACGAACACCGAAGATTTGCAACAAAATCTGAAGCGTATCAATGGCACTTTGGCGACATTGGGTTTAAGTCAACAAACATTAATTAAAAACGCAAACAAATATACCAACCCATTGGTTGGCGCGGCGTTCAGTCCGATTGAATTTGACAAAGAATTGGATTCTAAATATCAAAAATTGGCAGATGGTCTGGAACGTTGGAACGGTCTGCGTCGTTTGAACGAAGTTTTACCGTTGGGCAAACCGGTTAAGTCGCGTATTACATCAAACTATGGCACGCGCAACGATCCGTTTACGGGCAAACCAAAGAAGCATCGTGGTATTGACTTTGCCGGCAAAATCGGCACAGAATTAATGGCGGTTGCGCCCGGTCGTGTTGTGTCTGCCGGCGAACGCGTTGGGTATGGCACGACGGTTGAAATTGATCATGGTTTGGGCTTTACGACATTGTATGCCCATCTGTCTCAGATATTGGTGTCACGTGGCGATTGGGTTCGTCCGGGCACGGTAATTGGCTTGGCGGGTTCGTCTGGTCGTTCGACTGGTCCACATTTACACTATGAAATCCGCTATAAAGGCACACCATTTGACCCCACAAAATTTGTAAAGGACGAATAACATGTTGGCATTTACGAACTCTACGGAAAAGCAATCACCGACCATTATTGGTGCGGGCTGTAAATTGACGGGCGACATTAAAACGGATCACACGGTTCAAATTCATGGCGAAGTTATTGGTGATATTATTGCCGAAACGGTTGTTATTGGTCGTGGCGGTCGTGTGGTTGGCACGGTTAAAACGCCTGTACTGTTTTTGCATGGCACACTGGAAGGTCCTGCGACTGTCAACACGGCTAATATTTTCAGTGCTGCCCGCATGACGGGTGTATTATCATATCATACGATAAATATCACGGGCAACACGGGGTTGGAATGCAAATTATCTAAACGAAAGGACAAAGACAAATGAACAAATTAATATCTACGGTTTACATTGCGGCCGATCATCGCGGGGCAGGGTTAAAGTTATATTTAATTGAAATGTTATCTGCGGCGGGTTATAACGTTGTGAATTTGGGTGTTGACGATCCGAAAACTGTTGTTGATTATCCGGATGTTGCGCGTACATTGGCGGACGCGATGGCGGACGGCGATGCGAACACACGTGGTATTATTATTTGTGGTACGGGCGCGGGTGTAATGATTGCGGCGAACCGTTATCGTCACATACGTGCATCGCGTTGCGACCGTCCGTCTCAGGCCCGCGACGACCGTTTTCACGATGATATAAACGTATTGGCATTGGCGGCCGACGATATTGATATAGAGGTTGCGTTTTTGTGTGCCCAAACGTTTTTGGAAAGCCCATTTGACGCGATTGAACGACGCATCCGTCGTGTTGAACAGATTTCTTAAATCACACCCCGCCATAACGGCGGGTTGTTTTTTTGCTCTCCTTTGTCATCCCGTGGCTTGACCAATGATTAAATTTCAAAAACCTGTCAAACAATAAAAAACACTTTTTTTATGGTTTTTTTACTTGTACGAATTCTTTAATTTTTCTATGATACACGTGTAACGAGAAAAAGAAGTGAGAAGAATGTCTAGAATTCTGCGTATTTTTGCATATTTTTGTTTAATCTGTTTTACATCAAATGTCTTTGCTGCGGGCTATACGTGTCCATCGAATCAAAAGTACACGTCGTGTAAATCGGGGTATTTTATGAGTGCCGGCCTCACAGGTGGCAGTGGCACCAACATCTATAGCATCCCAAATAACACCGTTGCGGCTGGAAATAAGTGTATCGAATGTTCTAAGTCACAAAATTATTCGTCATCCGTTACAACTTGCCCCGGCGGTACTTTTTATCCACGATACAAAGTTGCTGTATTTTATGAAGGGATGACTTCTACTGCGTATCGTTCGGCAGACAATACCAAGGGCTTGTACAAGAGTGACACCGCAACCGATATAACGACCGATTGGGCGACTTTATGGGGTGAAAAGGTCAATTATAGAAATTTTTATGACTTCAAGGGTATTTATTCTGCTGCAAATGGTGGCGGCACCCAATACGTAAATGCGGACGGTACGGTTACATCCAATTTCGCGTCTTTTGCGTCCGCAAAATCAACAACTGCACCAACAATATATCCATATTATACAGCAAAGAAGACCACGTGTGCTGCGGGCGAATATCTGGAATGTGTTGCCACTAGTGATTGTCTTTGTAAGGCCTGTCCTGCGGGTAAATATTGCAAAGGTGGCGAATATACACATCAGAATACAACAACCGATATTGGTATTACCGGTAATGTTTATTCGGGTTATTATTCAACCGGCGGTGCATCAACAACAACCCCAACTGCTGCGGGTAACGGATGCTTGTCGGGCTATCAATGTGGTAAATGTGCACAAAACACATATTCTGGGGCTGGTGCGTCTTCGTGTACGGCGTGTCCAACGGGTTGGTATTCGGATGCCGGGTCAACGGTCGCAACAGATTGCTACAAAACATTTCGTTTAAATAAAAACGGTGCTTCATTTGCTGCTGATGCTTGGTCTTCGTTGGGCCTTGATAATATGGGGATGCCTTATTTTGCCGATGTTATCTCAAATGTTTCGGGGACTGCTAACGCAACGGTTAAAGTGTGGTATCACGCTGATAAAGGCTATACGTCATATCTGGGTATTCCGGATGCTCGTACCGAACCAAGCGGATACGCATTAACCGGTGGTGTTGGCACAACCTCTACCTGTACAACGGGGCCAACGCAAACAGATTGGATGGACGGCGCAAGTTTTATGTACGACATACGTTCACTTACAAACAGCTTAAGTTCCGGCAGTACATTATATCTGTGCCGTTCTGCATCTACATTTGCTGTAAATTATGCTGCGGGTAATGGTTCGGGAACCGCGCCAACATCCCCAACGGCCTGTACTGTTGGTGGTACATGTACAGCGCCGTCGAACACATATACGGCGCCCACGGGTTATGAATTTTCGGGTTGGAAATGTACCAATGGCAACACGTATTGCAATGGCGATATAATCTCAGTCAGAACAAATATGGCAAATTTTGCCAGTGCTGGTGGTTCTATCACTTTGACCGCCCAATGGACACCAAAAACATATTCGATCACGGTCAGCAAAAATGGCGGAACTGGCAATTTAGTCGTGGGCAAAACATCAGCCACGGGAACTAACAGTGCTGTAGTATCTTGTACACACGGCGATAGTTTTGATGTTTCTATGTTGCCGGCGTGGGATGGCGGATCCGCCAACAATTTGACCAACAGTGGTAAAATCTTTACCGGATGGTCCGAAACATCCAACTTTACCTGTACGGCCAACAAAACGATTACCGCCGTCTGGGGAACCGCGACATGTGTCAAAGGTCGTGGTGTTGAATCCACCACATATTCCTCAGTCAGCGGGAATGCACCGGTTTGTTCGGTTACTTGCAGTGCTGGATATTATTATGCAAGTGCGACGATAACCGGCACCGCTGGTGTGGCAAGTTTTACTGTACAGTGTCCGGGATGTGACAGTGGAGTGTATTCATCCGTCGGCGCAAAATCGTGTACCCCATGTCCGGTTGGCACATATGCAAGCGATGTACGCTATGCGACATCATGTACGCCATGTCCTGCGGGGCGTACAACATCGGGCACAGGCACGGCGTATAATGCAACCGAAACGACCGCATGTTCTGTCACTTGTTCAAACTCTTCGAATGTTTCTGATTGGGCAACGCCATCGTGGACTGCGGCCAATGGCGCAACATACATCTGTCAAATTGGTGCATGTAGCAGTGGTTATGTAACATCCAACAATGCGTGTTCGGAATGTACATACACCAAAGGAACAAATGTATCTTCTGTTTCGGTAACAGGCAGTTCGGGTAACATCTGTAATTATTCTTATACCTGTACATCCGGTTATAATGTTAGTGGCTCGTCAAGTGGCACCGCAAGTGGTGTGCGGGGCGTTGCGTCGAACACCGTTGGCAGCTGCTCAGCCAATTCATATACGATTTCTTTTTATTCAAACGGTGGTGCCGGCACACTTCCCAGCAAACCTATGCTTTATGGCGAAGAATACACATTGCCTGGGGCTGTATTCTCCTATACGGGTTATAACATGACCGGTTGGAAATGTACCGGCGGTGGTTCAAACTGTGACGGTGATGTATATGGCTTAACCGACGTTGTGTCGAATTTGACAACCGACAATAATGATACTGTCTCAATGACGGCACAATGGACGCCAAAGAGCGTGACATGTAGTGCGGGTAAATACTTGCCTGCAGGTTCTGTGACATGCGCATCTTGTCTGCCGGGTTATTATTGTGATGGTGGCTCGTTTACATTCAATGTTTTGCAAGACCAAGGTCTAACCAACGTATGTCCAGACAACTACTATAGCACTGGTGGTGCAAGCACATGTCAACAATGTAAAAATACCGCATATGGTTATGGCACAACCGGCGATAAGCCCGAGAACCATGACGAAGCCCGTGATTGTCAAAAAACTATCTGGTTAAACAAAAATGGTGGCACAGACAGTTATGGCACTACCACAGAATCGTTGGTTTTGTGTCACCAGGACGAAACTTGTACCTTTGATTCCACGTCTAATTGGACACAAACAGGGTATACATTTACAGGCGGTTGGGGTAATTCTACAAGTTGTACATCCACAACAAGAAACTTTACAAACCCATTGGCAGATAGATACTATGCGTGCAAAAGCCCGATTACAAGAACAGTCACGTTCAAAACAGGCAATACAACAATGGGGACGCAGAGTATTGTTTATGATACGCCAAACACGTTAAAACTTGAATCCACTATGTCTGATAAAAGACCTGTGTCCTCTTCTTATGGATGGTCGTTTGCAGGTTGGGCAACCGCCACATCCACAACAGGCACCCCCACGATTGTATACACAGATGGGGACGATATTTCGAATTTGACATCAGATCTGGTATTGTATGCGGTCTATGTACGTGACGCAAAGTTCACATATTACACCAATGTCGCAATTAACGCGATTACGGATAAAGTATCTCAGTATTACCGCAATACAAGCACCACTGCCGCTGCTGTTACTTCTGTAACCTATACAAACTCGTTGGTCTCTGGTTCTAAGGGCTGGTCACCAATTGGTTGGAAATTGAACAGCACCACTGCCAACAGCAGCGGAAATATTTCGACTTCAACAACACTGTTTACCCCATCAAAGGATGCCAATGCACAGTATAGCGCTATCTATAAACGTACTGTATCGTTGCAATATGACGCAAATGGTGGAACCGGTTCAATGTCAACCAATCAAACCGCAACACAGTATTTGAATGCAACCGGTGGCGCAGGAACAGTTGTACAGTTTACATTGGCTGACTGTGGATTCTCTAATGCCGGACTTGAATTTGTTGCTTGGCGGCATGCAGACAATGAATATAACGAAGGTGACAATGTTGCATTTAGCGGGTATGGAAACTGGTCGTCAAGCAACGTTATTACCGTATACGCCGTGTGGAACAATGGCCAATTTGAATTCTCTTTGAATCCGAATAATGCGACCAGCACCAATGACACAAGAACATTGTACACAACATATGATACGGGTGTGTATTTGGATTCATCGCGTTCTAAAAAAATGACAACGTCGACCAATCCAATTACAAAGCCAAAACGTTCATATACCGTCACATACAACAATAAATATGGCACCACATCAACCGCCACATCAACATATACCTTTAATGGCTATACTGGCGCTGCGGTCGGGTCTGGTATCAAGACGATGATTAATGCCAATGGCTATATAACAACCGATGGTGAAAATGCCGCTAAGGTCTTTGCCGAAAATAAAATCGGTTTATCGAACGCTCCGTGGACCGCACAGTGGACCGGTGGCAGTGTAACGTTACCATCTGTGACATTGCCGGTTGGTTATGGCTTTGGCGGTTGGTACACCGCTGAAACCGGCGGAACACGTGTCGGTGGTGCGGGGGAATCGTACACCCCAACAACAAACGTAACCCTGTACGCCAGATGGGTGCCAAAAGTAACACAGGTTATGTTGGATTATAACAATGGTTCTGCAACTATGCAGGAAATATACGCCAAGTATGAAACAGGTTGGTACAGCAATTCGGCGGCAACCATCAACATAGAAAAGGTAACCCCACCAACCAAAGAAGGTTTCATCTTCCGTGGATACTTTACCGAAAAATTGGGTGATGTGACCGATAATCAATCTGCGAACTCCAGTATCTACATCAATCAATATGGCGATTTGCCTGAAAAGCCAACAGTGGTCGGCTATAACGTAAAAATGTACGCCGCGTGGGCCGAAGAGTGTATAGCAGAAGGCGCCGGCGCACAATGTAGTGTTACTATCGGTATTGATGGTTCGGTCTCCTATACCGCCACATGTCCCGAAGGAATGTTCTTGTCCGGCAATGGCACGTCCAGACCATCCTGTGGCGCCCAAAGGGTAGAATTGGTATCGTCATATACACACGATGATGGCCGTGAGTTTGACGCCCAGACACAGGCCGACCCAAATGTTGTGTACTTGATACCAAATATGGGAACCGTGACACAAAACACCGGATTCTACAGCGATGTTTTTGGTGTGAATAAAATAACCAAGTTGACCAAAGTCCCTGTATTGGAAAACACTTGCTTTGCATTCCAAGGTTTCTACAGTGCACCAAATGGTACGGGGATCCAGCGTATCGACAAAGATGGTAATATATTAACCAATAATTATATGTTGCCCGAAGGTAATAACCCATCGTTATACGCCGATTACATAGCGACCAGTTTTACGTTGAAATATGATGCAGGCACAGGTACAAAAGATGACAGCTTCTTGTACCCAAATCAAGTGTGTTTCTTGACCGGCAACAATTCCACCGCCCCATGTACACTGGCCACGCCGGCTGACAAGGGTATGTCAAAAGCGGGTTATACATTTGCCGGATGGCGTTGTACCGGTGGCGGTACGTCCAATTGTAATGGTAATATTTATCCTGCGGGAACCGATATGCGTGGCAAGATTGCCGATTGTACAACCGCAACATTTACTGCGCAATGGCAACCAATTAATACAACCATTACATTGGTAAAAAATAATACGGGTTCGAACAAGGCGACATATGGTACAAGCACATTGTATGCCCAATACGACTATGGTCTGTTTGCAGACGCCAATTATGAACAACCAATGTTAACAAATGGCGTTGGGTTCACCGCACCTGTGAAACAGTTTACGGTTACATTTGACGACAATATTGGCGGCAGTAACAGCGCAAATGTAGATTATGTATTCAAGGGGTATTTCAGTGCGTCATCTGGTGGCACCCAATACACCGGAACACAATACGCGCTTAATGCGGGTATCAATGCGGCCAAAAAATATACTACAAATCAACAATGGCATGCCCAATGGACGTCTGCAAATGTGCCATTGCCATCGGTCAGCCGTACCGGTTACACATTTGATGGTTGGTATACCGCCGCAACCGGTGGTACCAAAGTCGGGGATGCGGGCACCCCATACACCCCAACGGCCAGTGTAACCCTGTACGCACATTGGACACCATGTTCATATACCGTGGTGTTTGATAAGAATGGTGGTTCCGGTGCAATGACAGAACAGACATTCTATGTAGATGCTGCACAAAACTTGAATGCAAACACCTTTACCCGTGTTGGAGCTAAATTCATGGGTTGGGCCACGACAAAGGGTGCCACAACGGCAGAATATACCGATGGACAATCTGTAACGAATTTGGCAACAACATGTAATGCCGATGACGTGACATTGTATGCTGTATGGAAAAACATGGTTATTAACGGTCCTAAGGATCAAACCAAGGTTTATGATGGAAAAACATCGACCTGTCACGGCAACTTGTCTGTAACATCGCCGGCCGATGCGGTAATTAAATATGCAGAATCACAAAATGGCACATACAGCACAACTGCACCAACCATTACAAATGTTGCGGATTCAAAAACGATTTATTACCAAATCAGCGCAACTGATTACACCACAGTATCGGGCAGTTTCCAATGTACCGTCACACCTGCGACAATGGATGATATGGGTACAGGTAACTCAAAAGTATATGATGGTACGCCGCTGACTTGTTCGGGTGCATTAGATGAAGATGTTCCGGCCGGTTCGACAATTGAATATAGCACCGATTCAAATGGTTCATATTCTACGACCGCACCGACAAAAACCAATGTGTTGGAATCCAATGTTGTGTACTATCGTGTAACAAATCCGAATTATGTAACCAAAACAGGTTCGTTCGAATGCGTGATTGAAAAGGCAGAAAATCCAATAACATTGTCTGCGTATTCTGGACATGTGTCATATGGACGCACAACAACGGTTAGTGTAACTAAAGCGCAGGGTTCATTGTCCGTTGCGTCAAGCGACACAAAAGTTGCAAGGGCAACGTTATCTGAAACAACAGTTAATATGACCGGTGGTTCATCATATGGTACCGCAACCATCACCGTTACTGCGGCCGGTAACTATAACTATTTGGCTGGCAGTCAAAAATACACCCTTTATGTGGACCAAGGTATAATTAGGCTTAATCCGGGTGCTGGTACAGGTGGTACACCAACTATTTTACAGCAGTATGATACCGGCGTGTGGTTGGATGTTTGGAACGGGAACTACACAATGACAACAACCGCCAACCGAATTACAATACCAAGCCGTAATGGTTATGTCTTTGCGGGATATTATGCCGACGCAGATTCTACAACCGCATTGATTGGTGCAAACGGCTTTATCACACAGAAAGGTATTGATGCGGCTAAGGCGGCCGAGTCCGATATCATATGGGTTGCCAAATGGACGCCAAACACCATAACAATCAATTATGATCCAAATGGTGGCACATCTGTTGCGTCAACAACATGCAAATACGACAGCACATTTGTCTTGGCGGCCGCACCGGCAAACAGCGGTAAGCAATTTAGCAATTGGTCGGTAAACGGCGGAACATACAATGCAGGCGCAACGATTAACTGTAATTATGCCACATTGGGTGTATATTCCGGCGCGGCAACAATCAAGGCAAATTGGGGCACATGTCCCGCCGGCAGTTATTGCCCAACGGATGGCGCACCACAGGCATGCCCGCCAAACTATCCAAACAGTGACGTCGGCGCAACCCGCGACAGCGACTGCTATCTGACCACAACGGCCGGTAACTATGTTGCAACAAAAAATGCGGACGAAGTGCCTTGTAAATCCGGTGGGTACTATTGTTCGGGTGATGTTCGTATCTACTATGGCTTAACCGGCGGCGACAGTGCATGTGCCGACTTGTCTGGAATCGAAGTGCCAAACGGTACATATTCCACATCCCCATCAACAGGCGCCAGTGCACCATCGGCATGCCGTTATGTTGCGCCATCCACAACCGTCACAGGGTGCAGCACCGTAACCGCAAACACGGTTTCCTATACCGGCAGCAAATGGAACAGTAATTATTACACTGTAACCGCCGCCAAGGGATATCATGTTGGCGATAACAATGTTGCCAATCCAACCTGTGTAATGTGTGGTGCCGACTACTATCAGCCGTCGGATGGAGAAGATGTGACATCATGTACGCCGTGTTTGGCCAACTATCATACATACGGTGATACCGCCGCTGACCATGATGCTGCATCTGATTGTCTGATATCTTGCGACGGTGGTTATTATCTGGCCAATGCAAATGATACAACCTGTTCAGACGTTAAAGCGGGATATTGGGCACAAAGTTCAATGGTCGCCCAAGGTTCGACCGGTTCACGTACCCAATGTAAAAATGGTTGGACAACAATCGGATATGGCTTTGGCGCAAATGAAGAAACCGACTGTGGACGAATCTTTAACTATGGTAATCAAAAGATTTATCTGCGCAGTGCCAAACGTGGTGATGCGTCACAACCGGCGTTACATGTAAAAATCGGCGATGTCATATTCTATGGCACGATGAAACAGGTAACCGGCCCACAATCTGGATTCAATGCCGAATATGATGGCAAAAACTATCTGATTGTGAACGACGATCAATAAAGCATGGGGGCAACCCCATGTTTTTTTGATGGGGTGGGGCGATTTGTTTCCCAAAAGCCCCTTGCACGTGAAGGCAAAATTTGATAAAATATTATCCATGAAATTTACTCGACGTTCCGTTTTGAAAATCACAGGTTTTGGTGTTATGGTTGCTTGCGCGGTCCCACGTATGGCGTTTGCCGCACGTAACACTTTGCGCAGTATGCGCACCGGTATTCAACCCGGCAATAAAACACGTCTGGTTATTGAAACGGCGAACCGTCCGTCTTATTCCGTATCGTATCCAACGGGGCAATTGGTGGTAAAAATTGCCAATATGCCGGCGAATCCATCGGTTAATGCCAATATTATATCGGGCGGTTTGGTTAAATCTGTATTCCAAGCCCCGTCGGGCGACAGTTTACAAATCGTCGCCGTATTGAATCAGCCAATTGCACCAATCGCCAAATCAGGCATAATGATATTGGAACCGAACGGCGATAATGATTATCGTTTGGTGTTGGATTTTGTTGCGGGTTCTGGTGCGGCAAATACCAATGGACCAAAATCTGAATCGAAATCATCAACTTCATACACAACCGCATCGGCAACGCAGACAACGGCGATTACGGCATCCCGCAAATATATTATCGTGATTGATGCCGGACACGGTGGCAAAGACCCCGGCTGTATCGGGCCGGCGGGAACACGTGAAAAAGATGTTGTGTTATCTGTTGCCCGTAAATTGAAAAATAAACTGGATTCGGCCGGATTCAAAGTGTATCTAACACGTGGTGACGACACATATCTGAAATTGGCACAACGCGCAGAAATTGCCGAAAAACGAAAGGCCGACCTGTTTATATCATTGCATGCAAACGCCAATCCAAAACGCAGCATGAAGGGATTTTCAATATATACACTGTCTGAAAAAGCGTCGGACGAAGAAGCCAAAAAACTGGCCGAGGCCGAAAACGCCGCCGACAAAATCGGGGTAGAGGGCTTTACAGAATTCGAAGAAAACATCCGTATCGCATTATCTTCGTTGCAACAGCATGCCGTTGCCGAAATGTCCGAAGAATATGCAACGGATTGCGCCAAATCATTTAAAAAGGCATCTATTGAACAACAACCCGGACCCGACGTTCGACATGCGCCTTTTGCGGTTCTGCGTTCAACGGTCCCCGGCGCATTGTTGGAATTGGGGCATCTGTCCAACCCCGCCGAAGAAAAATTGTTAAAATCATCCAAGCACCAAGATAAATTGGTCGCCGCAATTGTGCGTTCGGTAAAAAATTATAATTTCGAAGTATAATGTAATAAAAAAATCCCCCAATTTGGGGGATTAATAATAATTCCAAATGAATTATTTCTTTGATGCGGCCATTGCTGCTGCTTTGGCTTTTTCATCTTCTTCCATTGGCATTTTACCGCCGATAATTGCGAACGCCAATTCTGCTTGGTGCAGGCCCAATTCAACACCGGCCGGCAATACCAAATCTGTACCGTGAACCACGTCACCGATTGTCAAAGTTGCCAAATCGATTGTGATTTTTTCTGGAATAACATCAACCAAACCACGCAAAGCAACTTTACGAACGGCAAAGTTCAAAGTACCACCCAATTTCAAACCTTTGGATGTTTCTGCGTTGATAACTTCAACCGGAACAACCACGTTAACAGGTTTTTTAACATCGATACGTTTGAAGTCCGCATGGATTGCCATATCGGTAACAGGATGATATTGGATATCCATCAACATAGCGTCTTCTGTGCCTTCGGCTGTTTTGATTTGGAATAATTTTGTCCGCAAGCTGGGTGTTTTCAGCAACATTTCGAATTCACGACCGTTCAATTCGATTGCAACTGGGGCTTTCTTTTCGCCATAAATCACCGCAGGAACATTTTTGTTATTGCGGATGCTACGTGCGGCCCCCTTGCCAGCAACATTGCGAATTTCTGCATTTAAATTAATTGCCATTTTTTATCCTTTTGATAGCATTTTGTTATATTGCACCGCCTCCAAGGGTGCGATGCGGGGCATATTATGACGGAAAAGTTATGAAAAATCAAGTGTTTTTTATTGTGCGTCACCAGCCGTTTGCAAGAATGTTGTGATTGTATTAGGTGGGGTCAGTCGACAGACAGTTTTTACCACCACCGCCCCAAATGCTTGGAATACAATTATAATCACTAAGCCCTTCGCAATCCAAATAAGTGTTGCTAACTTGTTGGGGCCGTGCGTCAGGCCAAATATCGTATAAATACCGCCCATTAATGCGTGCCGATGGCCCCGTCAGAGAAAAGCATGAGTTAAACGTATCGGTAAACATGCCGTTTGCAACAGGTTTTGTAGTGTCAATCCCTGCAAACAAATCCGATGGTATCGAAGGCACATTAAATGTAAAAGCAAAGGTGCTTTTGAACATGTTTTCGGCTGGCGGCCCTTGAATTCCTGCAAATAACCCATCTGGTATAGATGCCAAATTAAATGCTGCCTCGAAGGTTCCTTCAAACATACTTTCCGCTGGTGGGCCTTGAATCCCCGCAAATAAATCTGATGGAATTGATTCTATCTGCGATTCTGCAAAGGTGCGCTTAAACATCCTGGCCGCTGGTGGCCCTTGAATTCCTGCAAATAAACCCACTGGTATCGATGTTATTGCTGTTGCAGTAAAGGTTGTCTCAAACATCCCCGCTGCTGGTGGGCCTTGAATCCCCGCAAATAAATCTGATGGAATTGACTTTATATACGCAAAGTAAAATGTGCTATTAAACATATTGTCCACAGGGGCACCACTTACCCCCGTAAACAACCCCGACGGAATATCAATATTCAAATCATATGCATCTGCAAAGGTACTAATAAATCTGGGTTGTGAACCATTTTGTAATGTAGGGAACACGCATCCCAAACACCCGTCTATGTCTATTAACCCAAGCAATGAAACAGTACCCCAATCACTCTGTACATAGGTGCCCAATCTTACAGTTGATAAATCTGGGTCGTTGGAATATTCGGTTGCTTGACCGCCAATGTGTACAGTATATATGCCGTCACTGGTGTAATCATGCCCAAACCATTGTTCGCCAACAGTGTGTTTTTCAATAACTTCATCGGTTCCATCGCCCCAATCGATATTATATGTGCCTGCTGCAGAAATCATTATCAAGCGATTATGGTCGCGCATATCAAGTTGATAATCATGGGTTAAATGTAGTTTATATTCTGGTCTTTGTTGGCCTAAGCCACCCCATGAGATTGGTATATATTTATAATCTGCCAAACCTGTGGCATCAGAATACATCCCATAAAAAATATCTTCGGGGGCATTGGGCCACTTTTCATAAAAATACTGTCCGCCTGTACGTGCCGACGGTCCGGTCAGGCCTTCGCATCCGGCAAAAGTTTCAGCAAACACACCATAATACATCCAATCATCATAATCCAAATTTAACACAACATCCCCAAATAAATTATCAGGGATTTTAGTCAACGACGTACACCCAGAAAATGTACCTGTAAAAAGATAACCCACAGTTTCAGCACTTTCCCACTTTAATCCTGCAAACAGATTATTAGGTATCTCTTTCAATTGGGTACAATCCGAAAAAGTCCAGGAAAACATTTCATCCATATATACTGAATCCCCCCCCAACACCGACGCAAACAAATTTTCTGGAATGCTGGTTATTGGCGTGCCTGCAAATGTGCCAGCAAATAAAGCCGTATCCGCACTACCAACATTTGCAAATAAATTTTCTGGTATTTCTGTTATATTGGTATATGCAAATGTACTACTAAACTCCCCCATCAGACCACTTGATATCCCCTCAAACAAATTTTCGGGAATACTGGTTATCGGTGTAGATGAAAAAGTACTTTCAAACGTGTACAAACCACCGCGATTAAACGATTTGAACAATCCTTCTGGTATTGATGTGATTTTCGTACCATCAAATGTGCGACGAAAACCACGACCGCCCAAAGATACTACATTTGAAAATAAATTCTCTGGGATAGTAGTTATAGGGTTGCCGGCAAATGTGCCATCAAAAACACTGCTCGCATAACCATTTGCAGTCAAATCCGCAAATAGATTCCGCGGGATACTTGTTATGGCCGTCTCTGCAAACGCCAGCTCAAACATGTTGTCTGAAAATTCGCCATGCAATCCTGCAAATAAATCTTCCGGTATTGATGATAATGAATTCGCCGACAAAAATAATCTGGAAAAACTTGGATTTGTGCCGTCCGGCAGTGTTGGAAATATCGCCCCCAAACTGCCATCTATTGCTGCTAAATTTTGATTGTCGAAAAAGCTGATACATGCTCCATATTCTGGGTATGCAGTTGCTATACCACCCAATTTTATGTCGTATTTGCCCGCTTTGTTATAACTGTGTGAATATGTTTCGAAAGTTGCAAGTGGTTTAGTAATGGTTTGTCTTTGTCCGTCTCCCCAATCGATATAGAATTCCCCAGCGGCACTAATGTCGAAACTAAATTCCGTGGTGTCATCGGTTGTGGTGGCGGTGAAATGATATGCAATTGATTGTTTTATCAGTGTGTCCACTGCTGTATCTGTTGCGATTGTATCGGCCGCAACCATTGTAGCAAATTCACCACTGCTGTAATCTGTTGTCTTTTCGCCGTTTAATATTTCATTTGCGACATCAACCGCGGTCAGTAAATATTTCATATTTGCTGCCACGCGCGTATCGGATAAATTTGGATTGTATGGAACGGCCACGCCCCATTTTTGCTTTATTGCACTGTGTATATATTCAACGTTCGCCACAGGGCCACAGTGCGCAGCAAAAACAAAAAAACATGTAATTAAAAGTACAATTTTTTTAATCATCGAAACTTATTAATTTGCACTGGGCAACGGCGGTGTTGGAATAATTAGTGTCCCTGTCACCGTATATTCGCCCGCCATAACTTGTTTAGCAGTGGCGGATGTATCAACTTTGGTGTTTGTTTGACTGTTTATGCGTTCGTCGACATATTTCTTAGAGGCCACCACAACACCTTCGGCAAATGCCGATATTGGCAAAGTCAATAACAAAAATATTAGCAAAACCACTCTCAAATTTTTGTCCCCAAAAAACAAAACCGCCATTACAAAGAAAGCGGTTGGAGGTTCGAAACTATAAACTGCTATAGTGGGTTTATTCCTTATATTCACCACCCTCCAACCGTCGGTTGGAGATTTTTATGTCCACCACAATGGACAGCAGTTTCAAGGGTTTCGACACCCCAACATCAGTAACGCCAACACGGCGAATACTAATATCAGTTTACATCGTACAAAAAATATGAATGTTAACGCAAGTTAAATTTTCTGTAATATCAAAAATCTTGCACGACCATATCGTTTGTCACGCAAAATGTTCCAAACACCTTCATCCGCTTGCGCTTCGTGGCCAACTTCTTGTTCCCATATAACAACGGCACCTGATTTTGCCACACGTCCCAATCTGTCCATAAAGGCACGGCCCAAAGTATCGTCCGTATATGGCGGGTCAATAAATATCAAATCAGAATTCGTACCATATTTTTCAATTGAACCAATCGCATCGGCTTGAATAACACTTGCACGTGCATCAATGGCCAATGTCGCCAAATTACTGCGTACTGTTTTTATGGATGTGGGTGACACGTCGGTAAACGTAACACGTCCGCCCGCATATCGGGACAGGCATTCTATACCAAATGCGCCACTGCCCGCAAAGGCGTCCCAGATATGCATTTGACCGCCCGTATCAATAATGCCGGATTCCAACATATTAAACAGGGCGATTCTTGCTCGATTCTGTGTGGGGCGTGCATCCGGTGGCAAACGTAATTTACGTCCACGAAATGCGCCCGAAATAATTTGCAATTTTGAATCCATACGTTAAAGTATACATTATGAAATTTATGAAGCAAGCCATTCTTTGCGCAAAACGTGCATGGGAACACGATGACGTGCCAATCGGTGCGGTAATTGTTCGTGATGGAAAAATTATTGCACGTGGTGAAAATCGTGTTCAAAAATGTAAAAATCCGACACTGCACGCCGAAGTGGTTGCGATAAATCGTGCATGCCGGAAATTGGGGGCTAAATTTTTAGATGACTGTGATATCTATGTGACATTGGAACCGTGTGCAATGTGTGCGACGGCGATATCTTTTGCCCGAATAAAAAACATTTATTTCGCGGCCGCCGATGAAAAGGGCGGGGGAATCACATCCAATGCACGCATATATGAAACCGACAGGCATCTGTTTCGACCAACAGTACATCATGTTTCTGAATATGCCGACGAATCTGCCCAGATGTTAAAGGAATTCTTTGCATTGCGCCGAAAAAAATAATCCGCCAATTGGCGGATGTTTTATATCAATGATTTACCTGTCATTTCCTTTGGCTGTTCAATGCCCAACAATTTTAATATCGTTGGTGCAATATCTGCCAATCCACCATCATGTACGGCGGGCGCATTATCCGCCACAACAATCAAGTTTACCGGATTGGTGGTATGTGCCGTCCACGGTACATTATTTGTAAAATCCCACATTTGTTCGGCATTACCGTGATCGGCGGTTATCAACATAGTTCCGCCTAATTCCAACACCGCCGGAACAACACGTGCCAACTGTGCGTCTAATACCTCCATTGCGTGAATTGCAGCATCCAGATTACCCGTATGACCAACCATATCGCCATTGGCATAGTTCAAAATAATTACATCAAAATCCGCCAATCGTGGCATCAGCATATCTGTAATTTCAATCGCAGACATTTCTGGCTTCATATCAAATGTTGCAACGTTTGGCGATGGAATCAGAATTTTTTCCTCCGCAACAAAATCTGCATTTCTTTCGGCATCCATAAAGTATGTCACATGGTTATATTTTTCTGTTTCTGCAATGCGCAGTTGGCGCAAACCGTGTTCGGCCAAAATATCGCCCAAAGTGTTTTCGATTGCCACATCCGGCAACAGGGCGGGGCAAACCTCGTTCAAACCTTCGCCATATTGTGAAAAGCATAAAATATGCGCATCTGTTTTAACAATTTCACGCATAATTTGGCGGGCACGGTCACTGCGATAATTCCCGAACAAGAATCCGTCACGTGGCGTAATTGCTACGTCGCCACGAATTACACTGGGTTTAATAAATTCATCTGTTTCACCACGTTCATATGCCGCCGCCAACGCTTCATCAATTGTGTTATATGTGTATTCGGATTTGGCATTTGCAATTGCGTCGATTGCCAACGCCGTGCGGTCCATATTCTGATTTCTGTCCATTGCATAATAACGCCCAGACAAAGTTCCCCAAAACGCACGCCCGTCCGCCAAAGCATCGGATAATTTATCTTTGATTAATTCGATATATTTTGGTGCAGATTGTGGCAATGTATCACGGCCGTCGGCAATAAAATGGATGCACAGGCGCAAACCGGCGTCCAAAACGCGTTGTGCAATTACCAACATATCATTAATATCGGCGTGAACACGTCCGTCCGACATTAATCCCGCCAAATGAACAATACCACCATCATTACGAACATCGGCAATAAATGCATTCAACGCTGTGTTTTTATCCCAGTCCTCGATTTGAAATCTGCGCAAGAATTGGTTAACAACCCGTCCCGCCCCAATGGTAATGTGACCAACTTCGGAATTTCCCATTGTGCCATCCGGCAATCCAACGGCCACGCCCGACGCATCCAAAGTGCTGTGTGGATATTGTTTTAATAACGAATTAAAAAAAGGCATATTTGCGCGTAAGACAGCATTGTACGGGTTGTCTGTTCCGATACCAACGCCATCCATAATACATAACACCACAGGTTTAGTCATAATTTTCCCCTTGTTTTCATTTTCCGCCTGTATATTAGCCGTTTTTTATTTGCAAAAGCAAAAGAAAAATTGTATAAAATACACGACAGGAAATTTATCTTATCAAAGGAAACACATGACAGATAAAATTACAGAACCCAATTCTATTGACGAACACATTGGTCAACGCATGCAATTGCGTCGTGTGATGTTGGGTATGTCTCAAAAAGATTTGGCAAAAATTTGCGGTGTTACATTTCAACAAATTCAAAAATACGAAACGGCTGGCAATCGTATATCCGCATCCCGTCTGTTTGAATTAAGTGCCGCTTTGGATACCCCCGTATCATTTTTCTTTGCGGGTCTGCCGGGGCATATGGAGCACGAACCCCGCAATGGCCGTCCCCAACGTATGCGGGCGGGCGATTGTGCATCCGATGACCCATTGTCTAAAAATGAATCTTTACAGTTAATAAACCTGTATTGGAAATTACCAACGGATTCCCAACGCGAAACCATTATGAAATTGTTGCGCGCATTAAATAAAATTCAATAAAAAAAGCACCCGCAATTGCGGGTTTTTTAATTCTGGCGGAGACGAAGGGATTTGAACCCTTGATACGGGGTTACCGTATACACGATTTCGAGTCGCGCGCATTCAACCGCTCTGCCACGTCTCCGTACCGGCCAATTATACATATTGAAAAATCTTTTGCAAGACATAATAATTCAAGATATAATTTTTATCCACAATCGGGGCAAAATACTATGACATTTAATGAACAAGTTTACGATATCGTTGCGCGAATTCCGTATGGACGCGTTGCAACATTTGGGCAAATCGCCAAAATGATTGGGCGACCACGCATGGCGCGCTTTGTTGGATACGCATCAAACAACAAAGCGTCTTGGCATTTACCATGGCATCGGGTCGTATTCAAAGACGGCACATTATGCAGTGGCTTTGCGGATGAACAATACAAAACATTAAAATCCGAAGGCGTTCGTTTCACCCGTGACAAAGCAGTTATTATGTCGGATTATCAATGGGATCCCGAACGTGACGCCGCCCCCATAGACATACGCGATTTCCCATTGGTATTTTGAACCAAAAATAAATGGGCGTGTCATATGGGACGTTATTCGGATTTATGGGGCTGTTTACAGATTTTTTCATAAATTTCCTTTTGGCTTAATGGTTTATTCATTAAAAACCACGGATGGTCACCACTGTGTTGACGCATTTCGTCCACGGTTTGTGGCGCGCCAATCAATACATTATCCCCCGGAATCCAATTGGCGGGCAGGGCAACCTTGAACGCGTCTGCGGTTTGCAATCCCATCAGCATCCGCATAATTTCCTGCATGTTACGTCCCAGAATCGATGGATAATATAAAATTGCACGAATAACACCAACTGTATCAATAACAAAGACCGCACGAACGGCATGTGTATCGGATGCTGTATCGTGAATCATGCCATATTTGCGGGCCACTTCCCCGCCGACATCGTCAATTATTGGAAATTGTATTTCGACACCGTGTGGCATACGCCCAATCGCATCAATCCATGCCAAATGCGATGACAGCGCGCCGACCGACAGACCAACCAGCGTCGTATTCATTTTTTCAAATCCGTCCATGTTTTTTTGAAATGCGACAAATTCGGTTGTGCACACCGGCGTAAAATCGGACGGATGCGAAAAGAACACAATCCATTTACCGGTAAAATCTGTTGGAAAGTTAATTTTTCCATTTGTTGAATTTGCTGTAAATTCGGGTGCAAAATCCCCAATTAATGGCATACAGGGTGTGATATTTTCCACGGCATAACTCCTTATATTCACCAAAATATCACGACGTCCATTTTTTTGTCACAAGAACGTTTTCTTATCATAAAAAACTTTATTCTTGCCAAAATGTGTTAAGATATTAATAATACAGTGCAAGACAAAAGGATAAAACGACATGAAAAGATCAGATATCGTACGTTCAATTCAGGTAAATTTTAAGCATATGCGCACCAATGACGCGGCGGCAATTTTGGATACTGTGGCAGACCACATGATGGAATCTGTGGCAAATGGCGACCGCATTGAAATTCGTGGTTTTGGCACGTTTCAACCCCGTGCGCGCGCAACAAAAATTGGATACAACCCATGCACGGGACAACCAATGCCTTTGCCTGCCAGCACGACAATCCTGTTCAAACCCAGTCGCGAATTAACCAAGAAAATGAATGGATAATTAATATGTTGTTTGGTAAAAAATCCGGCATTAAAAATCGCAATCGTGAACGCTATGAACGCGTGCGTCGTTTAATGTGGATAAAATGCGAATCGTGTGGTCGCTTGGTTTATTACAAAGATTACAAAGAAAACAAATACATTTGCCCCAGTTGTGGTCGTGCCTTTATCATGACACCAAAGCAACGCTTTGATTTACTGTTTGATGACAATTCGTGGGAAAAATTAACACCGCCATCTATTTCGGACGACCCGTTAAACTTTACGGACCGCATCCCATATTCCGACAGATTGGCCGAAGCGCGCTCTGATACGGGGTGCTATGACGCGATAACCAGTGCCGACGGCACTATTGGTGGCGTACCTTCAACAATCTGTGTGTTAAATGGATTGTTTATGATGGGGTCTATGGGACGTGCGGCGGGCGATGCAATAGTTGCCGCAATGGAACACGCGGTCGCGACACGTCGTGCGTTTATTATGGTCACATCCAGTGGTGGTGCCCGCATGCAAGAAAACATTTTATCTTTAATGCAAATGGCACGCACAACCGTTGCTGTAAACAAGTTGCACGCAAATGGAATCCCATACATTGTGTTGTTGACCGATCCAACATTTGGCGGCGTTACGGCGTCCTTTGCAATGCTGGGCGACATCCATATTGCCGAAAAAGGCGCGCGCATTGGATTCGCCGGCCGTCGTGTTATTGAACAAAATATCCGTGAAAAATTGCCGTCTAATTTCCAAACGGCCGATTATTTGTACGAACACGGTATGGTTGATATGGTTGTGGCACGTGGCGAACTGCACGATAAAATTGCAAACATTTTGGCGGTCTTGACCAAGCAAGAACGCGCACCAAAACAAATCAGTATTTCAACCCCACAACACGATGTGTCTAAAAAGATACGTGGAATGGGCGAAAACGAAGCATATGACAAAGTTTTATTGGCGCGCAATGAAAATCGTCCACACTTTTTGGATTATATTAATGGTATAGTAGATTGTTGGACATACTTGGCGGGCGATCGTCTGTATGCCGAAGATTCTGCAATGGGGTCTGGTATCGGATTTTGGCGTGGTATTCCATCTGTCATCATCGGGCAAGAGCAGGGACGTACCATCGAAACGCGCCAAAAGCATCGCTTTGGTATGCCAAATCCCGACGGATACCGCAAAGCCCAACGTATGATGCGTTTGGCAGAAAAATTTGAATTGCCATTGATATCATTGTTTGATACGGCGGGCGCGTTTGCCGGACGTGAAGGCGAAGAACGCGGTCAATCCCAAGCGGTCGCATCATCTATTTCGGTTGGCCTGTCCATTAAAACCCCATACATTGCGGTAAATGTAGGCCAAGGCGGTTCGGGCGGGGCAATTGCAATTGGTACCGGCGATCGTGTATTAATGATGGAAAATGCAATATATTCGGTTATTGCACCTGAATCATGTGCCAGTATTTTATGGCGCGACAACCAATACCGCGCCACTGCGTCCGCAGCAATGAAATTAACTGCGCGTGACATGGCAAATTTGAACGTTGTCGACGAAGTTATCCCAGAACCCGCGGGCGGCGCCCATACCGATTGGCAAACAACGATGGAATTGTTGGCAAATGCGGTCGCCAAACAGATAACAGATTTACAAAATATACCTGTGTCTGAATTGCCGGCCCGTCGTGCAGAGAAATTCTTGGCCATGACACGTGACGTTGAAATATTTCAACCGGAACACGTCGGTGAAGAGCATTAAGTCCAACACCCCCCTAAAACGGGGGATTTTACTTTTGTGCGCTTCTTTTAATTCGTCTGATTACTTGTTGCATATTGTATTGTGGGTATCGTGCAATAATTTCTGAACATTTTGCATCAATTTCGCGACACGCATCCTGGGCTACTTCTTTTATAGTTGTGTGTCTGACAAACTCAAATTTATTTACCCCGCATTGCCACAATGCGATTTCATCATTTGCACGGTTTTTATAAACTGTACCGACAGGTTTGATTTCGACAAAATGCACATCCAATCCAAAATCAAAGACCTCCCAATACCACATTAAAATATCAACAGCATTATCACAAAAATGAAATATGGGTTCGGGCGCACGAACCGCAAACGCATCAAAGTTCGTCCCGACTTGTTTGGCGACGAAGCGACGCCCTGGCGTATATTCCGCCCACTTTGTTATGCCAAACCCTGCGGTGACTGGGTCAATACCCATGTCGCAGTTCCACAACATTTTATAAGATTTTGTATAATTCATTTTTTTCCGTTCATATCACTATACAATATAGGTCAGATATGTATTTTATCAATATTTTGTACATAAAATTACCCGCCGATTTGGCGGGTGAATTTTCTGGCGGAGCGTATAGGACTCGAACCTATGGACCAAAAATTTCGGTCACAGATTAGCAATCTGCTGCATTACCACTCTGCCAACGCTCCGTGCAGGGAACATTATATAGAAATCGAATAACAAAAGCAAGCACGAATTTGCGCCTGTGCGATTAATTTTCTGTATGGTAAATTGCGCCATTGTACCTGACGTTAATTGCCCCTGCAGATTGTCCAGGCGCCAGGTTGGCATAGCACACCAATCCATTATATCGCACAGCCAATGCGGGTTCTGTATATTTTTCGGCATACAGCGGCACAATTACCCCGGCCGATGTTTTGATATTGCTGACCCCGGATTCACATGCCACTTTATCGGATGCGATTAAGCAGTATTCGCCCGACGTATCATCATCACAATTTGGCACATCTGCAATATTTACCATACCTTCGCCGCACCACGATTCCCACGGCACAGTAAAGAACCCATCCGGACACGTATCCCCATCCAAAGCAACGGCTAAATTTCTCGTTGGTATTTCACTAAGTATGCCTGATAGTGTTTCTAGTTCTGCACAAATTGATACGGCAGTAGGTGCTGTCGTAGAGGCCTTATAACGCCTGGTATGAATAAAAGATGTATAAAAAGGCGATGTGACTGTACACAAGGCGTCTACATAGCGCATGTTACCAAACAAAGTACCAGATGAATCAACCGACGCTATGCCGACAACAGGCGCCCCATTACGAAAACCGGTCCAATTCATTTCGTCTAATGTGGTTCCTTTTGGTATGTGTGCATACACCTCATTCGTATTCCCATGATGGCTATACACTAATGGCAATTTGGCGCATTTTTGATATTGTCCCGTGGATGCACATGTTATAGTTTCAGGATAATAAACATTCACGTCAACATCGATGGCAATTGCGGGACATGTCGCAATAAACATCCATAATAAAAACGAAAAAAATCTTGTCATCCCCCACCTGTACATCAAACAAAAACCACCCATGTTTTACACAAAAAGGTGGTCAGGAGGTTGAAGACAATTGCCAGAATTGTGTTGCTTATTCTGTATATTCGCAAACCCTCCTGACCAAAGGTCAGGAGTATTATCACCGAACACAACTCATGCACAAAAAAATCCATGGATTTGTATTCTGGTGCCGGCACCGGGTCTTCACACCCCATCATGATAACACACCATGACACAGTCATTATACTGAACTATTCATATTTATGCAATGACTTTGATAAATTAATTTAATGTGGTTTATAAATTTCAGAATCTTTATTGACTTTTCATGCAAAATTATGCCATAATACAAACATGACAATTCGTTTTATTAATTTTTATTGTTGTCGCTAAATACATACTGTTGCAAACTGATTTTGTTTGCATTTCAATCATACAAATACTAAAATCCAAGAAATTAAAACCGAAGAAGGAAACGCATTATGACAATAAAATTATATAATACCATGACCCGAAAATTGGAAGAATTCAAACCATTGGTTGATGGAAAAATGGGGTTTTACACATGTGGTCCAACGGTTTATTGGGATGCGCACATTGGTAATATGCGTACCTTTGTTAACAGCGATATTATCAAACGCGTATTTATTGAAAACGGATATGACGTTACGCACGTAACAAACATTACTGACGTTGGTCATTTGACCAGTGATGCAGATTCCGGTGACGATAAAATGGAGAAGGGGGCTGCTCGTGAAAACATGTCTGTATGGGACGTTGCGCAAAAATATATAGACGGATTTCTGCATGACGCCGATATGTTAAATATTATTCGTCCAACTTATATGCCACGCGCCACAGACCATATTTCAGAACAAATTGCCCAGGTTCAGCAATTAGAAGCATTGGGATATACATATGAAATCCCGGGCGACGGCATTTACTATGACACGTCCAAATTTGCCAACTATGGTGCTTTGGGGGGACAGAAACTGTCTGATTTGCGTGGCGGCGCACGAATTGATGACAGTGGCAAACGCAATTCAACGGACTTTGCGTTGTGGAAATTTTCGCCCACCGATACCAAACGCGCAATGGAATGGGACAGCCCATGGGGCGTCGGTTTCCCGGGTTGGCATATTGAATGCAGCGCGATGAGCATGAAATATCTGGGCCAACACTTTGATTTGCATGTCGGTGGTCAAGAACACGCCAAAGTCCATCATTCCAACGAAATCGCGCAAAGCGAACCGGTTGTTGGCGCGCCTTGGGTGTCATATTGGATGCACTTTGAATGGCTATTGTTAAAAGACGGCAAAATGTCCAAGTCGTCTGGCACCGCATACACGGTACGCAATTTGATGGAACGTGGTTATGATCCTATGGCGTATCGCTATCTGTTGTTACAGGGACACTATCGTCAACCATTGGAATTCTCGTTTGAATCACTGGATGCGGCATCGGCGGGATATAAAAACATAGTTCGCAAAATAGCCGACTTAATCCAATCCGACGCACAGGGTGAACGGGATAACGACGTTTATAACACATGGCATGATAAAATATTGGCGCCTACATCAGATAATTTCAAAACTGCAGAATCATTGGTTGTAATCCAAGAGTTGTTAAAAGATACCTCTGTCAATCCGGCAACAAAAATTGCATTGTTTGAATTTGTTGACCGACTGTTGGGATTGCAATTTATTGACCGTGCAAAAAAATTGATTGCTTTAGAGCAGGTCGCCGCCCCCGCCGAAATCGTCGAATTGGCCAAACGTCGTGCCGATGCCAAAGCGGCCAAAGATTGGGCGACGGCGGATACGTTGCGCGCCGAAATCGATGCGGCCGGTTGGACGGTCTTGGACGGCAAAGACGGATATAAAATCGTAAAAAAATCTTAAACCTTACGCCCAGCAAAACTGGGCGTAAAAAAATAAAAAAATCACTTGAATTTTCCCGTTTTTTGTGGCATATTGCCCGCGTTAACAATAGAGGAAATTTCCATGAACTATCCATATATGCCTAAATCGACAGCCCTGTGGTTAATTGAAAACACGGCTTTGACATTTGAACAAATCGCAGAATTCTGCGGCCTGCATGAATTAGAAGTTAAAAATATCGCCGATGCAGAAACATACAAAATTCAACCATTGAACCCTGTATTAAGCGGTCAATTGACACGTGAAGATATTGAAAAATGCGAAGCAGACGAAAACGCACGTTTAACATTGCGTTCTGAAATCGTCGAAGCACAAAAGAAACAAAACAAACGCGGCGTTGGCTATACACCAAAGTTGCACCGTCAAAATCGTTTGGGTGGCATTTTGTGGATTTTGAAAAATTATCCGGACTTATCAGACGGCCAAGTCGCACGTTTAATGCGCAGCACCAACCCAACGGTTGCATCTGTGCGCAACAAAACACACAGTTCTTATTCTGTCATCCAAATCCAAAGCCCAATTGTGTTGGGATTGGTATCGGAATCTGCAATTCATGATGCGGTTGCCAAAGCACAAAAGCAGGCATCTGCACCAAAGAAAAAGAAAAAATAATTGCAAACACATATTCTGATACAACATTAAACACTGTAAAAGGTTTGATTAATGGCAAAAAAATTGGACGAAGCAACAAGATTGTTGATAGATTCTCTGCCGGAAAATTTGCAGAAATTGGCATTAAGTGCCATGGAAGTCGGCTATTTGTCGCGTATGGATTTTACCGCCGCCACAGATGCAGACGAAGTTCCATCCGAAGAACACGATGAAGTTTTGGATTTTTTCCAACAAGATTTGGGGTTGGATATTCTGGAAACCGACAATTATCCGCAAGATTTAAGTCGTTACTATGACGTTGACGATGACGAACCACACGACAAAACGCGTAACGTATTAAACGCCGATGCCGAGCAGGTTGACGTCAACGACGAAGATTATGAACACTATGCCAAACAATTGGAACGCAGCCAAACGGGCAGTTTGGTCTTAGGTGTCCAAGATTCTGTTCAATCGTATTTGAAACAAATTGGCACGGTCCAGTTGTTGACAGCCGCCGGCGAAGTTGCAATTGCCCAAAGAATCGAAGCGGCATCACGTTTAATGGTTTACGGCCTGTGCGAAAGCCCAATGACAATCCAAGCAATGTTGGATTGGTATCAACAATTATTAAATGAAGATATCCGTTTGCGCTATATCGTAAACTTGGAAGTAATGTATTCCAGTGATTCCGAACAAAAATCATTGGCGGCACTGTCCGAAGCATTAAAATCCAAAGGCGTTGAACACGTCGACGAATTGGATGACGATGATTTAGACGACTTGGCGGACGCATCTGTTGACAATGAAGAAGACGAAGATGATGAAGAAGACGAAGATGGCATCAAAAAAGACGATACCCCACCCGGTACATCGGGTGTGCCAATTCCCGTCATGGAAGAATCTTTGATGCCAATGATGTTGGATTTGTTTGCAAAAATCAAACGTACTTTCAACAGTATGCAAAAACTGCAAACCAAACGCATGGAAAACCTGTTGACATCCGACACACCAGATATGGCATTGGAAAAGAAATACACAAAACTGCGTCTGGAATTATTTGAACACGTCAGCAAAATTCGCCTGAACGACGATCGCGTTGCAGAAATCTTGGATCAATTAACCAAACGCGATCAATTGTTAATGGGACTAGAAGGCAAATTATTACGCTTGGCCTTGGCGAACAAAATTAAACGCGAAGAATTTTTGGCCGAATATACTGGCAACGAATTGAACCGCAATTGGGTTAAAAAGTTAACCAAGCATAAAAATGCCGCTTGGGCGAACTTTGCCAAGAAACACGGTGACGATATCTTGAAAATCCAAGAAGATATTACCGCCATTGCGAACGAAACGGGTCAACCAACCTCCGAATATAAAAAAGTTGTAGAATTGGTGCGTCGTGGCCAAACCGAAGCCGCACGCGCAAAACGCGAAATGATTGAAGCCAACTTGCGACTGGTTATCAAATTCGCAAAAAAATCCAGCAACCGTGGCTTGGGCTTGGATTTTTCGGACTTGGTCCAAGATGGCAACATCGGTTTAATGAAAGCGGTTGATAAATTTGACTATCGTTTGGGAAATAAATTTTCAACATATGCAACAAACTGGATTCAACAGGGTATTTCCCGCAGCATCGCGGACCAAGCCCGCACAATTCGAATTCCGGTTCATATGATTGATAATATTCACAAAATCCAACGTGCGTCACGTCAATTTATGCACAAATACGGCCGTCAACCAACTGCTGAAGAATTATCCAGAATTATCTATCTGCCGGTGGACAAAATCCATAAAGCAATGAAGGTTAATCTGAAGCCAATTTCATTAGAGGCACCCGTTGGCACCGAAGATGACAGTTCGCGAATCGAAATCATTGCAGACGAAACGGCCAAGAATCCATTTGTATCTGCGGCACAAAAGAATTTGCGTAAAATTGTTACCCAAATTCTGTCCGAATTAGATCCAAAGGAAGAAACGGTTTTGCGTCAACGCTTTGGTATGAGCACAAATAAAACCAGCACCTTGGAAGAGGTCGGCGAATACATCGGCGTTACACGTGAACGCATCCGCCAAATCGAACAAAAAGCACTGAACAAATTAAAGCACCCAACGCGTGCTCGAAAATTGCGCAGTTTCTTGGAAGATTAATTACAATCCCCGCACCGTCGGGGATTTATTACGCACAACACAGCAAAGGTAAAAACATGAAAAAGAAAACACTGTTAATATGTAATGGGTTATCGGGATCGGGCAAAACATATTTTATTCAAAACAATTTGCCAACCGGATTATTCCACAGCTTACGTTCGGCAACCACTCGCCCTATGCGTGACGGCGAATCCGAAGGAAAACCATACTTTTTTCGTAACGAAGCATACTTTGAAACCGAACGTTTGGCCACACACCTGTGGGTGAACGAGCAATTTTGGACACCGGGCACCCCAAAATGGCTTTATGGCATCCCAGAAACCGAAATTGCCCAACACTTGGGACAAAATTTAATATACGACGTAATCGAACCGCGCTACTCGCGTCAATTAATAGATTGGTTTAACGAACATAAATTGCATCGTCACTATAACATTCGCGTTGCTTATTTTTTACCACCGGAAAACAACTTTGATATTGTATCTAAACGCGCAAATATGCCAAATGATACGGATGTGCGCCGCACAAACACATGTGATCCAATCGATTTCTTAAATGCGGGCATCGACCCAGATTATATATTAATGCCACGTTCTGGTTTATATAATCCACGGCTGACTGCACATATAAACAGATTACAAAAAAAGAAATAAAAAACTCAACAAATATAACAACCACAAAATAATCCCCCATTTGGGGGATTTTCTATTACCACATCACATATCCATCCGCACAGTTATGTTCGCACTTCCCGGTTGATGGATTCCAACGTCTGCTGCCGGTTTCATCGGAATAAGTCGTACAAACCTGAACGCATTCATTGTTTTCCAAATTATACAGTTCACCTTGATACATACACGATGCGATTTCACATTCTTGGACATAGCTGCTGACCGCCAATTCACCACCCGCGGCATATTTATTGGCACATTCACCACATTCTTGCCACAGTTGGTTTGTCATGCTGGGGTCATTGGTGTAACCCGGATCACATTTGGTTGCGACGCACTTACCCCAATTATTGGTTTTATGATTCCATTCACGCACACCGATACCATGCGCCAACTCACAAACCTGTTCATCCAATTGACATACGTTTTCTGCCAAATGATATCCGTCTTCGCATTCGGTTATCATACACGCCCCAAAGGCATTCAAACCAGTGTTCCATGTCTGTTCTGCCGACACCGCATTTGGCGCCGAGCAAGTTTTAACATCCGCTTCACATCCTTGGCCATATGGATGATAACCAATCACACACGATTCAACAACACAGTTTCCACCTTCTTTATATGTAACTGCATTTTCACGATTACACGGTTCGCATTTGCCGTCAATCATTTCATAGTTATAATTACATGACGTTTCGACGCATACACCGGTATCAATATCGCATGGATTACCCGTATCCGATATACCATAGAATTCACACTGGGTCGGATAAAATTCCGTATCATTTACAGGCAATGCAGTCCCACCTTTAACATCATACGCTTCGCACATTGCATAGCAATCATCTATGCTGTCGGCACCCGATATTGAATAAGGATGTTCGCCACCGGTCATTGCCGCACATGTCTTTGTCCCTTCGACCGTACCGTCACAGAAACTGTCCGCCGGACACAGCGCGCATTCCGAACCGGATGGTGTATAACCCGCATTACATTTGGCAATTGTACAAGTGTCTTTTGTATCATCGTAATAATCGCTACCTTCCATCGTTGCAGATTCATCCGATGCACATTCTTTATAGCAGTCACCAATACCAGTTGACCCAACATCCGAATATGGGTATTCGCCACCCGTCAGGTCAGAGCAGGTCTTAACATCATTACCTTCGCCACCGCCATTACCATCACAGATGCTGCCGGTCGGACACACTTCGCAAACGCCATTTTGCAATCTGTATCCCTCTCTACAGGTCACAACTGCACATGTGTCATACTCGTCATTAAAGAAATCATAACCGTCCATTACTGTCGCGTTTGGTGCATTATCACACGTACGATAGCAATAACCACTATCCGACATATTCGGTTTTGACGTTGTATGAGTGCCATTAGTTATTTCCTCACATGTTTTAACATCATTACCTTCACCACCGCCATTGCCATCACATATACTGTTCGCTGGA
>JAZRJG010000031.1:0-17127 GCA_045645725.1 Candidatus Enterousia sp. | reverse complement strand
CGAAGCAAAATCCGCAGGATTTGACCCAAAATACATCAGACAAATGATACGTTTAAGAAAGTTGGACCCAGATGAATTGGACGAAGCCGACGAATTGACACAAATGTATCGCAATGCATTGGGGATATAATGAAGGGCTTTACAAAAACAGTCGAAGATTTTAACTGCGACCATTGTGGCGCAGTTGTTCGTGGCAATGGATATACAAACCATTGCACAAATTGCCTGTGGTCAAAACACGTTGATAACAACCCCGGCGACCGTGCCGCAACCTGTGGCGGAATGATGCCCCCAATCGCAATTGAGCCGGATGGCAACCGATTTATCATCACACACAAATGTGAAAAATGCGGAAAAATTAAACGTCAAAGAACCGCAGACAACGACAATATGGACGCAATAATCCAATTGTCACAAAACAATAAATTTATTTTTGGTTAATATTGAACCGCGCGCAATTTATTCATATACTGGCGGTATGCAGGATTGGTTAAAGTTACAATTTGAAAACCGTTTTATGTACGCGCCTTTTTTGTTGGCATTTGGCGCAGGTTTGTATTTCACAGCAACACAAGAACCAAACTTAGCAATATTATTAACTGTTGGGACCGTGGCAATTGCCGGATTGTTTGTGCGCCAAATTCCAAACATAATTCGCGCAATTCTGATTTTAGGTTTTGGTTTTTCTTGGGCAGGAATTTACACACACATTATAAACACGCCGGTATTAAATCGCGATTTACGTAATGTACAATTGGTCGGTACCGTACACACAACAGAACACAATGACAATAACAGCAGATTATTATTAACAATAAATGCAAATGACATAGGCATCAAAACAAACAATACCGCAAACGTTCGTTTAAGCATATTAGACAATATCCAAATTCCAAACGCGGGCGACACAGTACAAATATCGGGCGCCCTGTTCCGCCCAAGCATCGCAGACGCACCGGAAACATTTGATTTTGCACGTTGGGCATACTTTAACAATCTGACCGCGACCGGATACGCAACAGATATTCAAATAATCAAACAAAACACAAATGCCAATATTTCATACCTGCGCGATATATTGCACAATAACGCAAATTCCTTCTTGGCAGACGCTTTGGTTTTGGGATATAAAAACGCAGTACCGGAAACTGATAAAGAAACTTGGTTCAGCGTTGGCATAGGACACGTATGGTCAATCAGCGGTTTTCATATGACTTTGGTTGGCGGTTGGCTGTTCATAGTGTTTTATACTATATTTCGCGCAATACCATATATCACACGAAGAATACCCGCAAAAATCCCCGCAATGGCCTGTGCAGAAATCGGTTTGTTGGGTTATTTAATTTTATCCGGTGGCGACATTGCAACACTGCGCGCGTTTTTGATGACAACACTGATATTCATTGCATTTGCAATTGGGCGCAGTGTTATTTCCCTGCGCAATGTGGCATTGGTATTTTGTATTATATTCTTGATAAATCCACACAGTGTTATGCAGGCGGGATTCCAACTGTCGTTTGCCGCCGTATTCGGTTTGGTATGGATGTTTACAGTTGTCAAACCAAAAATGCCACGCAATAAATTATTAAAGATTTCTTGGGCAACAATTTTAACAACATTAACCGCCACCGTATTTACTGCACCGTTTGTCGCGATACACTTTGGCGCAATCCCAACGTATGGAATATTAGGAAATTTAATATTCTTGCCGATTTTTTCCCTGCTGATTATGCCGGCGGTATTAATAGGCATATTTACAACCAGTATTTTTGGATTTTCGGCACCAATTAACTTTGCACATTTGGTTTATGAATACGCGATGGGCGCGGCACAGTATTTTTCCAACCTGCCCGCAGCAAACATTAATACGCCATATATTTCAAACACTGTTGTTATATGCATAATAGTTGGCTTTGTATGCCTGATTAATATTCGCAATATAAAATTCAAATCAAACATTTGCCTGTGCGGGCTGTTTTGCGCCGTGGGGTTGACAGTTATGACAATAAACAGCAAGCCAATATTCTTTGCAACAAACGATCATGTGTTGGTTGGTTTTGTAAACCAAGATGGCAAATTAGAATTTAACAAATCACGTGATTCAAACCATAAATTCACATTTGATACTTGGAAACAAATAAACGGCCAAAGCGGGCAGCACAAAAATATTCGCCGCAAACACGACCATGGCGTTTATAAATTTGAAACGGCAAAATTTAATCTGGTCTATATCCAGAAATTTGTACCTTTGATGAAAAATCTGGGGCAGATATGTGATGATAACAATACAGATTATATCGTATCTTACTTTCATATAAACGCACCGATGTGCGAACATAAAATATTAAAAAACGGATTTGTTATTTATCCAAATGGACGCGTCAGATATACACCATTTAATCGGCGTTGGCATCATAATCGGCACGAACAAAATACAGCCCCGACGCCGGCGCAGTAGGCCCCGCCGCAGAACGATTTTTTGCCGCAAAAACTTCGTCTATATCATATGGTTTTCCCAAACCAATTTCAATCAAAGTACCAACCAAATTACGTACCATATGATGTAAAAATGAACGCGCAGAAAATTCAAAAATAATTTCATCGCCAATCCGATTAATCTGAACAGAATCCAATGTCTTAATCGGACTTTTGGCCTGACATTCTGATGCGCGAAAACTGGTAAAATCATGGTTGCCAATTAATTTTTCGGCCGCAACACGCATTGCATCAACGTTCAATTTGCGCGGAACCCAATATACGCGATTTTTCTGTAATACAGGTGACGCAGAACGGTTCAAGACAACATATTTATAATGTCGGGACGTGCAAGAAAAACGCGCATTAAAATCATCCGACACAATTTCACATCCGGTAATTACAACCGGCGAATTATTCATATAAAAATTCACCGCACGCATAACCGTGTTTGCATCATGGTCCGCATCTAAATCGAAATGCGCAACCATTGCAATCGCATGCACACCCGCATCGGTACGACCGGCCGCAACAACATCGGGACGCGCACCACAAAATCGTTCAATCGCATCTTTGACAACAGATTGCACAGACGGGCCTTGGCGGTTTTCTTGCCAGCCAATTAAATCTGTGCCATCATATTCCAAAGTTACTTTATAACGCGTCATCTGGCCCTCTTACTCTTTTTACAAATACAGCCAACGCAACGCGTATGTGCCCCATCATCAATAGATGTCCACATTTCATCACGCAAAAATTGATACACCGTACAAGTTTGACATGAATTTCCCGTACAATACAAACACGCACACGCCCCAAATCCATTATGTTCAGACATCTTTACATGTGCACCATGCAATCCACAAAATTTCGTTTCGATGGCGTGCGTTGTCATACCTTGTTCCCTTAACGAGTACGAGATTTGCGCTTTACAAAGCGATTGCAATGCGCAGAGAAAGGCAAAATATCGTGTGATAAAAATATACCCAACCCAAATGGTGCATACGAACAAATAACGCCGTCCGCACGAACCGAACCATATTGACATTCTGTACAATTGCATGCATCTGCATTTTTACTTTCAACACCACAATTATTATTTTTTTCTTTATCTGTCATTATTATTCTCCTATTTTTATTTCTGCACCGCGCAGGCCATTGGTAAAACTGCGCCAATCCATTGGATTTTTGCCCGCCGGTTGCAATTGTTGGACCGATAAATTATCACCTTTTAATTCGGTACGCAACAACTTTACATCAATTCCATTTATTTTTGTGCGACCACAGCCCAATGCGCGAATTTGGTTATGAACCGCGCATGCGCCACGCGACCAATCAATTATTTCATCCGCCCCCGTCCACTTTTTAGTGTATGTCGGCACACCCGTTTGGGGTACAGGACTGTAATTTTGTGGACAAGGCAAATATTCAACCAACATATCCGATGCAATTTCCGATACACGATGTTCCACATCATCATTCGTATCATTAATACCAATATCAAATTCACGACGCATATATACGTCACCCGCATCCAATTCCGGCGTCACACCCATCAAACATACTGCAGATTTTTCATCACCATTATAAATCGCCGTACGAATTGGTGACGGACCACGATATTTTGGCAAATCACTGGGGTGAATATTGATACACGGCGCAGAACCCAATATATTATCGCGCAATATCACACCATACGATATAACAACAATCATATCGGGTGAATAATTATATTCTGATATATTCGTATGAACCGTTAAGCCATTTTCCAACGCCCACGCATGCACCGGTGACGGAGTCAAAACACGTTTGCGCCCCATTGGTTGTGGAGCACGGGTAAAGACGGCCATAATTTCATGGCCGGCATTTTTTATAGAGTCAAAAATAGGAACTACGAATGCGTTCGTACCCATTAAAACCAATTTCATTATTGCTTCCGTTTTTTTACTTTGCGCATAACCATTTCACGACGAACGTTTGATAAATGATCTACAAACAGTTTGCCATCCAAATGGTCGGTTTCGTGTTGAACAATGCGTGCCGGCAGACCGGTCATCTGGGCCATTTTTTGCGCACCTGTTTCATCCGTCCATTCAACAACAACACCCGCCGGACGCGACACATTTGCATAAATCGGCAAACCGTCATTACCCAATACAGACAAACAACCCTCTTCCATAGTACAGGTTTCGGCATCGTATGATACTATTTTTGGATTTATCATGCGATAAACCGTTTCAGAATCCGGATCCATCATAACCAAAAACCTTGATAAAATCCCAACCTGAGGCGCAGCCAGCCCAACGCCATTTTGGGCGCGCATCATTTGGACCATTTCATCCATAGTCGATAATAATTCAGGCGTTATTTCGGATACAGGTTCACAAACTGTACGTAAAACAACATCCCCACAAAGTTTCATTTGCAACATATATGTTTCCTTTTGTATAATATCATAGCAAAGGATTATCAAATGACAACTTATATTTTTGTATTATTGTTTATAATTATCGTTTTATTAGTCGCAATACTTATGCGCAAACCGGTATTTGATATATCGGCGTTACGTGAAGATAATGCACGATTGCGTGAAAGATTGGCCGAACGATTGGGCGTGTTGGCACAAAATGCAAACGAATTAAAAAATATCAGTGGCGATATCGCAAACTTTAAAAATATATTGATGGGCAACAAACAAGCCCGTGGCACATTTGGCGAAAGACAGTTGGAAGATTTGGTCGCAGACATAATGCCGCCGGAAACATATGCTTTCCAATCCGTTATGGAAACGGGGGTGCGTCCGGACTGTATAATCCGCCTGCCCTATCCGCCGGGGGATATGATAATAGACAGCAAATTCCCATTGGAAAGTTATAACAGATTATTGGACGAACCAAATGACGCAATGATAAAAAAGCAGTTTGAATTAGATGTGCGCAAACACATTGACGCAATTGCCGAAAAATACATAATTGCCGGCAAAACCGCCGAATCCGCAATGATGTTCATCGCATCGGAATCTATATTCGAAGCATTGCACCGTCAATTTCCACACACAATTGAATACGCGGCACGCAGAAAGGTATTTATCGTATCTCCATCGACATTGTGGGCAACACTTAACACAATTCGTGCCGTGTTATCAGATATAAAAATTAAACGCGTCGCCGCACAAATACGCAAAGAATTGGATTTATTATTGACCGATTTGGGGCGTTTAAGCGACCGCGCGACAAACGTTGCACGCCACTTTGCACAAACCACAACCGATTTAGAACAATTACAAACATCGGTCGCAAAAATTACCCCGCGCGCAGAAAAATTGCGTGATATGGACTTTGGGGAAGATTAAAAATTTGGTGTATTTTCTTGTTTATTATTAAAAATTATACTTTATAATAAACAACATAGAAACAGAAAGGAGTCATATAATGAAATCAAAAACTTTATTAGCAGGCGTATGCGCATTGGCATTGGCGGCATGTGGTGACAACTCACAAAACCCAGAAATGTTAAAAGGTGCAAACTTTGTATCCGCACAGCCAGGTGCCGACATCACATTAACATTTGATCCGGTCGAAAACCGTGTATACGGCACGGTTGTAAACAACTATAACGGTGCATACACCGCGGATGGCGACACAATCAAATTCGAAGGTTTCGCATCAACTATGATGATGGGCGAACCACAGGCAATGGAAACAGAACAAGAATATTTCCAATTTATGCCAATGGTTGAAAAATACGAATACACCGATGGCAAATTGACATTTATCGCAACCGACGGTAAAGAAATTGTGTTTACCCAATTAGAAGAAGTGCCAGCCGAAGCAGAAACAGCCGCTGAAACCCCAGCACCAGAGGCAGAAGTTGCAGAAGCAACGGTTGCAGAATAAAAAACGTTGTTATTTACTTGACAAGTATAAAAACAACATGTATAATTGGCCAGCATTCGAAAGAATATGGCAGTTTTGGCCCCATCGTCTAGAGGCCTAGGACACCGCCCTTTCAAGGGGAGAACACCGGTTCGAATCCGGTTGGGGCTGCCAAAACAATAAACGACCTTCGGGTCGTCTTTTATTTTGCCCAAAGCGTCCCAAACGGATGCGCCAGAGAGTCGATGTTGGGGCTGCCAAAAATCAAAAACACATACCATTTTACCAATTTACGAATTTTCAAAAAGAAAAGGTTAGAAATCTAACCTTTTTCTTTGTACATATTCATAGTGTATGTTTTTATTATTTTTCATATTCATGAACAATGTCTAAATCATGCGAAGATATATACATATTCAAGTTATATAAAGTTTCACAAGCATCTTTTTCGTGTTCTTGCAATTTTTTATCGGTATTTGTATATAACTTTATGTTATTTAAATCCCAATTCTTTGAAATTTTAATGGCTTCTTCTGCGGGAATTTCTACACGATGATTTGAGTATATTTTGACGGATTGACCATCTTTCGAATGCACATTTAAAGTGGTGAATACGTATAGTTTTTCACCATCATATTCGACCTTTTCACCAATTTGGGAGATACAACGTTCTATCTTTTTTGTATCTTCTTTTTTTTCACATGCTGTAAGTAACATGGCTGCTATTGGCAAAATTAACAAAGATAATTTTTTCATTTTTTACCCCTTGGTTATAGTATCATTATATCATATTTTTTTCAAAAACACCTTAACATCTTTCCCGAACGATAACAACTCACATATCTCATTAACTCGTGAATTGCACAGATGGTCCCGCCCAAAATAAAAAAATCGGGTTTTATGCCCGATTTTTTTATTTCGAAACAGCAGTCCCAAACGGATGCGCCAGGTGGGCGATGTTGGGGATACAACACCACACACCCAAAGATTTTTCATTTTTCTTTACTTAAAAAAATGTCACATTTTTAATACCCGTTTCAGGGCCGGCAGCAGCAGAATGGTCCCAGCCACCACCAATTATCCCCATATATCCGGTCAACACCCCCATCAGCCCGCCATCGCTATCAAATACACCACCGCCGGAATTGCCACCCCAGATTTGACATCCGACCGCGTCCCCGTCCAACGTAAACACACACTTAGAAACTTTCAGCATATCATTATTAAAAATATCATTATAGTACGCCCTTTCGTTATTATATAAATACTCCCAAAATGCGTACCCATACGCACTCCACACACACACTCCGCCACCGTCACTAAAACAATACCGAGGTTCTATGCCATTTGAATTAATACCCTCTTCGGCCCGTAAATAATCTATATACTTTTGTTTAAATCGTTTTATTTCCCAATCACTCATAATTTTTAACAGACCATAACCAACAACACGGGCTGCATTTCTCTTATGAAGCCGGTCAGGATCAGTCAAAGAAGCCCAAGGAATACCATCGCCATCAGCAGACGAAATCGTATAATAAGCCCAATCACCAGACCTATCAAGCGGAGTATTCACGACATCAAAACCACCAGATCGTATAAAATCTACAGAAAGTATTTTACCGGTTTGCGTCATTACCGTAATTTTATCCCGTACAGTACCCGCATCATCAACAACACAATGTTTTGCGGTATGCACAACCAATCTGCCGCCAAAATTAAGAATTGTACCGGTACACCCATTATCCAATTTCACCACTGCATTATAGGGGCTTGTCCGCTTTTGTTCATCAGTTACATAACAACGTTTATCAAAGAAATAAATATCTGGATTAGTACAATGGTCCGCCGCCATAGATACAGATGGCATAAATATCATCCCAGCAAGCATAAAACGACATAAAAACACAGTTAAATCTTTATACATTTTTCGGCACCTTAATGGGTGGGTGAGGTTATCTTTTTTTGGAAAAAACAATCATCTTGTCCGATTAATGTCATTATAATGTATAATCGTACCCTGATGTCCTTTAATTTCATCTAACTTTTCTTGAAACTGCGCACGCTGGGCACTGATACTTTTATATGCACCACGTGCTTCAAATCTTTCTTCGGGGTTCGTTTCATCGGCATTGATGATTTGTTGCAATCTTTCCATGGCCATATCACATTCTTTAATCGCATCTTGCAATTGCGATTCCGACATATGTGATATTTCTTTCTTTAATTGCACATCATATGAATTTGAATGTTTATTATACGAAATACCTGCTATTATACCGCCGGCCGTTAACAATGCTATTAAACCCGCGATTTTGAATTTGTTTATTGTTTTATTAGATCTTGTCATTTCTTATCCTTTTTTTGTTATTTATTCTAATAAACTCACACTGCTGACATCGGTGGCGGTCAGCCAACTTTCACCTCCTGCGTGTTCCAAACCACCAATCTCCCGATTGCCACGTGTATGAATTCCCATTATATTACCGCGATCGTCAAAAATCGGTCCGCCGGAATTACCGCCCCAACCTTGACACCCAATCTTTCGACCCGTACCGCTGTATGTGCAATGTGACAACTTTAATTTTGATATATCATCTGTTAAACTACTCCAATAATCATTATTTTTTGTTAGAAAATTTTTAACATATGCATTATAGTAAGTGTCTACCCCGCCATCCTTAAAACCATATGCTTTTTCATCGCCCTTAGAGTCAATATTTTTTTCATCTTTTAAGTAGGTTATGTATTTATATTTAAAGTCCGCTATTTCCGCATCACTCATAATTTTTAATATCCCATACCCCACATCTGTGGCATCATAATAAGGTTCAAGTGGTGCGACACCAATTTTCCTTTTACTGGATTTTTCAACCATCGGCACATCGGATTGTGCTATACTGTATATGGCCCAATCCCCGTTAAGATTTTCATCGGTTTCGACATTATAATTTCCAACATTATTTTTTGTAACAGTTAATATCCGGCCATCTTGCAATTTTATTTCTAATTCTGATTGTACCACATAATTTCTATCATCGGTACAATGTTTGGCCGTATATAAATATGGTCTACCATTTGTACCTTTTACAATTGTGCCGGTGCAACGGGGGTCTCCACTACCATCAACCAGTGCCACCACCGCATTATAAGGTTTTCTCCGCTTTTGTGCATCGGTTACATAACAACGTTTATCAACCGTATATTCAGTGGGATTAGTACAATGGTCCGCCGCCATAGACATAAAAGGAACAAACACAAACAATGACGACATTATAATTTTTTTCATTCTATCGCCTCTTCACATTGTTCCGCTTGGGCTATTAATTTCTTGGTTAAATTAATCAACGAAATATTTAATCCGGTTTCAACCGCACCAGTTACAACGTTTGCGCCCGCCATTACATTTGCCGCTTTATTCAAATTATCTTTCTTTTTACGATCTTCCTCGGTCATTTCCAGACGATTGCGCGTATCCATATACTTATCAGAGTTTGCAGACGCACTGGTTGCGACACCCGCAGCACCAACAACCGCACCGGCAATAGACGTGCCCATAACGCCGGTCATACGCTTTTCTATTTTTTCTATATCCGAAATATTTATATTGGCACAGCTGTCGTCGATGTCGGCCAATTTCCGACCAATTGAATTGTCTATCGGATTTATGCCCGCCTGTTTCAGTTGTTTGTACATATCACGCGCAGATTTTACAGTTTCATTACATGCTTGGATATGTTGAACCAATTCGGTTTGATCTTTGTTAACGCCGGCCAAAATCGCAGATGCAACATTTGCGCCAACCGTACCGACCATTAACCCCGTACGCCAATTACCCATTTGTTTTGATTCTTGTAAATATGCCGAAAATTTCATCAGTTCTGCAATTTGCGCCATTGGAGTCAGAACATTCTCCCAGAAATATTCATCGGACATCGCTTCCACACCGTTGGGATCACAGCCACCCGCATCACAAATTTGTTTTGCCAACCTGTCAATCTCTTCTTCCACAGATGATTTTTTTGCACCCGCAATCAAAGCACCACCGGCGGCAACCGTACCCGCGCCGGTAACAGCCGTATTTACTTTTGATACATTGGACACACGAGATATTTCATCCGATATACCGGAACACACTATTCGCACAGCATCATACGTCGATTGCGCTTTGGTAATTAAATCATCACCATAAGAAACAGCCGGAATTAAACAAAATAAAGACGCAAGAATTTTTTTATACATTTGTCAGCACCTTAAATTTACGGATTATTATATCATAAAATTCACAGAAATATTATTGTTTTTCCAAAACATAATAAAACCACCCGTTTGGGTGGTTGGGGTTAGCGGTGTTTACATTTTTGGGTTAATTTTAACACGTCGGCCGGTGTGATGCCAGTATATGTACCCGATGGATTCAGATTAATTCCACGAACTAAACTGATATCTGTATTATCTAAAATAACATCATCAACCCGACTGAAATCAAATTTTTGGGCGGGTAATTTTGCACCACGCAAATTAATTCTGTATCCAAGCGGATTAAATTTAATAGATTTTACAGCACTTAAATCACAGTTCGGTAAGCCCAAGATTTCAACCCCACTGAAATCAAAGTCCAAAGGCGGAAATTTTACATTACTGATTACAATGTGTCCCGCATTGCGTTTGGTTCGGAATTCTGTGGCACGTGAAAAGTCCGCATTATTTAATATCAATGTGCATGCATTGCCAAAATCATAACTGTCACGTGGCAAAGCCGTTTGCCGTATCTGAACAGAACGAACCATTGGATTAAATTTTATACGTGTAATATTTTCTGTGTTGATGTTTTCTAAATCAACCGTATGCGCATTAGATAAATCTAATTCACCACACAATTTATTCATGTCTGTTAACAGAACACTGGGGGCATCCGCCAGATTAATATAGGTCATTTGCCCACCAACAATTCGCATTACCGGCACGCCGTTGGCCGTTAATGTTCGAACGCCCGTTTTTCTGTCTTTGGTTTGCTGTAACGCTTTGCCACGAAATATATTGTCGATGCATTCCCAATTATACAAAGGACGCGCAACGTTAAAGACAGTTTTACTGGGGATATCAAAGATTAATCCGCCACCCAGCATAATTTTATTTTGACCATTAATGTCATGTATTTCGCCGTCCGAAACATAAAAATTTTCACCAATATAGACATTATTTATTTCTTGGGTATATTTACAAATCTGGTCGCCAACCAACCTGAATCCGCGTGGCAAATCGCAATGCGATGTAACAAAGTTCACATTAAAATAGTTTTGTATGGCATCCGACAACCCCATAATAATATTATCGGGATTCGAATTAAATGTGTTATCACATGATTCCACGGTGTGATTGTATCTGTTTTTGATACTGATAAAACCGCCTTCTTTTAATACCTGAATCGAAATTACAGATGTGCCGTACGCGTCTTCACGTTCGGGATGTAAAAAGTCATTACGATTTAATTTTTCGGCGTCATGTCGAACAGCATTGATGATATAGTATCTTTGAAATCTGTCTTTGTCTTTGAAGGTGCACAACTGTTCATTTGGTGCAAAATAGCGCGAAATAGCGTTTTGTTTTTCCAATGTATCTGCAACGTATGCGGTATAGCCCGCCCGTGCCAACAATTCCAACGGTGCATGATGTTTGCTTTGTTTAATGACTTCGATACCTTTTAACGAAATCAGGTACTTCATAATCGGTTCTGCATCACGACCGGCGTACTTTACAATGTGGTTCAAATTCGGAATGTCAAAAATGCCGTTGTCATAACAGCGGATGGCTTTGGCAAAGTGTTCACCATTTTGTTTCTTGATAATATCGTACATATTTTTTGACACGAATATATTATTGACATTTTTGTCAATATGTCAACCAAAACTTTATTTGCGACGACGGGACGCCACGCACAATTGATACCCATTTACCCCCGCCAATAACATTGCAGCCGTTATCACCACCAAATACCAGCGCAACCATGAGTACCCACCAAATACACCAATGTACATTAATCCTGTAAAACCAACCCAACGACCAATATACAACGCACAATCACGAAATACGAAATATTCAACTTTGTGATTACGGGTGACGCACTTTGATTTAGACACATTAAACATATTAACTGTTATTATCTGTTCAATCGCCAGTAAAGCGGTCGCATAAACAAAACTGTAAATCAAAAATGTAACTGGTGTTGTGTTATAGATAAACAACGCCAATCCCCCAATCACCATCATCATAAATATCAGCAACATACGCGGCCATGCACTGCGACCAAAATAACGCCCCGTTATCCAAGACGTCAAAACAGAACACAATGCAAATAATGTCGTAAATATACCCAAATTCAAATCTGTTTTGAACATGTACACCGTGTACATCGTTATAACCGTGCCCAATAATCCCATCGAAAAGCCACGTAAACTTTCCGTTATAAATACGTGACGTATTACACGAAAACGCATCATACAGCGAAAAAATCCAACAAAGTCAATCGGTGTGCGGGATTTATGACGCGACGGCGTCAACATAAATGTCATTGCCAATTCTATAAAAGATAAAGCCAGAAGAAAATACGCAACCTGCTCGTACGAGCCCAAATCAATAAAGAACCCCAGCACGACGGGCGTCGTTAGTTTGACAGTATGCTTAATCGCATTTTTTAATCCCATAAAGCGACCCATTGATTTAGATTCTACCTTTTCTTCTATCATGGCGTTTGATGGTAAACAATACAGCGCAGAACCCAAACCATATATCAGCCCCAATGGAATAACATATTCAACCGCCCTGTCCCCCAACAAAATAATCGCAGCCAGCAAAACAATCTTTGGAATCAGGTTAAGCGCAAATACCGCAACTTTGTTATATCTTTTACACCAATTGGCAAACAAAAAAAATCCCGCACACGTTGCCGTATATTCAAACAAACGATATTGGGCAACAGATACTATTTCGTTGGCAGACAACTGCATAATAAACGATATAAAAAATGTACCCAAAAACAAATCCGACACATCGCGGAACGCAAACAACGACAATAAAAACTTTACTTCACGTGATAATTTTTTCATAAAAAATGCTCTGCCCTATGGTGATATGGGGATTATATCATAATATTTATTCACGTGCGTTAAAAATTTGACAGTCGAATTTACAAATATTATAATTTAAGCATGAAAAAAGCATTATTCGGATTTTTAATATTGTCTGTATTGGCCGTCGCAGGGTGTGGGGTGAAGTCCGAATTGGTGCAGCCAAACCCAAACTACCCACGCGATTATCCAGTATATTAAACATGAAAAATTACCGAAAATCCGTGTGTCAGAGTTGAAATTTCAAATAATTCTGATACTATTGTATGGATTAATAATTTACCACAGGACGAACAAAAATGAATATTGAATTAGGTAAAAATATAAGCCCACGTGAAATCGAAAATAAAATCCAAGAGTTTTGGGATAAAAATACTTTTTGGAACAACGATGTAAATTCAGATAAAAAACCATTTTGCATTATGATGCCACCACCAAACGTGACAGGCAATCTGCATATGGGACACGCGTTGGATAATGTTTTGACAGATATTGTTTGCAGATATAAACGTATGGCGGGTTTTGACGTTCTGTGGCAACCGGGGACAGACCACGCATCGATTGCAACACAGTTGTTGGTTGAACGCGACTTATCAAAACGTGGCATCAATCCACATGCATTGAATTTGGATGAAAAATTACAACACGCTTGGAATTGGAAAGCCGACAAAGGCGGCCAGATTATGAATCAATTGCATATCTTGGGCGTTACACCGGCGTGGTATCGTGAACGCTTTACAATGGACGAAGGTTTGTCCAATGCGGTTACAAAACTGTTTGTAAAAATGTATAACGAAGGTTTAATTTACCGCGAAAAAAGATTGGTCAATTGGTGCCCAAAACAAATGACATCTGTTTCCGATTTGGAAGTTGAAACGCGTGAAGAAAAAGGTAAGTTCTATTACTTTAATTACCCATTGGTTGGCGGCGGCGAAATCCAAATCGCAACAACACGCCCAGAAACACTGTTTGGCGACCAAGCAATTGCAATCCATCCAGAAAACGAAAAATTAAAACACTTAATCGGCAAACGCGCAACCATCCCATTGACCGATATTGAAATTCCAATCGTCGGCGACGAACACGCAGACCCAGAAAAAGGTACAGGTGCAGTTAAAATTACACCGGCGCACGACTTTGACGACTGGGAAGTTGGTGTGCGTCACAACCTTAAACCTGTTTGCATTTTGACACCGGATGCAAAAATGAACGACAATCCGGTCGTACCAGAAAAATATCGTGGCATGGACAGATACACCGCACGCAGTGCAATTGTCGCAGACATCGAAGAAGCAGGATTGTTGGTAAAAGTCGAAGACAAAGTCATCCCAACACCATATTCCGAACGCGGACAGGTGCCAGTTGAACCATACTTAACCGACCAATGGTTTGTCGATGCACAAAAATTGGCAATCCCTGTAATCGAAGCGGTTGAAAACGGTAAAATTAAATTCTTGCCCGACCACAGATACAATCTGTTTATGGCATGGATGAAAAACATCCGTCCTTGGACTATTTCACGTCAATTATGGTGGGGCCACCATATACCGGCATGGTATGACGAAGCCGGAAATGTATACGTTGCAGAAACAGAAGAAAAAGCAATCGAAATATCCGGTGGTAAAACTTTGACACGTGACAAAGATGTTTTAGACACTTGGTTTTCGTCCGGTTTGTGGCCATTTTCAACATTGGGTTGGCCCGAAGAAACACCGGAATTAAAAAAATACTATCCAACAGATTTGCTGTACACCGGCGCAGACATTATATTCTTTTGGGTTGCACGTATGGTTATGATGGGCATCTATGTTATGGGCGAAGTACCATTTCACACTGTGAACTTCCATGGCCTTATTCGTGATTCTAAGGGGCAAAAAATGTCCAAAACCAAAGGCAACGGCACAGACCCATTGGATGCCGTTGAAAAATTTGGTGTCGACGCATTACGCTATTGGTTGGCAACAGCACCAATCGGAACCGATTTAAGATACAGTGACGACGAAGTTAAACGCGGTTCTAAACTGTTGACCAAATTGTGGAACGCATCAAAATACGTTTTGATGAACTTGTCTGACTTTGAACCAGAAAACGCACAAAACATTCCGGTTTCAGAACGCTTCATCGAAGACCGTTGGGTTTTGGCAGAATTAAATAAAACAATCGCTGAAACACGCAAGCACTTGGACAAGTATGACAACTATAATTCACGTGCGGCAATCGACACATTCTTTTGGGATATATTCTGTGACCAATATTTGGAATTCATCAAAGACCGTTTCTGGGCACCGGAAAAATATACAGCGGAATCCAAATTGTCGGCACAGTGGACATTGTACACCGTTTTGCGCACCATCATTGGTTTGTACGCACCATTTATACCGTTCTTGACAGAAGAACTGTGGCAAAAAATATACCAACCAACCGAAGGTGGCGAAACGTTGCACTTGACCGAATATCCATCTGTTACAGAAGAATACAATACCGATGTATCACAGATGAATATCGCGTTGGATTTATTGAAAAACGTTCGCGGATTACGTACCGACCGAAAAGTTGGAAACGGCGCAAAATTAGAAACATTGACCATACCAGAAAATACACCAAGCGAACTGCACGGATTAATTAAATCAGCCGCACGCGCAAACGAAATTGTATTGGGTGGCGATTTGGACTTTGTCGTCGCAGAACAGAAAGTCGCGGGGTAAGAAAATGGCAGACAAACTGACCGAAAAACGTATTTTACAAGCATATCAATGCGACCGTTTCGGCAATGTGCGCCCACTGATTTTAATGAACGAATTACAATCAATTGCGGACAGACACGCCGAAACATTGGGGTGCGGACGAACATATTGCATGGAAAATAACGTCGCATGGGTCGTTATGTATTATTTGGTCGACATTGTAGAACTGCCGGTCGAAGGCGAAGAATTGACATTTACAACATGGCCTTCTTGCCAAGATGCCCTGCGTGCAACACGCGACTTTGAAATTCATGGCGCAGACGGCCGATTAATGGTTCGCGCAACGTCACAATGGATTTTAATCGACATGGAAAAACGCCGGCCGTTACCATTGGCAAATCACCTTTCGCCCGATGTGGTTGTCCCAACGCGCGCATACGGTTGTGCGTTTGAAAAGTTTGCGGATTTCGAAACAAACAAAACACACGTTATGAAATGTCGATTCGATGATATTGATGTAAACCAACACATCAACAATGCCGTCTATGCGGTTTGGGCAACCGAAAGTGTTGGATACCAATATCGTACCCAGCATAAATTAAGAAAAATCGATATCAGTTTCAAAAAAGAAATCAATCCCGACACACCTGAAATCAGAATCGATGTCGCAATTGACGGATTGGTCAGCAAACATAAAATTTGCACCGGCGACACAGAACACGCCGTCGTTATTTGCCATTGGGAAGAAATATAAAAACAACACACCCCGAATCGGGGTGTTTTTTTATAAAAAAACCGCCAATCGGCGGTTAATTTAATTAACAGCGGTTGCAGCCAATCTTTTACGGCCACATGCGCGACGACGATTCAACACATCGCGACCACCAGCAGTTGCCATACGTGCACGAAAACCGTGTGTGCGAACACGACGTGTCTTAGATGGTTGATATGTACGTTTTGTTGCCA
>JAZRJG010000030.1:0-19061 GCA_045645725.1 Candidatus Enterousia sp. | reverse complement strand
CTTGCCTTTCGATTCGAAACTATGCTACACTGACATTATAATGAATAATAAAGGTTTTGTAAAATGAGCAAGGGCTGGGACAGCATAGCATTAAAAAAATTAAAATCATTAACGGGTAAAGGCCTTTCTACATCTGAAATTGGCAAACGTTTGGGCATGTCCAAAAATGCAATCGTTGGTAAATTAAACCGATTGGGATGGAACGCCAAAGCGGGCGGCGCACCAACAGACGAAGCAGAAACAAAAGCCGACAAACCCGCATCGAAATCAGAAACAAAAAAAACAACCGCAAAAAAAGTTGCCGAACCTAAGAAAGTTGCAACACCAAAAAGCGAAAAAACAACCAAAGCAACCAAAACAGAAACAAAAAAAGCGGCGGAAACACAAAAAAAGACCGCAACAGCAGAACCTAAGACCACAGAAACCACAAAATCAACGGGTATCAGTGCAAAAAATCTGGCTATGCACCAAAGAATTATTCAACATTCGTTGGAAATGGCAAATTTAAAGCCAAATCAATGCCGTTGGCCAATTGGTGATCCGGATTCTGAACACTTTCATTTCTGTGGCGAAACTGCATTTGTTGGCAAACCATATTGCTATGAACATTGTAAACAGGCATATCAGTTTGCACCACCAAAGAAAAAGTAGTATAATACAGGGATACGCACCAAAATTGGACGAGAGAGAAATATGAACCCGAAACTGCACTTTACCGACTATACGATTGGCGACAATGTGTTGCGCGCGTACCGTGATAATGACGGACGATTGGTTTTCGTGCTGGATTATTTCACAAACGAATATAAACCCAATGTATTATTGGTGATAAAGCCCGATGGAAATCGAAAATGGGACGATATATTGTCAAACGATTTCGATATGGATTTAGAAGACATCCGTCCAAAGAAAGATAACAAATATCAAAAATTAGACATCGAATATGACGGATTAAACATTTATGACGAACTGTTTACCGCATACGACGACAATCAAGACACGCACGACGCATTGGCGCAATTGGATGCATTTCGCACAAATGCCGCCCGCAATTCTGCAATCGAACGCTTGAACGCAGCGGAAATTACGGCGACAAACGCACGCGAAACAATTATTCGAACAAATGAAACGATAATCCAACTGCAATCTCGCCAAAAAGAACTGCGCACAAAATTATCTGATTTGCGTCGCAATATTGGTAAAGAGCCAACAAAACAATCCGCAGCAAAAATTTTGCGCACAGAATCCCAATTGGAAACAACCAACGACAAATTGGGTCGCGCAAACAAACGTGTTCAAAATGCCAAACACAGATTATCGGCCGCAATGGATGAAATAGAATTGGCACAAAGAATACTGAACACAACCCAATCAAACGACACGAACACCGACATACAATTACCGGCGCCCGCGCCACACACAGAAATTCAGGTCGTATCGGACGAACCAAAACCTTTGATGCAATACGCACCAGACGATGACGACCCAGAACCATACGAACCAGAGGCAATTGACATGGCAGACGAAGAAGTAAAACCTTTATTTGACCAAGATCCAAATATACTGGATGAAGAATTGGCGTTCAAACCAATTGATTTCAGCATACCTGAAACCTTGGCCGAAAACGAATCGTCAAACAACGAACCGGAACCACAATTCGAACCGGCCATTGAACCAACCCCGACGCCAGAATTGGAAAGTCCTTTGTCTTTTCAACCGATTGCATTCGAAGAAGATACCACAGAAACCTATACCGAACCAACTCAACCGGCACCATCTATGCTGGATAACTTGACACCAATTTCGGTACCAACGGACACAACTTTTTCTGAAACAACTGATATACCAACGGAACAAGATATGGAAGAATATTCAATGCCATTTACAACAAACGAACCGGCCCCTGTATTATCATCACAAACAAATGATTTTGCGGCCACAACACCTGCGGCGCCATACAGCGGATATCCCGCCGCAGACGCATCCGAACGTCCGGCATCGCCATACGCCGGCACAAGTGCACGCCCCGCATCACCTGTGGCATATCAACCTGCGCCACAACAAACATCGAATGGCAAACCGACATTCTTGTACTATATATTATTAATATTATTAATTGCGCTGTCCATATTCACATTATGGATATATCAACAAAAAACCAATACCGGCACACCGGAATTGGGCGCAACCCAGCCACAAATAGAAACGCCTGTGACCGAACCAGAACCCGTCGCCGAGCCAGAACCTGTTATAGAGCCAGAGCCCGTTGCAGAACCGGAACCTGTTGTTACACCAATGCCTGAACGTCCATCGACCATAGACGGTCCGGTTGCAGACCCTGTGGTTGAACCAAAACCGGAAATCCCGACCGAAGAAGAAATTTTGGCAAAGAAACCGGCATACAACGTATCTGCCGATGACAAAATGTTTGTTGCCGACGCGGACTTTGAATCATCGGAACCGACCACAGAAATATCCGTAACAACAACGGCCGAAACAGTCGCCGAACCGGAAAAACCAACAATCGAAATTGCCGAACCCGTTATTGTACCGGTCATTGAACCCGAAGTGATAACAACACCAGAACCGGCCCCAATCGTAACAACCGAACCGGAACCTGTTGTCGAACCAGAACCCGAACCAATACAACAATATGTACCGGTCGAAACAATCGCACCAACACCCACCATGATGTTGCCCGAACCACCAAAACCGGTCGAAACAATCGCACCAACATTTGAAAAAACACCGCAAGTGGTAACATCCGAAGTTTACAAAACAACAACATCGACACCTGCGGAAATATCATCTGTTGAATACACAACAACCGAAGTAATCAATACCTGCGCCGACGGCAATCGTCCGGATATGTACGGATGCTGTACGGGCGAAGAATTTGTGGACTTTGGCAACAATACACAACTGTGTTGCATAATAGGTTCGGACGAATGCTTTGAACCATTGATTGACTAAAAGCCCCCCCATTGGGGGTTTTTATTTACACTTTACACGGTACAATAATACCGTATTGATTTTTCTTGACATTTCCGGCCGTTTGCGTCATAATTATCGCGCTTTAATTTGTAAAACAATAGGAAACAAAAAAATGGCAGCGACAAAATCGTTAAAAAAATGCGAATTGGATGCCAAATGGTATTTGATTGACGCAACAGATTGTACGTTGGGTCGTTTGGCGGCATATACGGCCAACATCCTGCGTGGCAAACACAAACCAACATGGACACCAAACATGGACTGTGGTGATCATGTAATCATCATCAACGCCGATAAAGTTGCATTGTCTGGCCACAAAGCTGACAAAGACCGCTTTTTCTGGCATTCTTTATGGACCGGCAGCTTGAAATCCCGCACATTGGGTCAAATGCGCAGCGAAAAACCTGAAAAATTGGTTTTCAACGCGGTAAAACGCATGATGGGCCGTCGCACAGCAGTTGCATTGGCAAATCAACGTTTGACAAAATTGCACGTATATGCTGGTTCTGAACACAAACACGAAGCCCAAAAACCAACAGTTATCGATTTCGCGGGCTTGAACCGTAAAAACAAAAGGGGCGAATAATGGCAGAAGCAAAAAAGACAGCAACCAAGACAGTTAAAAAAACTGCCCCTGCTAAAAAAACAGTGGCTAAAAAAGCTCCTGTTGTTGCACCAAAATTAAACGACGCAACATATGCAACCGGCAAACGTAAAGATTCCGTTGCACGTGTATATTTGATGCCTGGCCGTGGTAACATCATCGTTAACGACAAACCTGCATCCGAATACTTCCGTCGTGCTGTATTACAAATGATTATCGCACAACCTTTTGGCGTAACCAAACGCGAAACAGCATACGACATCGTTGCTTTTGTTTCGGGCGGTGGTTTATCTGGCCAAGCCGGTGCGGTTAAACACGGTATTTCCAAAGCATTGGAAAAAGTTGAACCAGAATTGCGCGCAGCATTGAAAGCCGCTGGCTTCTTGACACGCGACAGCCGTGTTGTTGAACGTAAACACTACGGTTTCCGCAAAGCACGTCGTTCAACCCAGTTCAGCAAACGTTAATATTACGTTTCACACGAACAACAAAAACGTCCCATTGGGACGTTTTTTTATTGCAACACACAATGAATTTTTTATTATTGCAATCAATTACAAAGCGTGTATAATCACACGGCAATTATATAATAAAAGACCCAAGGGGAAGAACATGTTCAAAAAAGAAAAAATCAAAGATTTACACTATTCCGTCAACGGTTTAATTGCGGCCGACGAAGTACAGACCGCTGCCGATGAAATCTTAATGGAATATGGCAAAAAAGTTAAAATGCCGGGTTTCCGTACAGGCAAAGTTCCATTAAATATTTTACGTCAAAAATACAATGCGTCCGCATACGGCGAAGCAATCGATAAATTAATGAACCGCGACTTAAACGACTATATCGCAGACAAAAAAATCCGCTTGGCCGGCGCACCAAAAGCCGACTTGGACGGTTGGGAAATGGGTAAAGATGTTGAATACTCGTTGGAATTTGACATTTTGCCAACTTTGCCTGCAATTGATTTGGAAAAATTCACAGTTACTAAAAAAGTTGCAGATTTAGACGAATCAGAAGTAGATGTTGCATTGGAAAACATCCGTAAATCACGCAGCATTGCCGAAAAACAAGACGAAAACTACGTTGCTGCAAATGGTGACGTTGCCGTTATCGACTTCACAGGTTATGTTGGCGACGAAGCATTCGAAGGTGGCGCGGCAAAAAAACACCATTTGACTTTGGGTTCTGGCGCATTTATTCCGGGCTTTGAAGATCAAATCATCGGTCATAAAATTGGCGACAAATTTGATGTTAACGTTAAATTCCCTGCGGATTATCACGCGGCAAATTTGGCGGGCGCTGACGCACGCTTTGCGGTTGAAATTCACGAAATTCGCAAACATATTTTGCCTGAAATGAACGACGAATTGGCAAAAGAAGTTGGCCAAGAATCCGTAGATACATTAAAACAACACATCCGCAACATCTTGACCGAACAATATGACGAAGTTGCAAAACGTGAAATGCGCAACGAATTATTGGACGTTTTGGCCGATAAAGTTAAATTAGATTTGCCAGAAACATTGGTTGAACAAGAATTAAATATGGCAAAATCTGAATTCGAACGCAATCATGCACATTGCCACGACGAAAAATGTGACCATAAATGGGATGAAAAAGCCGAACGCAAAGACGCCGAACGTCGCGTTAAATTGGGCTTAATCTTGGCCGAATGGGGCACACAAAACAAAGTAGAAGTTTCACGTGAAGACCTGCAACAGGCAATCTGGGCCGAAGCAGCACGCTATCCAGATCCAAAGCAAGTTTTTGAATTCTATAACAAAAACCAAAATGCTTTGGCCATGTTGCGCGGTATGCTGTTCGAACGCAAAGCATTGGACGCAATGTTAACACATGTAAAAACCAAAGAAAAAAAAGTAAAGGCAGACGAACTGTTTAAACAACCGGCCGTTCGCTAATACAAAACTATTACTTTCTAAAACTTTCTTTCACAACGCATCGAACGATGCGTTGTTTTTTTATTGATTTCTGTCGGCATTTTATCCCATACTGACATCGGTATAAAGCAAGGGGACCATAATGAAGGCATATTTGGATATTTTGGGCAACATTTACCAAAATTGTACAGAATTACGAAACAATCGAACCGGAATACCGGACATCGGTCTGGGGCACGGCGCAACATTTGTGCACGATATGTCTTTGGGATTTCCACTGATTACGACAAAGCAAATGGGATTAAAAAACATCGCAACAGAATTAGAATTCTTTTTACGTGGAATAACAGACAAAAAGTGGTTGACCGACCGCAAATGTAAAATATGGAACGAATGGGCAAATCCCGTCAAAGTCGAACAAGAATACAAAATCAAAACGGGTATGTTGGAATGGAACGGCGCACAAAAACTGACCGATTCTCAAAAAACACTTATCCGCAACCAAATCATGGACAACGAACGCGACCTTGGCCCAATCTATGGCTTCCAATGGCGTCACTTTGGTGGCGAATATCAATGGGATTTGGCACGCATTAACGCAAACCCAACCGACAACTTTAATCCCGCCAACCCCGGGGTTGATCAAGTCGCAATGGCAATTGATAAATTAAAAAACAATCCAGACGACCGCCGTATAATTGTATCGGCATGGAATCCTGTGGCATTTCCGCAAATGGCCCTGCCCCCATGTCATGTTATGCACCAATTAATTGTACGCGACAATAAATTATCGCTGATATGGACACAGCGTTCATGCGACATGTTCTTGGGCATACCATACAATATCGCCAGTTATGCATTATTGTTATTACTGTACGCCAAAGAATCTGGATTGACACCACACATATTAAAAGGCGAATTCCACGACGCACACATATACCAAAACCATCTGCCCCAAGTGGCACAACAATTACAGCGGACACCACACCAATTACCAACCGTTGAAATACCGGACGAAAATTGGCGCGGAATGTTGAATTGGCATGCAGATGGCGGATTCATATTACGCAATTACATACACCATGAAAAGTTAACAGGTGCAGTCGCACGATAATTAAACCGCCAACCAAAGGCGGTTTTTTTGTTGACAATACACTATTTTTTGTTAACATCTTTGCGAAAAAAAACAAAAAAGGGTCATATATTATGTCAGAAAAAAATATGAGAGAATTATCAACTATTTTTCATATTCGCGCATTGTTATTGCGTGAAATGAATCCACGTTTTTACACACAAAATGCGGACATTATATTCCGTTCATCCTTGGCCGCCCAAGATTATGTTATGTCCGGCACATACGCCAAAGAACACACTGCGCCCGCCGGTCGCCAAGTATTCAAAACATTACCTGGATATATCGCAATACACCAAAAATACAATTTGCCATATAATCCAAGCGCATCTGTCCGTAAATCAACCGTATTGCACCCCGGATTGGTAATGGATTTGGCATGGGCATTTACACAAGATTTAAAAACAAACATCATTGACGCCCAAGGCGATGTGAATATTGCACGTTTGGCCCAATCAGAAGTTCTGGCGGTATATCACAACACACCTGCATCGGGTGTACCGGTTGAAAAATTCCACAGCATCAGTTTGAATTCCTTCTCGAAATTAATGATGCAAACAAATCAATATTTGGGACAACAAAAACAAAAATAATAATTAAAAAACGCCATTTCTGGCGTTTTTTAATTATTTTGGTTGGCCGGATACAAAGCTTTAACCCATTTTTTTATCATTGATGGTTCCGGATCACCCGACGCCTCACCGGTCACAGACAGACATGTGATAATCTGTTGACGGCACGCATTTATCGGAATATTATTTACATCACTGTCTTCGCTGGCGGTCTTATCAAAACCATTTTGCGTCAGACATGTCTGCACATCTGTGACACAAGATTCTGCATATGCCGCCAAAATCGAATCCTGACGCATCTTTATTTGCGACAATGTACGCTGCAAATACTCTCTTACAACATTATTATCTGGGATATAGGTGCCATCCTTGGTATAGGTAACGTCTTGACACTTGTTCAAAACAGACATACACATACCATAGTTACGATCATCATTGGCATCATAATACCCAATCTTGTACTGCAAGAATTCCGACATACCTTCGGACGTTGCCGTTTGTGGCGTCCCCTTCAGTGTAGTTTGTATATAGGCATACAAACTGCCATCACCGATCCACGCGTTACTATTTTCGCCATAATTCCACGTTTTATATAAATTATTGGTATCATAATGATATCCCGGCTTCAAACTGCTTGTAGTATCCACTACCACCTGTCCCGGTGTTGAACCAACAACAATCGCGCCGTTTACAATATATTTACCGGACGGATCCAAGCAATTTTCATAATCCGCACCACATACAAATTCATCTTGCATACATGAATCCAATGCAGTCACACATCCACGCAGGTCATATGTGTTCTTTTGCTGACGTACCAACAAACGTGCGCGTTGCAATACGTTCTGTGCATTACGTACCGTTTGGCGCATTTCGGTATTGCTTTCCGTCAAATAACGTTCATACGCAACACAGGCCTTGTCAATCTCTAAATCATACGAATTTGTAACCATATTCAAATCAACGCCTTGACCACCGCAGACATCCAATACCGCCGCTTTACAACGCGCATTTGCGGTTTTATACAATTGTTCCCCACGTTGGTTTGAAATGCTGGCCGATTCCTGATTTGGACCAAACATAGACAACAAATCAAAACTGCTGCTGTCAAAAGTAAAATCCAATAAATTGGACAAATCCATACTGACCGTTGTATCCGTACTGGACGCTGTCCCCGGTTTAACATCAAGCACCATATCATAGATTTTATCCAATTGGGTCTTTATCTGGCTGTTATCTGTTTTGCCTTGCATTTCTTCTTCTGCAACAGTTTGTTCGAACAGAGTATAAACCTCGTCTCGGGTCAAACCGATATATTGGATTTGCTGGGCAACATCCTGTAAACCTTCGGTTGCTTGCATCAAGGCATCTTCTGTTTTGGAATAATTTTTCAGATTTTTAGAACAACTGCAACGCCCTTGATCTTCATTTAACACATTACAGAAATTATCCATACATGCCGCATACTGGGATTTGCAATAATCTGTTATTTGCTTTTCATCTTCCATTGTTGCAATAATATCGGCCAACGTCTTTGCTGGCGCATCCTGTCCCGATTTTTTTGTCGCAAAAGGATTAACTGCCGCACGCGCACGCACATTCGTCACATCCGCATCAACCTGTGTAGGCACAGAAACAGTTACCCCAACACGTGGTTTAGATGCACGCAACGCCGTCGTCATTGGTGCACGCGCGGTCAAATCACGAACCGTGGCCTGACGTTGTGCCGCGAAATCATTTGTACTGACAACCTTTGGTGCCGTTACACCACGCGCACGCACCATGGCGCCCGAACGATTTGCAACACTGCTGACTTGACCACTTTGACGCACATCCGAAACAGAACGTGCATCAGACACGCTTGCATTTGAACGCACCACGCGCCCCGTCGCATCCGCCGCACCCGCGCCGCCGGTTGGCACAACACGAGAAATAGCCCCGTCCGCCATACCAACAACCGGAAAACACGCAGCGATCAAAGCAAATATTTTTTTCATACCCAAACCTTTGGTCCAGACAACCCGCACTTTATTTTCTGTATTTATTATTTTGAACCTTACTTGGTTGCACATATACATACAGCAAGAACAACAACCATAAAACAACGAACGCCATAAACATCAACAAATCCCATGGCATATATTCAACTTCCACAAACATGGCCCACGCAGGCATACGCAACTGGGACCAAACCAATATAACACAGTATGGAACCAGATACCACCACCCAGACAAGCCAACATCTTGAAATCTGCGGAATCCCAATGCGCGACTGGGCAAAAACATTGCCGCCACCGCAATTGCGCCAACAACGGCCCCACACAGATGTGCAACAACATTAAACACAAAGCAAAAAATCCAAGCAAACCAGTATTCACGGCGACTGGACACGCCATTAAATCGGACAAAACCGCGCCAATAATTTTTCACCGCTTCAACAAACGTAACGGGCGCCACCGCATTATTCTTCTGCACTCTTGCCATTATCCTCTCCTTGATTTCTTAATGACAATTATAACAAAAAAACAATAACATGACAAGCAGAATTATCCACGAAAACCTTGGGCAACAATAAACATTTCAACACTGTCTTTACGTGAAGACGGCGGTTTGACATGTGAAACTTTATCAAATCTTTCTTTTATTTGTTTTAATAATTCATTTGTCGTACCACCCGTAAAGGATTTACAAACAAACGTACCGCCAACCTTTAACGCACGCACCGCAAAATCAAAAGCATATTCCAACAAAACCATTTGGCGAATATGATCGGTTTTTTTATGCCCCACCGTATTTGGTGCCATATCGGACACAATAACATCTGCGGCCCCTGCCCCAACTTCATCGGGCATCATCCCCAATTTATCTTCCAACCAACGCAACGCCTGATCGGTTGTAAAATCACCTTGGTATGTTTCAACACCAACAATAGGCGAAATTTCCAACAAATCCATCGCAAAAATCTTGGTTTTTGGATATGTACGTGCAATATATTGGGACCAAGACCCCGGCGCCGCCCCCAAATCAACAACAACTTGACCATTGCGCAAGAAATGGAATTTCTCATCCATTTCAATTAATTTATATGCCGCACGTGCACGGTAACCTTCTTTTTGGGCACGCGCAACATACGGATCGGCCGCTTGGCGCTGTAACCAAGCAACCGAAGATTTTTTTGCAGCAATTTTTTTATTTGTTATTTTCATCTGACTTTATCGCCTTAACGATTTTTTTGTCGCTTAACACCACACTGTTCGGCCGCTTTGCGTTGCCATTCCATTGCTTTGGCATTATATGATTTATAGAAACTTCTGGCCGCTTCCAGAGGTGAACCATATTGGGCATACCACAGTTCCACATCCATATCAAAGTAAAACTGACGCTTGCCATGATACACATACTGAACATCTATGGTATATCCCCGCAATGCACCGTGTTTACTTTTGACCGGCACCGGTTCTGTCGCAGACATCACACTCCAATCAAATAAATGCCTCCAGTCCAAGTGCATTTTAACGCCTTTTTTCTATCTGTTTTTTCATCTTGTTATAAAATTTATCCGCACGTTTCTTGGCCCATTGCTCGGTCGCGAAAGCCAATTTCTCGTTATCAATGGAAAAAGAATACTGTCTTTTACCATGATATTTGTATTCGACTGTCACTTGAAAACCAATCATCTGTTTACCGATATCACCATATTCATAATATTCTGGTCTTGGTTCGGTCACTGAAACCGGCGTCCAATCAAATAAATGCTTCCAATCTATATTCATTTTTAGTTTCCTTGGGGTTTCATATATGGCTTTTGCTGTTGCATTTTCTCCATTACGGCCTCCATTCCCCCCATACGCTGAATCATAGCCATCTGTTGTTTCATTTTTGTATACTGTTTAATAATATGTTCAACATCACGAACGGTACAGCCCGCAGTTTCTGCAATACGATTTTTTGCATTTGCAAACACTTTTTCTGGCTCGGCACGTTCCGCCGGTGTCATTGCTTCTAAAATCTTAATCTGGGCATCCACGCTGCCGTCTTTGATTTTTTCCTTCATCGCAGATACAGCACCACTCATCCCCGGCACCATTTTCAACAATCCGCTAAAATTGCTCATTTTTTTTATCTGCTTTAACTGGGCCAACATATCATTCATATCAAACTGCCCCGACATCATACGTTGGGCTGTTTCTTTCATACCTGCGGGCATTTTATCCGCACCTAAATCCTTGGCTGCGGCCTGTACATCTGCCTCTGTTACGTTTTTGTTCTTCTTTTTACCAAAACCAAACATTTTCTACTCCTTTTTCTTTCCTATATTAGACCTTTTTACTGGTTTGTCCAGATACTTTTGCAAATATTTACCCGTAGACGACGCGTCCGTTGCGGCAACTTGTTCCGGCGTACCACACGCAATCAGCTGACCTCCACCCGCGCCACCTGTTGGCCCCAAATCTATAATCCAGTCGGCGGTTTTTATTACCTCAAGATTATGTTCAATGACGATAACCGTGTTACCTTGGTCAACCAATTCATGCAGAACCGACAACAACATTTTAATATCTTCAAAATGCAATCCTGTTGTTGGTTCATCCAAAATATAGATTGTTTCACCCGTACTGCGCGCTGCCAATTCTTTGGATAATTTTATACGCTGTGCCTCGCCCCCCGATAAATTCAGCGAACTTTGGCCCAATTTTATATAATCCAAACCAACACGTTTTAACAATTCTAATTTACGGGCAATTTTTGGCACATTAACAAAGAAACGATACGCTTCTTCAACCGTCATATTCAAAACATCTGCGATTGATTTACCTTTATACTTCACAGCCAAAGTTTCTTCATTGTACCGCGCCCCATGGCAACAGTCACACTCTACATAAACATCGGCCAAGAAATTCATTTCTATTTTAATCTGACCATCACCTTGACACGCTTCGCACCGACCACCTTTGACATTGAACGAAAAACGTCCCGACGTATATCCGCGCGCCTTGGAATCCGGCAAATCTGCGAAAAAGTCACGGATATCACCGAATACACCGGTATAGGTTGCCGGATTACTGCGCGGCGTCCGCCCAATTGGTGATTGATCAATATCAACAACTTTATCTATATTTTCCATGCCGCGAATAATATCATGCGCCCCCGTTTCCAATTTGGAATTATACAGCGCACGCATCAATGCAGGATATAAAGTATTTAATAACAAAGTCGATTTTCCAGACCCCGAAACACCCGTCAAAGCAATAAATTTTCCCAAAGGAAATTCAACATCGATATTCTTTAAGTTATTCCCACGCGCCCCCGATACCACAACGGATTTTCCATTACCATCACGACGTTTTTCCGGCACAGGGATACTGCGTTTACCCGACAAATATTGTCCCGTGATTGAATCTGCACATTTTATAACATCATCTGGCACACCTGCGGCAATTACATTACCGCCATTTATACCGGCACCACGTCCAATATCAACCAAATAATCCGCCGCACGCATTGCATCTTCATCATGTTCAACCACGATAACGGTATTATCTTTATCGCGCAACATTTTCAACGTTTCCAACAACTTATCATTATCGCTTTGATGCAATCCAATTGACGGTTCGTCCAACACATATAAAACACCGGACAGACCACTGCCAATCTGGGACGCCAAACGAATACGCTGTGCCTCGCCCCCCGACAGAGTTCCCGCCATACGCGACAAAGTCAAATACCCCAAACCGACATTTTTCAAAAAAGTCAATCTGTCTGTTATTTCACGCAAAACAATACGCCCAATATCGTTATCTTTTTGTGACAAATGCTGTGGTAATTCTTGGAACCATTTCAAGCAATCTTCCACAGACATATCACAAACATCCATAATATCTGCACCATTAATACGCACACACAATGCATGGACATTTAATCTTTTTCCATGACAAACGGGACACGGTTTTTCGGCCTGATACTTGGATAATTCGGTTCGCATTGCCTCAGAATCCGATTCACGCCATCTGCGTTCAATATTTGGAATAACACCTTCGTATGGCTTTTCATAAACAAAGCCATTCCAATTAATTTTTATCGGCTCATCCCCACTGCCATACAATATCAAATCTTTCTGCTCGGGTGTCAAAGTATGCCACGGTTTTGACAAAGGAATCTTAAATTTTTTATGCAACGCGTCCAATAAATGCTGAAACTGACTTAACATACCACCACGGGACCAAGGCGCAATCGCACCACCCAAAATAGATTTAGACGGATCCGGCACAACCAAATCCGGCGACATATTTAATTGAACACCCAAACCATCACAGTTCTGACACGCCCCCATTGGCGCATTAAAAGAAAATAATCTTGGTTCTATCTTTGGCACGGTAAATCCACTGACCGGACAAGCATAACTTTGGGAATACAACGTATCTTCGTTTGTATCCAACCGACGAACCAACACCGCCCCCGGCACCAATCGCAATGCACCTTCGAACGAAGAATACATACGCGAGCGGAATTCATCCGTATCCACACCATCTGCCGGCATCTGTAACCGATCAACAACAACAAATATATTATGCTTTTTATTTTTATCCAACAGCTGAACCGCAGACAAATCCACCAATTCACCATCAATTATTGCACGTGTATACCCCTGCTTTACCAAAAAAGCCAATTCTTTACGATATTCGCCCTTTCTTTCACGAACCAAAGGCGCCAAAATAAAAATCTTAATTCCCGCCGGAATTTTCATTGTCCAATCAACCATTTCGGCGATTGTCTGGGATTTAATAGGCAACCCCGTCACCGGTGAATGTGGCACCCCAATACGCGCCCACAACAAACGCAGATAATCATAAATCTCGGTCACTGTACCAACCGTAGAACGTGGATTTTTTGACGTGGTCTTTTGTTCAATTGAAATCGCCGGCGACAGCCCTTCGATAAAATCAACATCCGGCTTTTTCTGCATATCCAAAAATTGACGGGCATAACTGGACAAAGATTCCACATATCTGCGTTGACCTTCGGCATATATGGTATTGAACGCCAACGACGACTTGCCCGAACCAGACACGCCTGTAAAGACCACCAATTTATTTTTTGGTATGTCCAAATCAATATTTTTAAGATTATTTTCGCGTGCACCGCGAATTTTTATAATACTGGCCATTGCTTTACATATATAGATTGAAAACAAAACATTTCAATACAAAGGGCGAAATTTCTTTCGCCCCTTTTGTTTTTTTTACTTATCTTTCTTTCCCATCAAGGCATCCGGCGTTAATATTACCCCCGATTTTTTGGTATGAACCGCACCCACAGCCGGCATCAATTTACCATCAACCCAAATATCAACACCACCCGCATTACCAAAGGTTGCTTTATACCCATTTCCAACCGGCACATAGTACACATCCCCCGGCATTAAAACACGGCTGATTTCCGTACGACCACGGGCATCCTTGACCTCTATCCAAGAACCTGCGTCACCTGTATCCGCGTTGGCCTGAATAATAACATTTGCCTTTTCGCGATTTCCCGTACCAAAGCGTTCACGTACATCCAATCTGTATTGTGGTTCGGTTGACGTTTCCACGACCGGAACAACCGCAGGCGTCACATCCGCTTCCAACGTTTCAGGTTGCGGCCAAAATATAATGGTCAAAACAACGGCAACCAACAACAAACCACCCAAGAACCACTTCCAATTCTGATACACAAACTGATACGCTTTGACAAAGCACAATTTCACCCAACTTTCTTCTTTGATACTGGGCATTGCGCACGCAGAAACATCATCATCATCGGCCGCACAGTCACCCGTTGCGCCCATTTCTTTTTTTATTTTCGCAACAATTTCATTTGGGTCCAATCCCAATTCCATCGCATAGTTACGCGCAAACCCCAACACATACACCAATTCAGGTATCGCGGCATAATCACAATTTTCCAACGCTTCTAAAAATTCTTCACGAATACATAATTGTTTTGCGATTGTTGGAATTTCACGTTTGCGACGTCCGGTTGTACGCGCATTACGCAACATTTCACCCGCCGTTAATTCGACCGGTGCGGAAACAACTTCTTCTGTATTTTCGATATTTTCGTTCATAATTTTCAATCCCCTGCTTTACTTTTCGTTAAATAATACCCCAAAATTCACGAATTGCAACCTTTAACAGATTGACATCTGTAATTTGATTTACACGAATACGAAATTCGGATGAATTTGGCATACCGGCACTGTACCACGCGGCATGTTTTCTGAACATAGGCACAGCGGTATTTTCACCATAATACTCCACCGCATATTCTAAATGCCGCAATACAATTTCACCTATATTTGGTGGCACGATACCGGTACAAATTTCCGCCAATGCCCACGGACGCCCCAACAAACCACGCCCAACCATAGCACCACTGTATCCCAACGCACCGACCCGCAAAACATCATCCGATGTTTTAATATCGCCATTTGCGATGATTGGAATTGGCGCATTTTCTATTACCGGCATTTCGGCCGGCCCAACATATAACTGGGCCCGTGTTCGCCCATGCAAAGTCGCAAATCGCACACCACAATCGGCGGCAATTTTTATCAAATCGGCCCAATCACGATGCGCATCATCCCACCCCAGACGTGTTTTTATCGACACCGGAATATCAACCGCCCGCACAACCGCATCCATTATTTTTCCCGCCAAGATATGGTCACGCATTAAATGCGCGCCCGCACCGGCACGGGTTGCCACCTTTGGCACAGGGCATCCCATATTAATATCAATCCACTTTGCCCCCGAATCCGCCAAAATACGCGCCGCATCCGCCATCAAAGAAACATCTGCACCAAAAATCTGGGCCCCGACATTACCTTCATCCGCATAGTTATCAAAATTACGCAAACAATTTTTATGCGCCCCAACCAAAGAATGACACGAAATCATTTCTGTTACCAACGGTGCGTTTGGTGAAAATTCACGCATTATGCGACGAAATGGCCGATCAGTTATTCCGGCCAAAGGTGCAGCAAAAATTTGATTATCACTAAACATTTATGATATAATGACACCTATGAAAGGAAAAATCAAAAATTTATTTGCATTTCTGGGCCGTGCTTGGGCCGGTGGTGCACGTGGGAAACTGGGCATTGTTTTTGCAGCATTTGCCGCATTTATGTTTATTGGGATGTTTTGGGGCGATGTCAGCATACAACGCTTTACCATGAACATATGGCGTCTGAACCAATCCGAAGAACACTTGGCCGCGGAACAAGACACATTAAACAAAATCAATCAGCATATTGAATTATTACAAAATTACAGTCCTGATTACGTTGAAGAATTGGGGCTTAAATACTTAAACATTGGCGCCCCGGGCACCAAAATCCTAAAAATATAATCCCCCAAACGGGGGATTTTAATTAAAACATATATTTTGCACCGACAATAAATTCGTGCATATCTATATCGCGTTTTATATCTGCCCCTGGTTTAGAATTATCAATTTCCATCACATCAACAAATCGATACAAAGCATGAACAGATATATTTTCATCCAAGTCATATTCTGCACCAAAACCAACATTCCAAGCAAATTCTGTATGATTTTCAGATGGCGCTGTCATATCAAACGATTCATTGTTCGCAGGTGTACGAACATAATCCCCGACATGAATATTACCTGTCTCTTTAATAAATGCAATACCGGCACCTGCAGTAACAAATGGTTTAATCATATATCCAAAATCAACTGCATATGACATATTGGCAAACAAAGTCATCAAATCTGTATCCAGTTCGAATGTATTGCGCATATAACACGAAGCATCTGTACATGTCGGACCTTCGGGTTGCAATGTCCAATCACCCGAAAAAGTTGCTTTGGTATATTGTGAAAATTCAATTTCGGTCGACAAATCACCGAAATCATACCCCGCAGCAACTTTATAATCAAACACAGAATCGTGTTCTTTACCATCTGCAATCACACCCGCCAATGGTTCCAATGTTGTTTGACGTAAATTATTTTGCAAATATCCATAACCACCTTTAATTGCGCCATAAAATCCACCCGCCTGTGCCGACATTACGCCCGCCAAAACAGATACGATTGAAAACAATGCTACTTTTTTCATATTTTTCTCCTTTCATATTTTATAAAAAACGACCACCAAAAAAAGGCGGTCGGGGGGTTCAAAAATCATATCTGTTAAATGACTCTGCGGTCTTCCGGTTTCCCGTATTGTATAACCAACAGCCTCCCGACACAATCATCAGGGATAACGGTGCAAAAAACCGAAATATTAAATGACGATACTTTCGCACCGAACAGATATGGGCTTTTGACAACCCGAACGCTTATTCATTATAAGTGTTCTAGGTTATATTACCCAAATCACACCCACCATTCAAGTTTTTTTTAATTCAACCACAAAATCGTTACATTTAAATACATTGCGAACAACAACCATGCAATATACGGCCACACCAAACGGGACGCCCAACGATTAAACACCCGAAATTCGGATGCCATCCATATCGACACCGCAATCAACGCAATCAAAGTCAACAGTGCCCCACCAACAAAATGCAAACCAAAGAACAAATATGTCCACAACGCATTCAATCCCATCTGGGTGGCAAACAAGACATATGCCGTGGCTTTGCTGCGACGTGTTTTTTCATTATTCATAACCAAGAACAAGGCAATACCCAACAACGTATATAAAATCGTCCACGCCACACCAAAAACCCAACCATCCGGTGTTAATACCGAATTATTTAATGCATTGTACCATTGGTCGTTACTGTGACTGGGGGTGAACAATACGCCAATCATACCGGGGACAAACGAAATAAATATTGCCAATAAAAATTTAAAAAATTTTTTCATAATTAAACTCCTTATGCCAATTACTATATCACGACGCCACACATATCGACACAGGAACATATTACTAAAAAAAAGGCGTCACACATTGACGCCCAACATTACCAATTTGCCATTTCCGCATCCATTTCACGTTGCAGTTCTTGCATTTCCGCCTGCCACTCTTGGTCCAACCTGTCGGATTCGGCCTGCCACTCTTGCTCTACTTTTTCTAATTCGTCTTGAAATTCTTGTGCCGCCTCTTCTATGGCATCTGCAATCGGATTGGCCAAAATTAAGATACTGCCATCATCCTGTAATTCCAAATTATAGTAAAACGTCTGATGAATATTCGAATCGACCCGACAACGAACGGTTGTTTCGGTCTGTTCCACCAATTCTGGATTTTTCAATCGCAACGCACCATTAAAATTCGGAAACGCTTGATTTAATAAACCTTGGGCTTCGGCGGCCGACACATCGTTACAGGCCAATTCAACCTGTTGCGCCGACAATCCGGCCAAAACAACGATTCCTAAAACGACAACCGCCGCCGTTGCCATAAACACACCAAACACCGAACCAAAAGATTGAGAATTTGTTCCCTTTCCCTTTGCCATATCTATATCCCCTGTAATATTTTTTTTCAGTCACAACAGTATCATATAGTCAAAATATTTTCAAGCACCTAAAAAAAACAAAAACGCCGCTTTCGTGACGGTTAAATTTTTGGCACGCCCTACAGGATTGTATATTCCCATATTCGCTGATGCTCTATGGGCCCCTTTCGCTACGTATGGTTCAAACTTCGTTAAAACTCGTTTTCACCAACTAACGCTCCGAACCTTTTACGGTTCTCATCCAAGTTTGTGCAACAAAAATTAAACCGCCGCTTTCGCGACGGTTGAATTTTTGGCACGCCCTACAGGATTCGAACCTGTGACCTGCAGATTAGAAATCTGATGCTCTATCCAGCTGAGCTAAGGGCGCACATGCG
>JAZRJG010000029.1:0-42589 GCA_045645725.1 Candidatus Enterousia sp. | reverse complement strand
CTGTTTATTTGGCAAGCGACCCTGACCGCGAAGGGGAAGCCATTGCATGGCATTTGTTGGATATTTTCAAAAACAAAAGATTATTAAAAGATAAAACTGTTTATCGTGTGGCTTTCCACGAAATTACAAAAAAAGCCGTACAGGCCGCAATTGAAACCCCACGTGAAATTGATACAAATTTGGTTGATGCATATTTGGTGCGTCGTGCGTTGGATTATTTAATCGGTTTTGGTATATCGCCTTTGTTGTGGCGACGCAATTTGGGCAAATCCGCCGGTCGCGTACAATCGGTTGCAGTTAAATTGGTGGTTGACCGTGAAAAAGAAATCGAAGGTTTCAAACCGGTTGAATATTGGAGTTTAGAATCCGTCTGTACGGCAGAATCCGCGACTTTCCACGCAATGTTAAACAAATTCAATGGTACAAAAATTGAAAAAATGACCATTGAAAATCAACAGTATGTAAATGATATATTAAATCAAATTGGTACACCCACAATTAACGCAAGTGTTATCAATATTGAAAAAAAGAAAAACCAAAGAAAGCCGGCAGCACCATTTACAACTTCGACCCTGCAACAGGAAGCCGCGCGTAAATTATACTTTGCATCAAAACGCACAATGAGTGCCGCGCAAAAACTGTACGAACAAGGTTTGATTACATATATGCGTACCGACGCAACAAATTTGAACGCGGATGCGGTTGCAGAAATCCGTGGCTTTATCGCACGTGAATATGGTGATAAATTCTTGCCGGAATCACCAAATGTTTATGCAACCAAATCTAAAAACGCCCAAGAAGCGCACGAAGCAATTCGACCAACCCACTTTGATGCACCGGCAAAAAATCTGTCGGGGGATGAAGCAAAATTATATGAATTAATTTGGAAACGTACAATCGCATGCCAAATGCGTAATGCAGAATTTGATTCGGTTGCCGCAGATATCGAAACCGACAACCATGTGGCAACTTTCCACGCCGTTGGCTCTACACGTACCTTTGACGGGTTTATGAAGGTTTATACCGAAGATAAAGATGACGAAGAAGATAAAAAAGAATCTAAATTGCCACCATTAAATGTCGGTGATAAAATTAATATTACAGAATTAATCCCAGAACAACACTTTACCCAAGCACCACCAAGATACACCGAAGCATCTTTGGTAAAAAAATTGGAAGAATTGGGCATTGGCCGACCATCAACATATGCAACAATTATGTCCACAATTGTTGACCGCGCATATGTTGAACAAGACAAACAGCGTCGTTTTCATCCAACAAATGGCGGATGGGTTATTGCATCGTATCTGAATAAGTATTTTACGGACTTGGTTGATGTGAACTTTACCGCCAAGACCGAAGATACTTTGGACGATGTTTCAAATGGTAAACAAGATAAAATTACGGCTTTGGAAAATTTCTGGCGACCAACAAATGGTATGATTGACGGCGCACGCGGTATTAAAACATCGGAAATAATCGATGAAATAAATGCTTTTATGCACAAACACTTGTTCACAGACGGCAATGACGTATGCCCAGAATGTGGCGCAAAGTTGGGAATCAAGTTGTCTAAATTCGGCCCATTTATTGGTTGTGAAAATTATCCAAATTGTAAACATACAAAACAGTTGGGAAAAGACACCGTTAACCCAGACGCCACAGATTCCGCCGTACAGAACAAATCAGACGCCGTTGAATTGGGCGACGGCATCGAATTCCGCGTTGGTAAATTTGGACCATATGTGACAGACGGTGCAAAAAATGTGGCTGCAAAACAATATAACGCCGAAACGATTACTTTGGAAATCGCACGTGAATTGTTGGCAAATGCCGGTAAAAAGGCAGAACCAATTAAAATTGGCGAAAACCCAGATACCAAAAAAATGATTTTCTTTTATCCAACCGGACGATATGGTGCATATATATCTTCGGATCGTGTAAATGTTTCTGTACGCGAACAACCGGATTTAGAAACCGCAATCAAATTAATTAATAACAAAATAAAGAAAAAATAATGGCAGGTTATGATCGCAACTTTACCGATGAACTTCGTGCACGTTTATCCGTGCTTGACGTTGTCGGGCGGGTTGTGCCATTAACCAAAAAAGGTCAGAATTATTGGGGATGTTGTCCATTTCATAATGAAAAAACCCCCAGTTTTTCCGTTAACGAAGAAAAAGGGTTTTATCACTGCTTTGGGTGCGGCGAACACGGTGACATTATATCGTTTACCATGAAGCATAATAATATGGATTTCCGTGCCGCAATTACCGAATTGGCAAATATGGCGGGGGTAAAATTACCGGACTATAAACCACGTGACCCAAACATCGTTAAACGTGAAGAAGAATTGTTTGATATATGCGAAAAAGCCGCACAGACATTTTCAGAAAAACTGTTCACACCCGAAGGCGCACATGCATTGGAATACGTACGTGGGCGTGGTTTTGACGATGATATGATAAAAAAATATCGTATTGGATATGCACCGAAAAATAATATTATCGCGAATAAATTTGCAAATTCTAAATTTTTAATTCCATCCGGTCTATGCCGCCGTGGTGATTATGGAATGTATGATTTTTTCCGTGATAAATTAATGTTCCCTATATTTAACGCAAATGGAAAAATCGTTGCATTTTCGGGACGTTCGTTGGATGGTTCAGAACCAAAATATATCAACACAACAGATACAGATATTTTCCATAAACGCAAAACTGTTTTCGGTTTGAACTTTGCACGTGATGCGATACACCGTGCAAACCGCAGTATTATTGTAGAAGGTCAAATCGATGCAATAAAAATGCAATGCGGTGGTTTCCCAGAAACCGTTGCACCTTTGGGTACTGCGTTAACCGAAGACCATATTGCGTTGTTATGTAAATCAAACAGAAATATTGTTTTTTGTTTTGACGGGGATGGCGCGGGACAAAAAGCCGCCGCACGTGCATGCGGTATTGTAATACCATTTATTCGTGATACGTCCGATGTACGTTTTGCATTTGTCACCGGTGGCAAAGACCCAGATGAAATATTAAAGTCGGGTGGCGTTGATGCCATGAAAAAAATTATTGATGATTCCATCGGCTTTACCGATTTTCTGTGGGAATTGGCAAATAAAAACTATGTCGTTGCAACACCGGGGGGACGTACACAGGCAGAAAAGTTCTTGGACGGACAATTGGAGAAAATAACGGATGCCGAATTAAAAAAACAATACAAACAAGAATATGACAAAAGAAAATTCCAAAGTTGGCACAGTTGGAAAAAAGTAAAGGCGACCCCCAATATCAAAATACCTGATATTGATACAATTACAAAAAAAACACTGGTTTATATTATCAATGCTTTTCCAGAATTAGCGGAACAGTATTTGGATTTTCTGGGGACACTTGGGGTTGACTTTGATGGCGAATCGGCCGATTTGAATTTGGATAAAAATGCCGCAGAAAAATATATCGTGTCATTAAAACTGCAAAGATATTTGGAACGCTTGAATTTACAAAAGCGCGAATTCACGAATCAACTGTTGGCGGGTGATGACAGCGCACGTGATGAAATCGCAAATATTGATTCAGAAATTGAAAAATGCCAACAGAAGTTAGAAATATTATTTTCAATTTAATTGCCGGTTTTTTTCAACATTTTTACTAAAAACACCGGCAAGTTCTGTGATTTTTTACACAAATACAAATCACCGGCTTTTTTTAATATTTTTATTAAAAAGACCGGTAATTTTTAACATTTTTATTTATTTTTGTTTTTCAAAATTTGAATATATACCTATTTCGTGATACAATGATGTTTAATCGTTATGTGACGATAAAATAAAAAATTGGAGAAAATACATGAAAAAAATTTCACTTTTTTCTGTCTTGGCTTTGTTGCCAATGGCATCTTTTGCAACAGAAAATAATAATAAATGGAATCCAAGATTCTTTATCGAATATGATTTAAGTGTTTATTCGGAAAGACCAATAGATATCGATTTAGAAGATGCACAAGGTGTAGAAGATATCATTAACCTAAAATCATTTAATGATCATGGTGGATTGTATATGGGTGCGGATTTTAACGGCATTCAATTGGGTGTTGAAACCACAGGCAGCACAGGTTTGAAAGTAAAAGGAACCGTTCCTTTCTTTGATTGGGTGGTAAAACCATATTTATCGGCCGAAGTTGGTATCGCAAATATTGATTTAGAAGTTGATTTATCATCATTAATACCAGATGCAGGTAAGTTGGAAATAGATGATATGACAATTAACTATGCATTTGGTTTGGGCGCAAAGTATGATATTAACGATAATTTCTTTGTGAAATTAGGTGCAAAATACGATATCAAAAAATATGATTTGACGGTTGATATTGTGGGCGAAAAAGGCGATTTGACAATTGATATGTCAGGTATGACGGTTAATTTCGGTATCGGATATCGTTTTTAATTGTATAACACCGGAAAAACACCGGTGTTTTTTTTATAAAAAAAACCGGCTTTTTTGAATATTTTTATCAAAAAGGCCGGTAATTTTTAACAATTTTATTTGTTTAGGTATTAAACAAGAAATGACATATGTCGCCAGGTTGCATGATATAATCACGACCGACCAAGCGCATTTTGCCGGCTTCTTTTACCGCGACTTCACCGCCCAGCGCAATAAAGTCAGATGGCGAAATTACTTCGGCACGAATAAAGCCACGTTCAAAATCGGTGTGGATTTTTCCCGCCGCCTGAGGCGCCGTCATACCAACAGTTATTGTCCAAGCATGGGCTTCCTTTGGACCAATGGTATAATAAGTTTGCAATCCCAATGTTTTGTATCCCGTTTTGATAACCTGATCCAATCCAGATTCCGACAATCCCAAATCGTCCAAAAACATTTTGCGTTCTTCGGGGTCAACGATTTGTGAAATTTCCATTTCTATTTTAGAAGAAATTACCAAAACGTCTGCGACATCACCAAATTTTTGTTTTACCATATCGGAATATTTGTTACCGGTGGCCGCAGATGATTCTTCGACATTACAAACATAAATAACAGGTTTTGTGGTCAATAAATTAAATGGCGTGGCATCAATCCCACCCATGCGGGCAGGTATAGATTTTTCCAAATTTGCCTTGATTTCATTGGCATCGGCCAATAATTTAATCGCTTCTTTGTCAAGACCACGGGCTTTCTTTTCCAGATTTTTAATCTGTTTATCAATGCTTTCCAAATCGGCCAACATTAATTCTGTTTCAATGGTTTCAATGTCCGCCAATGGGTCAATGCGACCATTAACGTGAACAATATCATCATTTTCAAAACAACGAACAACATGAATTATCGCATCCGTTGATAATATATTGCCCAAGAATTTATTTCCCAAACCTTCACCGGCAGATGCACCTTTGACAAGGCCGGCAATATCAACAATCTCTAGTTGAGTAGGTATTAGTTTTTGTGAACCCGCAACACGCGCCAATTCATGTAATGTCGCGTCCGGTACAACGACACGGCCGGTGTTTGGCTCAATCGTGCAAAACGGATAGTTTTGGGCATCGGCCGCCGCACTTTGTGTTAATGCATTAAATAACGTAGATTTACCAACATTTGGTAAACCAACAATCCCACAGTTGAATCCCATATCAAAATCCTTTATAATGGTCACAATATGTCATACATGTGGAACGAATTCAACATAAAAACTTTTCCGGCGGAAACTATTGTTTTCCGTGATGGTGTGTATTGTCCCGAACTGTCAACGTTGGAAAATGCACCAATTAATGACAACTTTGATTTGCCGGTACATATTATATATGTTGGTGAAATTGTCGGGGAAAATGCGTTAAATATAGCCGTTGGTGCCACAAATCAAAAAGTTATCATCAGCGCAAATGTTATTATTAATCAGCCGGCTGTTTTGAAAGTTTGTGTTAAAAACGCCGGAAAAAATTCTGTGGTTATAGGATGCGTGGTTTTACAAAATAACGCCGATTTAACATACAGATGTGACGCAGAACATATTTACGAAAATACAGGTATTTTGATAAAAAATAAATTGTTGGCCGGAAAAAATTCTAAATCTGTATTGGCGGGTGGTACAATAATAAAGCCCGATTGTCCAAATTGCCAATCAGATGTCGGTTTTGTCGCAATGGTTGATAAAGACGCACGTGTAGAATTTATGCCAGAACAAAGAATATCGTCCGAAGTAGAATCCGCAGAACACAGCGCGGCAATTTATCGACCAACAGAAAATCAAATTTATTATCTGCGTGGTGCAGGTTTGTCCGGTGCCGAAGTTGATATCGCATTAAAAGAAGCATTTGTGACGTTCGAATAAAAAAAGTAATAAAAAAACCGCCAATCGGCGGATTTTTATTTTCTTTTGAAGCCCTGTTTCGCTTTGAATTTTGGATTATCAGGGTCAATCAAGATAACCTGTTTACCACGGCGAACTTGTTTAACGTTACCGCGTTTCTTCCAGGCCTTTAAGGAACTTAAAAATTTCATGTCATAATCCTTTTTACAAGGCGATTATAAACATATTTTTTGAAAAATCAAATAATAATATTATTTATTGTAGTTGTAGTAGGGCCTGTTGAAATTGTTGAAAACGGTTTTTAGTTTTTTGTTAACAGGTTTTTAACAAAAAAATCCCCAGTTTTTGGGACTTTTGTTTCAAATTGTTAAAAAAGTACAAAAATAATTAACAGTTGAAAAAAATGAAGTTTTTAACACTTTTAACAATATTGGGGGGCTGTCTTTTTATACTTGTTGAAAATTGTTGAAATTGGTATAATTCAATTACCCAAGGGGAGAATGGTATGAGACAGCAGGTTTTAAAAGTTTTGGCAAACCCTGCACGTATTTTTTACGTGCCGTATAATTTGGCCATATTTAACTTTTTGGTTCAGGCATTGATTTTTTTCTCGCTGTTTATCGCAAGAATTATTGTGTTGGGTATAGATGCCAATCATTCGACTTTGCCTTTGTTCTTTTTTGTTGGGGTGATTGTGGTTCATAGTTTTATAGGTATTTTTTCAAAAAAAGAACCACAGTTGGGTCAAATCGTGACCGCACAAATACAATTGTTGAAACATAAAATACCAAGGAAGTTAGTGATATGAGTAATGAATTCACAAGTTTTTTTGATTATTTTGTAGGTAATACTTCGCCGTTAAGTTTAATTGTTGTGGCGGTGATTTTTGCTTTGGTGGCGGTACTGATGATATTTTTGGTGCCGGTATTAACAAAATATATATTCCCAAAGTTCGGATATTTGAAATATGCAAACTATTTGCCGTTCAAAAAAGTTGAAGATGATAATACTTTGGTCTTAACAAATGGGTCGGTTGTGCCCGTTTATACCATAGAAGGTATTCAGACCAGTATGCAAGACACAGAAACAAAAGAAAAGTTTTTGGATTTAAGAACGCAATTGTTTAATCAATTCCGTGACCCAAGTGTCGTTTTGCGCTTTTATATGGTGCGTGATGCATTGCATGATAATTTGGATTATGAATTTGACCAGCCGGTTTTACAGTCAATTTATAATAAATGGCGCGGGCAAGGGTTAAAGATTTTCAAAAACAGATATTTTGTGGTTCTGACCGTTGGGGGAATTGATGCGCGTGGAAAAATGGATACATATGCAAATTATTTGGAATCTATTTTGGCGGCGTATAAACCAAAATTAATGCGTAATAATTCACGTGAAAATATGGGGGTATTTTTGGGTCGTATTCTGTCCCCTGTATCAAAGCCAGTGCCAAAAAGTGCCGATCAAAATATCGCGAATTTGGTAACCGCAGATGAAGTTGAATTTTTGAAAAATGGTTTGGTTAGATATAACAGCGGTGATAAAGAAATGTATGCCGCAATGATGTCTTTTAAAACCGCGCCGGATTATTTAGAAGAAGAATTTTATGATACCGTGTCAACAATACAAACGGAATTAATCACATTAAATGCGTTTCGTATTATGGGGATGGCGGATGTTGAAAAAACAATTAAACAACGCAGAACAACCGCAGACGCCACTGTGGATTCAACCGAAGAACAAATATATACCGCAGAAGCAATAATGGACGAAAATGTGGCGGGTAATCAGAATATGGTTAATTATTATCCGCTGTTTGTATTGTTCGGAAAATCAATAGACGAATTAGATGTACATGTCGCAGAGTTTAAGAAAATTTGTGCCACATTTGGTATTACGCCGGTTATTGAAAGTTTTGCAGCACGTGTTTCTTGGTTTGCGCAAATTCCGGGATTTGATGTTTTCCCGCGTACTTTTAAGTTAATGTCAAAAACTGCTGCAATCAGTATACCTTTGTCCAGTCAGCCAACAGGTATCGCCAATTGTGATTGGGGAAATGGGCCTTTGGTTGTGTTTCCGACCGCCCAAGGTACGCCGTATCAATTCCAATTTCATGTGTCGGATAAGCCGGCTGCGGTGGGACATACTTTGACAATTGGGCCAACCGGTGGCGGTAAAACAACATTGTTTTCGTTTTTAATTGCCCAGAGTTTAAGACACCCAAAATTAAAGGCGTTTTTCTTTGACAGAAATAAAGGGGCCGAAATATTTACTTTGGCCGCGGGTGGAAAATATATAACTATGCATGGTAAAGAAAAAGACGAAGATAAATTAGAATATAATTTTTCAACACGATTAAATCCGTTAAAAATGCCGGATACCGCAGCAAACAGAAAGTTCTTGAACCAATGGTTTGCCATTATTTCCGAACAGACAGATGTGTTGTCGGCCGATGAAATTGCGCGTGCTGTATCGGTGAATTTTGATTATTTGTCAGATAAAGATAAGTTGTTGAAAAACCTGTGGGAAAGTTGTTTTTCGTCCGCAGGTAAGATGCGTGGAGCATTGAAAAAATGGATAGACCCGTTACAATATGGGGATATGTTTAATGAAGATATGGATACTTTGGATTTACAGTCGCGTTTAACTACATTTGATTTTACGGATATTTTACAAGATAAAACTTTGGCGCCTGCGGTTATTTCATATATATTGCACAGAATTAATACAATTACTGTTTCGGGTGGAAATCCATCACTTATTATGATTGACGAAACCGCGCCTATGTTGGAAAACGCAATGTTCCGTTCGAACTTTATCGCAGGTTTACAAGAAGGACGTAAAAATAGACAGGCGTATATGGTGGCATTCCAACAAGCAAATGTTTTGGATAAATTGGGTATTGGTGATGTTGTACGTGGTCAGGCACAAACCAGATTGTTCTTTCGCAATCCGGCCGCCGATGCGCGTGATTATGAACATTGGAATTTGAATCCTTTGGAAATGGCTTTTATCCAAGGTAAGGCATATCCTAATTTGAAAAGAGCCGTGTTGTTATCACGCCCCGTTAATGGCGAGTCGGTTATTTTGAATACTGAATTGGGTGGATTGGGTAATATGCTGCGATTATTTGAATCAGGGCGTTCATCTGTTTTGTTGGCCGAAGAATTGTACAGAATGTATGGTACGAACTTTGTGGCGGAATATTTGAAACGTCAAAGTGGGGTAAATTAAGTGCGGGGTTTTTGGGCGTATTTTGTCGGTGCGTGGGCATTGTTTTGTAACAGCGCATTTGCAAATGCGTGTTTAGAGCATAAACAAGATGTTGTCGTTAATGTTGAATTGATTCAGCCAAAAACAAACATTGTTCAAGATGATGGTTTGGCAGATATGTGGCACGGATTGGTAGAGGCCGCATGGGTTAATCAATATGATGTTGGATTCTTTGTCCAGCCCGTTAAAAACGGAATTTGTGTCGGGATTAATTCGGTTGATTTAGATATGGGGTATGAAGAATTTAATGTCAAAATTGATGTCAGACATAAAAAAGATTCTTGTTCTTACAATGCGGTGTTGGAACACGAACAAAAGCATATCGATGTATATAATCGGGTCGCAAATGAATTTATGCCAGATATAAAAAAATCTGTGGAACATACAACTGATTCTATATTTCCGATTTTTGTTAAAACATATGATGAAGTGAAAAACGCAACCGCAGAATTAAAAGATAAATTCTTTAATCATCCGGATTTGGTTGTAATGATGCAGAAGTTAGAAGCCGCACAAGAAATTCGTAATAAAAAAATTGACCAAGAAGAAACCGGCGAAGGTTTGAAAAAGTGTATGTTTTAGGATTTTGTTCGGATATATATCCTGTTGATTATTTAGTATTTTTTTCTTAATATTTTTACATATTTATATAAAAAAGGTATGAATATGAAAGGAATTATTTTGGCCGGTGGCAGTGGTAGCCGTTTATACCCATTAACAAAAACTACATCCAAACAATTATTGCCGGTGTATGATAAACCGATGATTTATTATCCATTATCTACATTGATGATGTTTGGTATTCGGGATATTTTAATCATTTCTACACCCCAAGATACACCGAATATTGAAAGATTGTTCGGTAATGGAAATCAAATTGGAATCAATATTCAATATGCAATTCAACCCGAACCAAAAGGTATCGCACAGGCCTTTACAATTGGGGCGGATTTTATCGGTGATGATGATGTGTGTTTGATTTTGGGGGATAATATCTTTTATATGGGTGGACAATTTGAAATGTTCAAAGAAGAGGTTGCGAAAAATTCGGGAGTTCGTGCAACTATATTTGCATATCACGTTTCAGACCCAGAAAGATTTGGAGTGGTGGAATTTGATGAAAATTTGAAGGCAATTTCAATTGAAGAAAAACCAAAAGCGCCAAAGTCAAATTATGCATCTGTGGGATTGTATTTTTATCCGTCCGATGTTGTGCAAAAAGCAGCAGGTTTAAAGCCGTCGGCACGTGGGGAATTGGAAATAACCGATTTGAATAATTTGTATTTAAACGAAGGACGTATGTCTGTTGTGCCAATGAAACGTGGTAATGCGTGGTTGGATGCCGGTACGCCAGACAGTTTGATGGAATCGGGACAATTTGTTCAAATTATAGAACAACGTCAGGGATTAAAAATTGCATGTATCGAAGAAATAGCATACAAGCAAGGTTTTATAGATGATGCGCAAATGTTGGATTTAATTAATGAATTAAAGGCAGGTGCATATAAAGATTATTTGGAAAAAATATACAGGGAAAAACATGAACTTTATTAAAACAGAAATAGATGGTGTTGTTATTGTTGAACCGCGTGTCTTTGCGGATGCGCGTGGATATTTTTTTGAAAGTTATAACGAGGCAGAGTTTGTAAAAAACGGTATTACAAACAAGTTTGTTCAAGATAATCAATCAAAATCATCGTATGGTGTGGTACGTGGATTGCATTGCCAATTGGGCGAATTTGCCCAAGCAAAATTAGTGCGTGTATTACACGGACGTGTATTGGATGTGGCCGTTGATATTCGTAAAAATTCGCCGACATTTGGTAAATATGTTGCGGTGGAATTAAGTGATGAAAATAAAAGACAATTGTTTATTCCACGTGGTTTTTTGCATGGTTTTTCTGTGTTATCAGACACGGCGGTGTTTGCGTATAAGTGTGATAATTTATATGCGCCACATGCGGAATTTGGTATCAGATTTGATGATCCGGATATTGGTATCGATTGGATGGTGCCGGTGGATAAAATTATTACTTCGGAAAAAGATAGAATTGCCAAGGGGTTGAAAGATGTACCTGATAACGGGATGTAATGGTCAGTTGGGACGTGAATTGGCCGCACGTTTGCCGGATGCGATTTGTGCAGATTCAGATACGTTGGATATAACAGATGCTGTGGCGGTAAAACGGTTTGTTGAAAAAAATAATATAGATTTGATTATTAATTGTGCGGCATATACCGCCGTTGATTTGGCCGAAGATAATGCAGATTTGGCACATATGGTAAATGCAATTGGACCAAAAAATTTGGCGTGCGCATGTGATAAAATAATCCATATTTCAACGGACTATGTTTTTGATGGAAATGCATGTGTGCCATATATGGCCGATGATAAAACAAATCCGGTGTCTGTATATGGAAAAACAAAACGTGATGGTGAAGTTGCCGTTTTAGAAAACGCAAATTGTGCAATTGTAATTCGTACGGCATGGCTGTATTCGGTGCATGGAAATAATTTTGTAAAAACTATGCGTCGTTTGGGGGCCGAAAAAGACCAATTAAATGTTGTGTATGATCAAGTTGGGTCGCCAACATTTGCCGGTGATTTGGCAGATGCAATTGTTCAGATTATTCCACAATTGACATCCGAAAAATCCGGTGTTTATCATTTTACAAATGAAGGTGTGTGTTCTTGGTATGACTTTGCAACCAAAATTATGGAATTGTCCGGATTGGCGTGTAACGTTAAACCAATTTTATCAAGTCAATATCCAACACGTGCAAAACGACCACATTTCAGTGTGTTGGATAAAAGTAAAATAAAATCTGTTTTTAATATAGATATTAATCATTGGGAAAAAGGATTAGAAAAATGCATAAAACAATTTTAGTTACAGGTGGGGCCGGATTTATTGGTTCAAACTTTGTTCCGTATTTTTGTGAAAAATATCCAGAATACAAAATTATTAATTTAGATAAATTAACATATGCGGGGAATTTGGATAATTTAAAAGAATGCGAAAATATGGATAACTATCAATTTATCCAAGGCGATATTTGTGATGCGGATTTGGTTGAAAAAATTTTTTCGGAAAATGATGTGCGTGGGGTTATTCACTTTGCCGCAGAAAGTCACGTTGATAATTCTATTTCCGGACCACGTGCGTTTATAAATACAAATATTATGGGGACTTTTAATTTGTTGGATGCGGCGCGTCGTCATTGGATGGATGGGCCAAATAAAGTAAAAGATGGTTATGCCGATGCAAGATTTCATCATATTTCAACAGATGAAGTTTATGGGACGTTGGGTAATGAAGGTCTGTTCCAAGAAACAACACCGTATGCACCAAACAGCCCTTATTCTGCATCCAAGGCATCGTCGGATTTTTTGGTACGGGCATATCATCATACATATGGTATGAATGTGACAACATCAAATTGTTCGAATAATTATGGTCCAAAACAACATAACGAAAAATTAATACCACATATTATATCCAAGGCGTTGAATTTACAACCTTTGCCAATTTATGGTACGGGTGAAAATATTCGTGATTGGCTGTATGTGTTGGATCATTGTCGTGCAATTGACTTGATTTTTCATACCGGTGTTGCCGGACAGACGTACAATGTTGGTGGCAGAAATGAACGCAATAATATAACAATCGTTAAAACAATTTGTGAAATATTGGATGAACGTAAACCACGTGCAGATGGTAAAAAGTATGCGGATTTAATTACGTTTGTTGCAGATCGTGCAGGACATGATTTTAGATATGCAATTGATGCCACAAAATTGGAAAATGAATTGGGATGGCGGGCAGAAGAAAACTTTGATACCGGCATATTAAAAACAGTTGATTGGTATTTGAAATAATAAAACGCCCGTTTGGGCGTTTTATGTTGTGTAAAGTTATAAATCGTTATGATTTGATTTGTTTTTTTGATATAATTGTTTGTAATAAATTTCTGAATACAGGATGGGAAAAATGACCGATGATACCAGAAACGAACTTGGGATTCTTCAAAATGATTTTGAAGCATTATGTTTTTATGATTTGGATAGTCCTGTGACAAGAATGGTTGGGGAAAAAGTAAAACACGTATTTGAAAGGTTGTGTAAAAATACGGGTGTGGATAGCAATGATTTTGCATTTTTATGCTTTAATAGCAATAGTCCAAATGCGTTTTTTATGAATAAAGAAAATACACGTAATTCTGGATTAAAGAAAAATGTGATTGCGGTATCTGATTCTTTGATTAGAAAATTGGACCGAGAAGAAGAAATTGCCGCAGTTATCGCACATGAATGTGGGCATTATTTTTGGCAAAAAAATACGTCAAGTGATAATACAATTGTCCAAGAAAGGTGGTCGGATGCTTATTCGGTGGAATTAATGTATAATGCCGGATATAACCCACGATATATCTTGGAAATGCAAAACAAGATATTTTATTATCAGGGAAATAATCATGTTACATTGGATGTGCATGGTGCACCATTTGCACGTGCAGAAGATGTCAAAGCGTGTTTAACAAAAAAAGCGGCAGAAATTGGTGATTTTGATACTATTATAAAAAATAAAAACCGCGATTGGTTTAATTTTCAACGTGATTTCAACAGTTTGTATCCGGAAAATGATTTTCATACATTTATTGAAAAAAAATTATTGGAACGTTTTAAAACAACTGATTTAGAAAAAATTAATCGTGTTGAATTTTTGAAATTAATTCTTGAATTGGTTAAAGCGCGTGAGATTGATGGAAATCATGCTGTGCGTATACGCAATTTATCTGAAATAATAGGGAATAAGTTCCAGACAAAGACAAAAGAAGAAACTAAATTACTGCAAGAAATAGTTTTGGAAATGTTAAAGGTTGCATTGCCATGTCAGGTAAGAGATGTTTTAAGTAATGCATCATTAGATTTGTTTGGGCCCTTTGAAGAACAATATAATAATATAAAAAATTTTATGGATTCATATGAAGATGAAGCCAAAGCGGAAGAATGGGCAAAAAAAATTTTAGATTTGAAATGGATAATGGATTTAATGAAGTGTTTCAAAACGGGAATACCAATGTATCCGGATTTGAAAGAAAAAAATATTGGGAAACCATTGCCAAGAGTAAAGTTAGCATCGTATAAAAATAGAGTTATCAATGAAGTTTGTTTTATGATTGATTACCAGTATAATTTGCGTTATCCAGACCCAAATAGTTATTTTAATAATTATTATATAAAAAATGGTATTGTTGTTGCGTATGGTGAAGAAGCAGAAAGGTTGTATAAAGAAGATAATGATGAAAAAACGAAATTAAAACGGATAGAAACGATAAATAAAAATACGGAAAGGTTTAATTTGTGTATAGATTATTTAAATGCCTTTGCGGATTATGCGGCCGGTAAAATATCAAATGAACAACTGCTTCAATTTTATTTAAGTAAGCGTGAAGGTAAACAAGAAGCGACCATATTAATTGCACCATATTTAGAGTATTTTTCTGGTAGTGATGATATGGTTATTCCAGAAATGATGGAATTGTATCAAAGGTTTTTGTCATCACGGGCAATTGATTTTTTTGTGCGTGGTAATGAAGAACCACATGAAAATCCAAATGTTCGTGCTTCACAAAAGGTTACTGCAAATAATATCGTTCGATATATAAATGGTTATTATATGAATGATGCGGCGTGTGTTATAAGAATTTGTGAAGCAATACTTAGATTTAATAAATACTTAAACACTTTGTCTGATGAATATATTAATTCAATGGAGAAAAATTTTGATATTCTTAATTTATCATTATCAAATGATTTGAATAATTTGAAATCGCATTATTATATAAAAAAATGTAATGCAATTGCGGCATCAAAGGTGGCATTTAAAGAGAAAGTTCCATATAATGTTTTTGGTGAATTTAAATTGGGTGAGGAATCACAGTATTTAATAAATATAAGAACCCAATTGGGATATAATGGAAAAATCAAAGATGATATAGAATTAAAGAATTTGTTTAATCAAATAAATCAGCGTGCATATAGAGATTTGTATAATACAAAAGAGTTAAAATTAGTTTTATTAACGGATTATTTAAGACATGGTGTTCGTATAAATTTGATGGATATAATCGATTTGATTGATATAGATAAATTATCAGATTTTGGAAAACAAGAAATTATATCAGATATATGGGCAAAAAATATATCGTATGAACAATTTGATTCTTTGATGTTGTATGAACAAATATGTTTCTATGAATATATGCAATCAAAAAAACTTTTTTCAAACAGATATGCAAATCAAAATGAATATATAAGAAAGATTGTTAATCAAATTGTTGCACGGCCTGTGACCGACAGTGTTGCGATTTCATATGCAGAAAAAATCTTAACACGTGCGACGGTGACAGAATATGGGGAACATCAAGATAATGATTTAACATTCTTTAATGAACGTGAAAAGTTAATTGATTTTTATACAACATATTGGGCCGAAAAATTGGGATTGGACGATGGGTCGGAAATATATTTAGATAAGATTAAAAACTTTATAGATTTTATTGAACATCCATCCAAAGAATATAACGTCGATTTTTCTCAGGTAATAAAAAAACAAATTATGGACAGGGTTTCAAATAAGGTTGTTGCCCAAGAAAAGGCCGCAAAAATGATGGCATCTGTTGCACAATTAGATGTGACAGAGGCACAAAAAAAGGACAAAGCAATAAGAGTTGCCGAAGCGATGTTTGGGGCGTTGGCACGGAATCAAGAAGCCGTCGTTAAAATGATTGATTTTTTAAGTAATAAATTAACATTGGAATCATTAGATGATACTTTGAAATACATGAATGCCAATGTGGATGAAAGGTACCAAGGGGTGATTAACAGGTCTGATTTGATGATGGTTCATGAAAATTTCTGGGGTGCTGATTTGCCAATACGGGCATATATGATGAATCGATTGTTGGGGTCATATTCTTCAAAAGATGAAGATAAGTTAAAGTTGGTCATTAATATGTATTTTGATGAAAAATCAGAATATTATAAAGATGCAACTTTGGTGATAAATACGGTGTATAAAAACCTGCAAGATTATGAACGAAATTTGATTTTGGCGGCTTTGGCATCTGCGGGACAACGTGATAAAAATAGCAATATGTCGGGTGGTCAGGCCGTTGGACAGGGATTGAAAATGTTTTTGCAAAACAAAGGACCGGCATATATCAAATTTGGTCAATTGTTGTCTTATTTGCCGACTTTGGATTCGGATATTCGTGCAGAATTGGCCAAGTTACGTGATAAAGCAAATATTCCAAATCGTGATGAATTGTTTGATATTATGCGTGGTGCATTACCAGAATCAGAAATGGCCAAAATCGAACACGTTGATCGGGTGTTGGGGGCGGGGTCTTTCTTTGTCACTGTGCAGGTTAAATATGATGGACGTGATTGTGTTATCGCATTAATGAGACCAAATGCACACGATTTAACAGAATCGGGTGTTAAAATGATTTCAAACACGATTAACGATTTGGTAAAAGCGGATAAAAAATTTGCGCCTTTGAAAAATATTCTTAATCAAGCACGAGAATCAGCATATTCGGAAATTGATATCGAACAAGACCATGCAAAATATATGCACGCCAAAAGTGTTTATGAAAAATATTCTGTGACGGTTGGTGATGCGACTTATTCCCCAGATGTTGCAAAATGGTTGGCGTATGGGGCGGCAAATAATGGACAAAATGCATATAAAATTATGGAAATGGCAGATGGGTATTCTTTGACAAGTTCGGAATGGTCGGATGAACAAAAACGTGAATTTGCAATCGCATATGTGACTTTGGAATTGGCATTGTTATTGTCGGGTGAAAAATGGGATACAGACAGACATCAAGGTCAACAGAACTTTGCCAATGATGGATTTCGTGATTTTTGTATCGGGATATTTGATACCGGTGCACAAATGAAATATGCACCGGGCCAGGTTGATAAGGTAATGCTGGGGCATTTGCTGTATGAATTGGCGGTTGGTGCAAAACGTGGTCGTGGTGTTGGTGACGTGTTGGTAAAATCAATACGTAATATTGATAATGTTGCAGGCAAGTTTGGTTTAGATACCGCATATATCGATGGGGTTCAACGTGGACTGACGGCTTTGTCAGATATTATTGAATACCAAAAAGAAGAAAAAGATGAATATGGTAACGTTGTTCGTACGGCCAAGACATTAAATGCGACGGATTTGGAAAATATTGTTTCGGCATTGTATCAGTCGGGGGTTATTGATAAAACCGTTACTAAAACCGTTGTGACACGTGCAATATTGGATAAATTGATGCTGTGGCGGGCCGGATTAAAAATGAAATCGCCAGAAACAGTAGAAGGACAGATAGAAAATCCAATACAATTACAATATTCGGGGGCAGATATTTCTGTTGAAGCGGCCAGCAATATAAAGAAGGCACAAATAGAGATAGAACAAATTATGGCAGAAAGAGCCAAACGTTTGCCAATGGGTCTGAAAGCAAAAGCCGGAGAAATAGATGGGGGTGGCGTGTCTTTGGTATAAAAAAAAACCGACAATTGTCGGTTTTTTTTGATATAATATCTGTGATATGTCAGAGAACAAAATGAATAAAAAACCGATTTTAAGCCAAGAACATATGGAAGCGTTATATATGTTTCCAAATGACAGTAAAACCAATCAGTTGGTTGATATGTTAATGCGGTCTGTCTTTGCAAAAATGGTGCGGGGATTGGGTATCAATGCCGCAGATTTTGAATTTATGGCTTTTGATAATGGTAAAAATGCTTTCTTTATTTCAGGTGATAAAACACAAAATGGAAAAAATTTAATTTCGGTTTCTTTGGCTTTGTTAAGGACTTTAAGTACCGAAGAAGAATTGGCCGCGGTTATGGCACATGAATGTGGGCATTATATATGGAAGCATTCGTTGGGTGGAAAAAACTCTATATTCCAAGAACGTGGGGCGGATTTGTATGCGGTTGATTTACTGATTAATGGTGGATACAATCCGGTTGCAATATTAAATACATATAAAAAAATATTTGGCAGAGTGTCATATACAGATGCAACATTGGATGTGCATGGTAATGATGCAATGCGTATCGATGATGTCAAAGCGTATTTAACAAAAATTTCAAATGAAAAAGGGGTTTTCCCAGTCCCAGAAACCACAGATGCATCATTCTGTGCGGTTGTTGATGAAATAGTGGGTTTAAGGGAATTGACCTGTGATTTTTGGATGCGTGAATTATACAATAAATTTGGTTATGATGTATTTTGGAATGGAAATCGAACAGAGGTTTTACGATTTTTTATTCAACAATTAAAAAAACAAGGACCGTTAATAACAGATGCGCGGTCTAAATCATTTGTAAATATTTTAACAGGGATGTATTTTATAACGTCTTTGACCAATGAAGATTTGACGATATGTCGGGATATATTTTTGTTCTTTTATAACAGTGATAATAAATATGCAAAATCTGTATTTTGTGCAATGAATTTGTCAAAAGAATTGTTTGGCCCGTTTAAGCAACATGCGGAAAATATACAAAAGTTTATAGATAGTGCATATGATGAAAAACAGGCGGAATATTATGCCGATATATGTTTAAAAGAATATGAAAAAATAAAACCTTATATTGATGAATTTAGATTTAAGTGGCCCGAGTTCAAGGGACTTGGGATGGATAATGTGGGAAAAAAATTGCCTTGGGTTCAGATGGCGTCATATAAATCTGGGAAAATACGGGAGTTTTGCAGGTATCTGGTGGATGATGGACGGTATTCAAAACCAAATGTTCAAATGGATAAATATCTGTTTGATGGCGATATCGTTATGGCATATGGTGATGATGTAAAAAACATCGTATATGATGTGGAATTTGAAAAATATGAAGGCAGAATTGCCGAAAAAATAAAAATGTTGGATGCTTTGCGCAGATTGGATATTGGTGAAATATCTGTACAAGAATATATAGAAATAACCAAAAGTATGGAACGGAAAAAATCGAAAGAAGATTTGATTGATGGTTTTTTTAAGTTTCCCAATCCAGAATTGATTAATAAAAGTAAGCGCGCCAAAGAATTCTTATCCGAATTTTATAAAACACCATTGTTTAATAATGTTATACAAAATAATACTATGGTTCAGTGTTTGGTAAATAACAGGGGCTGTAAAGATTTTTATGTTGCAGATAAATTGGCGGCATTTACATCGGGATGTGTTGTAAAAGAATTGATGTTTATGGCGGCACGTGCATATGCAAAATATTCAGAATATATAAATGAAACAAAGGCACATAAAAACGAACACGGATATACAGAATGCAGTGTTAATGTGTGGTATGAATATAATGAAGTTTTTAAGTTGTTACTTGGGGCTTCATTTCACCCACGTGAAATATTAAATGGAAAAAAGTATGATGATTATTTAGGGGGTATTGTAAACAAAGAAAGAGATCTGTTTCGTGATATTGCAAAAAAAGAGCGGCAAAAAATTGCAATAGTGGCATCGCAGAATGATGCGCTGGTTAATACAGGTAATGATAGTTGGCGTGTATTAGAAGATGCGATTGTGCATGAATTCGAAGAAAATAAACAATCGCAAATTTTAAAAAACATTATGAAACGTTGGGGGGTAAAAGAACCACAAACAGAAGAAGAATTGTTAACTTTTTTTACTGCGTATAATGTTAAAAGTGCGGTTGATGGTCGCAGGATTTCATTGGGAATGGGGATTGGTACATTTGTATTTTTTAACTATATTTTGTCAGGTTATAAATTTGATGTAAAAAAATTTTTGCCTTATTTGCGTACGCCTTATAGTAATGTAATGCAAAATTTACTTGCAAAATATATGGATGAAAATAAATCTTTTGAAATAGAACCTTTGGATATTCAAATCAGTATGTTTCAAACCATGTTGAAAAATGATTTGTTTTATGGGAAAACGGCAAATAAAAATAAATATATCAAAATTATTGTTGATAAATTAACAAGTGTGCGTGATGTTAATTCGGATGAATATCAAAAAAATGTTAAGATTGTTCATGATATTTTGTTGCGAAAGTTATTGGTTGACAGAAATAATGATTTAGAGTTTGTCACAGAACGTGAAAAATTAATCGATTTTTATGCAGGATATTGGGCAAAGCGTCTGGGGCGTGATAATGGAACACATCGGTATGTTGAAAACTTGCAACCGGTTGTTGATTTGATAAAAGGTAATTCTGATAATGTTTTTTCACGTATGGTTGCAAACAGTTTTGTGCGTAAGTTTACAGATAAAATAGTTGCACAGCAAAAAGTTGCCGAATTGTTAGAGGATGCAAAAATCGTTCCGGTGTCTGGGGATATGGCCGAAAAGTATGATTATTATGGTCGTGGGGCGGAAAAGTTGTTGTCCGAATTGGCAAAAAATCCCAAACATGCATCAAGTATGATTAAGTTTTTGTCGGAAAGATTTACAGACGAAAACTATGAACGTTTGCGGGGTGATGGGTGGATTAATGAATTACAGTCGAATGCTGTTGTAAGTATGTATGCAAACAAGCAAATGTTTATGATGTTGCATGAAAATTTTTGGTCTGCGGATTTGGAATTAAGGGCGGTTGTTATTAATCGTTTATTGAATTGTGCATATCGTACCAAACAAGAAAAGATAAATATGTTGGTTGATATGTTTTTTGAAAAAGATTCTGAATATCGTCAAGATGCCGAATTGATTATTAATGCACTTTATAATAATTTGTCGGATTATGAACGTGATTTGATTGTATCTGCAATTGTGTGTGCAGGACAACGTGATAAAAATAATAATATGACCGAAGGTCAGGCCATGGGGCAGGGACTTAAAATGTTTTTGCAAAACAAAGGCCCGGCGTTTATTAAATTTGGACAATTGTTGTCTTATATGCCGAATTTAGATTCAGATATTCGTAAAGAATTATCACATTTGCGTGACAAGGCCGCAATACCATCACGATATGATTTGTATCAAATGATTGATATGACTTTGCCGGCAGGTGTTAAGTCAAAAATAACACATGTTGGCGAAGTTTTGGGGGCAGGGTCATTCTATGTCACAGTAAAAATTATATATGATGGCACAGAGTGTGTTGTTGGATTAATGCGACCAAATGTTGAAAAGTTAACCAAAACAGGTATGGCGATGATTCAAAATACCATTAATGAAATTGTGGAAAAAGATGCCAAATATAAACCTTTGACCAAAGTTATTCAACAGGCGCGTACTTCGGCAATGTCAGAAATAGATATAGAAAACGATTATCAAAAATATTTAAAGGCGGTTGATTTGTATGAAAATTTGACCGTGTCAACCCAAACAGGCGATTATTCACCGGATGTTGCGCGTTGGATGTCTTATGGACAAAACCCAGATGGAACAGCATATAAAATTATGGAAATGGCGGCCGGTAAATCTTTGAGTGCAGATGAATGGACGCCGGAAGAAAAACACGATTTTGCCGTTGCCTATGTGACGTTGGAATTGTGTATTTTGTTGTCTGGGCAACAATGGGATACAGACCGACACCAAGGTCAACAAAATTTCTATAACCATGCATTTCGGGACTTTGTTATCGGGGTGTTTGATACGGGGGCCCAAATGGATGAAAAGCCAAATATAACAGATAAAATCATGTTGGGGATGATGCTGTTTGATATGTTGGATTATGTAAAGTCGGGGCGTGATTTATCGGATGTTTTAATGCGTGAAGAAAATGATAAATTTGCAAAAAAATATGGGGCAACGCCGACGTATATTGATGGGGTAAAGCGTGGTTTGACAGCGTTGTCGGATATTATTGAATATCAAAAAGAAATCAAAGATGAAAACGGAAAAGTTATTCAAGAAAGCAAAAGTTTAACACGTGATGATATGGAAAATATTATTTCGGCCGTTGTGCGATCGGGTGTGGTTAGCAAGACCGTATTATCAACAATTGGCGCACGTGCGATTGTCGGTGGTATGGTTGCAGATATGACAAAGCGTGTATTGAATATTAGGCGTAAACGTAATCCAATTACAGTGCGATATACACGTCGGTCAAAAGATAAAATATCGGAACGCATAAATATGGGGCAGGCAGAATTACAGGATGTAATTGCGGAACGTAATAAAATCAAACAATTTGGTATTGATAAAAGGTATGTCGCCAAAGGTGGGACGGAATCAGGTACAGAATATGCGTTTTGATAAAAAAATACCGGCTGTTGCCGGTGTTTTTGTATAAAAATAATTTTTGGTGTGGTCCTTGGGATTGATAGTTGGGTTTGTGTAAATTGTCGTTTTGTGGTATAATTTATATCGATAATTCTGTGAGAGAAAGTCAGAGAGAATGAAGTTCTTGGTTGTTCTTGCTGTGCTGATGGCGCCATGTGTGGGGTATGGTGCGGTGGTTTTGGCGTCCACAGAATATGTTGATGCAATTGTGCAATCAATACCAAAAACAGATTCAATTACAGATGAAACGCCGGAAAATCAATTGGTTACCGCCGGTGCGGTGCGGAATTTTGGGGCAGAAATAAAAAATGAAATCAATACCCATATCAATGATGTAAATAACCCGCATAATGTCACCGCCCAGCAGGTCGGATTAGAAAATGTTAAAAATGTCGATACAACAAATGCGGATAATATCATCGATGGAACATTGGCATATGACAGATTGCCAGTGGGTAAAGAAAAAAATACCGTCGCCGCCGGTGATGATGACAGGTTCTTTGCCGTGCCAAGAACAAAGCCAAATAAAGATGCCCCAGATGGTATGGTGTGGATGTGGTTTGAATAATTTATGAAATATATTCGTGTATTTTTATTAATGTTTATGTCGGTGTTCGGGGGTGCGTGGGCCTGCGATAACGGTTTTTATTTGAATGAAAATAATCAATGTGTTGAATGCCCAATTGGGTGGTCGGGGTCTGATGGTGGACGGGATTCAATTGAAGATTGCTTTATAAACTGTGTTAATCAATCGATTCCAAATGGTGAATTAATTACTTTGTCGGGGCGTAATTATTGGAATACGGATGCGTATGAAATGTGTCAATATGACGCATCGTGTAATCCGGGCTATTTTTATACGAAAAAATTAAATAGTGTGATTTCTGATGAAAAATTAGTGTGGGTGAATCCGGATGTCTATTTGCGTGGTAATGGCGAACAGTATATTGATACAGGGGTTAATGGAAATAACGATAATTTGCGGTTCGAAGTAAAATATGAATGGGTTAATATGCCGGAAGCAACAGATTATCGTGGGATTTTTGGAAACTATAACGGGAATGAAAATTCAAATGTGACCCGATTGATTCAATATGGTAGTACACGTGCGCATTATAACTTAAACACACGGGCCGGTGACAGTGATGATTTGCAAGAAAATAGGGCAGCAGGTAAAGTATATATAGAATATTTAGATGCGGAAAAATTTGTTAGTGGTAATGCGACACGGAATTTGACTGCGCAAAAATCAACAGTTGAAAATAATAAAAATATATTGTTGTTTGCGGAAAATGAAGCCAGACCGTCGGACGTAAAAATTTATTACTTTAAAGTGTGGGATGGGGATAATTTAATACGATATATGTTGCCAGTGGATAAGGGTATGGTTATTGGGGGAACACGTATCGATGCGCCGGGGATGTGGGATGTTGTTGAACGGAAATTTTATGGCAATCTGGGTGAAGGGGATTTTTATTATGGTGGAAAAAATATCTGTGATATTTGTAATGGTGCCGTATATTCGCCGGGGGGAAATGTAACAGAATGTATCCCGTGTCCAGATGGCTATGATTTAAGTGAAGAACGTGGTAAAACCAGTGCGGCGGATTGTACTATGTATTGTACATCCGGTACGTATGTGCCGAATGCCGGTGGAAAATGTACGGATGTTGGTATTGGGTATTGGGGTGAAGGTGCCGTTTTAAACTATGGTCAGGTTGTTGAAAGAAATATGTGTCCAGATGGATTGACAACAACGGGATATGGCGCCGCCGCAAATGAAGCGACCGATTGTGGCAAGGCCTTGAATATTGGTAATACACGTATCGTGTTCAACAAGGTTAAAAAGACCAAACATGCAATGGCGGCATTGATTGATGGGGTGGTGTATTATGGTGCAATGTCGCCAAATGTGAATACCATTAATACAATAAAAGTGCGGGCAGAAGATGGTTTGGTTTATTCTTTGCATGATGATAACAGTATCGATAATATTGGGATGGTTGGTGGAAAACTGGTTTGGGTTGATGAAAATACATATCTGGCGTCGGATGGTTATCAGTATATAGATACAGGTGTGCCGGGGAATAATGCAGACCTTAGTTTTAAGATTAAGTATGCGTGGACCGTATTGCCAAGGGGGTATGAGGCCATATTTGCAAACTATGAATCAGAAACGGCGAATATTACACGTTTGTTGCAATCGGGGACAGGGGTAACGTTTTTGTATGTTGATACACGTACCAATGCGCCAATGGCACGATTAGATATGCAACGAAAGATAAATACGCCATATGTGGAAACATTGGATTTTACAAACTATTCAATTGGGGATAAGGTTATACCATTGAAATCACCAACCAAGGGTACCGTTAATAATAAAAGTATATTGCTGTTAAAAGGGGCGGCATCGGAACACCCGAAATTAAAAATATATTATTTCAAGGTTTATGATAAAGGCAAGTTGGTACGAAACTTGGTGCCGGTGCAACGTGGGGCAGTGATTGGTGAATTTACCGTGCCGGAAAATGGTATGTGGGATATTGTGGAACAAAAATATTACCCCAATGCCGGTACGGGCAAATTTACGTATGGTTATGGTGGGTGATGTTAAAGTTTTGAATAAAAACACCGCATTGTGCGGTGTTTTTTTAATCTTGGTTGCGGGGAGTGGATTTGAACCACTGACCTTCAGGTTATGAGCCTGACGAGCTACCGGGCTGCTCTACCCCGCGATAAGGCCTGTGTATTATATATGATTTATTGTAATAGTCAATAAAAAAATGTCGTTGGGTTCGTTGGTCGGTGTTTTTGCCGTCGGTCTTGAAATGTGGTTTTTTTGTTGCTATGATATTTGTCGTTATATCATAAGGGATGATTGTGTTTCAAAATAAAACGTTTAGAAAAGCGTGGAAAAAATTCTGGGAACCTGTATTGGGGTGTGGGATTTTACAATGGATTATGGCGATATTAATGGCCGTTCCGGTATGGTTTGTGTATCTGACATCGGTGAAAAAATTAACAGGGTTCGACGTATTTCGTAAATATAGAAATAAACCGGCAATCTTTGTTGTTTGGCATGGGCGGTCTATGATGTTGGCGCCAATTGTGTGTCTTGGTGGCATGCGTGCATACATGGTGGCAAGTCGTCACAAAGACGGACGTATGATGGCAAAATTACAAATGTTGTTTGGGTTGCGTGCGATTTATGGGTCTTCGTCCAAAGGTGGTGTGTCGGTTTTGCGTCAAGGTTTGCGGATTTTAAGACGTGGTACACATGCGATTTGTTTGTCGCCAGATGGGCCAGGGGGGCCGTCTTTGCGTTTTCACGATGGGGCATTGTATTTCGCAAAAATGAGTGGTGCGCCAATTATTCCGGTTTGTTATTCCGCAAAGCGTTCGTGGATTCAAAACCGTTGGGATAGATATTTGATTGCTTTGCCATTTAATAAAATTGTTTGTAATGTGGGTAATGCATATTTTGTACCCAAAGATGCAACGCCGGCGGATTTTGAAAAAATACGTGCCGATTTAGAAAAAATTATGAATAAGCAAATGTATGATTTGGATAAAGAGTGCGGTATCGTGTCGCCAGAACAAGATTTAACAGCAACGGAATTTAAGCGTGCTGTGCGGGAGGCAAAACAGAAAAAAAAGAGGGGCGCATAAAATGAAAACACCATGGTGGTTTTTGAAGCAAAATCCGGTTGCGTGGTTGTTGATACCGATTTCTTGGGTTTATTATTTGGTGGGGCGTATTGTTGCCGTGTGGCGTGCTTTGTTCGCAATAAAATCCAGACGGCCAATTATTTGCGTGGGTAATATCTTTGCGGGTGGTGTTGGTAAAACACCGATTGTGCGCGCGATTGCGAATTACTTTGGTGCGCCGGTTGTTATGCGCGGGTATAAAAAAAGTGCAAAAACCGGAAATATTGGGGATGAAGCAACTATGTTATCACGAACCGGTTTGGCGGTGCATGTTGGTGACAGAAAATCAAATGTTGTTTTGTTAAATAAGCAAGATGATAACAGTCCGATTGTTATGGATGATGGGTTGCAAAATCCATCTATCAAAAAAGATGTTTCAATTATTGTTTTTGACCAAGGGTTGGGATATGGAAATGGATTGATGTTGCCGGCGGGGCCTTTGCGTGTGCCAAAAAAATCGGTTGAAAAAGCAGATGCGGTTATCGTGATTGAAAACAAACATCCGAAAAAGAACTTTAAATTGCCGGTTGGGGTGCCTGTGTTTTGGGCGAAAAATCAAACGGTGTCACCATATGCTGATGATGTGAAATTGGTGGCGTTTGCAGGAATTGGATATCCAAAGAAATTCTTTGCAGCGTTGAAAAATGTTGTGGCGCGTCGTGCGTTTCCGGATCACTATGAATATACGCAACAGGATATTGAAAAGTTGTTCGCGATTGCAAAGAAAAAAAATGCAAAGTTGATTACTACGGAAAAAGATTGGGTGCGTTTGCCAATTGAAATTCGTGATGAAATCAAATATGCGCGTTTGGATACAGTTATTGAAAATACATTTTATGATTGGTTAAAGGAGAAATTGAAATGACGACTTTGAAAAAAGATGTGGTCTTGACCGGTGTTGGTATTCATTCGGGAAAACCGGTGACCGTTGTTGTGCGCCCCAGTGATGAAAAAGGTATTGTGTGGAAGCGCGTTGATATGCCGAATTCTGAAACGATTCCCGCGGTCTATGATAATGTGGGTGAAACAAAAATGCGCAATACAACAATTGGTAAAATGGATTCTGCACATGTGCAAACCGTTGAACATTTGATGGCGGCGTTATTTATTTCCGGTATCGACAGTGCGATTGTTGAAATTGATGGTGTTGAAACGCCTATTTTAGATGGCAGTGCGGCACAGTTCATAGATGCTTTTATGGAAGCGGGGGTTGAAGCAGGTAATTTTAAGCGTATTGTTGTTAAACGACCGGTTGTTGTTCGTGCGAACGAAGTGTTGAAGCAATTGCCATTGATTGCGCGGTTGAAGATTTGGTTGATGAATAAAGTGGCGGGACGCAAAAGTGATGGGTTTGTGTCTTTGTCGCCAAATGAAAATAATGCGTTGGAAATAAAGGCGACTTTGGTTTATCCAGAAAAAATTATCGGGACGCAATCTTATACATATGTTTATGACGGAACAAAAAAATCGGTGACGGATTTTATCGATAATGTTGCGCGGGCACGTACGTTTGGTAAGTATTCTGAATGGGAATATTTGAAAAAACACGGTATGGGGCATGGGGCAAATGAAACGAATGTTATTGCATTAAATGATGCGGGTGATGGAACTTTAAATGCAACCCATTGGGATGATGAATTTGTGCGTCATAAAATTGTTGATGCGGTTGGTGATATGTTTACCAGTGGCGGCTTTGTTGTTGCCAAAATGGAATCGTACAAAGGAAGTCATGCGTTGAATAATTTGGTTTTGAAAAAATTATTCAGCAATCCGGACAATTATGATATAATCGATGCAGAATAAAAAAGGATACAAAAATGAAAAAAATCTTTGCTGTGTTATCTGTGTTGTCGTTGGCGGCATGTGGCGGTATGATTGAAAATAAAAACGGCAGTCAGTATTTAACCCAATTGGATGCCGAACCTGTTGGTTGTACTTTTTTATATAAGTTAGAATCCGAAGTGTCTGTGTATGATGCAAATGATGCGCGCAGATATTTGGAAAATCGTATTGTTGACCAAGCCCGTCCGGGTAATGCATATTGGATTACCAGTCAACGTACAAAACCAAACGAATGGGTAATCTTTGGGCCGGAACGTGCGTTTGTGTTGGTTGCAAATGTTTATGATTGTCCATATCCAAATCATGTTCGTACCGCGCGCGATGGTGGTTCGGCGACTGTGTCGATACCGGTTGATTGTGAATATGGTAATTGTATGTAATAAAAAGCCCCATGAAAATGGGGCGTTTTTAATATATAATTTCGTGTATTCTGCATTGCAATTTTGTTAAGAACAGATATTTTATTTGTTCAAGTTTGCTTTTGACATCTTGCAGTGCGTCCATTGCGTGTGGTGGTAGTTTTTTCTTGTTCAATACATATTGGTTGTCGAATGTCAGTAAATATTTTGCCGCACGATGAAAGCGTTTTGAAAACAGTCGGTCGAGTGCAGTAAGTGATGTGTGATATTGACGCTTTAATTTATTCAAAGTTATGTCGTTGCTGTGTAAATCGTCAAGAATATATTCTGTGACGTGGTCTGTTATATCGGATAAATAAAATCCAAATGTTTCGGGGTGCATAAATTCGTCTGTGCCACATTGTAGGGCGGCAATTATGCTTTCGGGTGTTGTGCCAAATTGTAATAGTGTTTTATCCGAATACAATATGCCGGCGGAAAATGCGGATATTTCGTCCAGATAGTATAAAGATGTTTCTTGGAAATAATTGTGTCGTGCAAAGTCCCCAAAGTCGCCCAATGTCTTATGATTGTGCCAATGACGCATTTCGTGGTTAATAGTGTACTTTTTTGCATCCGCCAATATTTTTATCATTTCTTTTATGTTGTTTAGATGGGCGGGTGAAAAATTTGGGTCAAGTTTATATGAATATATTTCAATTGTATTTGTTTCGGTGTTAAATTTGCCAGATGATGCAAGGCGCATAAAATCTTCGACGTTTTTGTCGTTTATTGTAATTGTGATGTATTTTATTATTGGTTTATTTAACATTGTGTTTATGTTAGCACCATAGGATTGTTTGTCAATGTATTCAATTTGTATTTTTAAGGGTGTTAAAAATGTTGCCACGGGGGCGATTTTTTTGTTATAATCATTTTGAATATTCAGAGAGAGAATTTTTTGGCCAGTCAATATATATATGTTAACAGAAAAAAGTACGCGGTCGGATTGCTGTGGCAACCCGTGCGTGCCGGTGTTGTTGTGCGAAATTATGCCCGAACTTTGGCGCGTACAATTGATAAAAAATTAAACCTGTTCACAGAATATCGTTCTATGGTTGGGTTGGGCGCGTCGCGTATGGGGGTGCGGGTCGGTATGCCTGTGGCGGCGGCGGCGGTAATGGAAAGGTTTGCGGAATATACGTCTTTCTTGGCAATGTTTCGTGTGAATTCGGGATTCTATTTGGTTGCGGCGCGTAATGGTGTTATTTTGGCCGACAAGGTTTTTGAAACAGAAAAAGATGCGCGGGCAGAATATGTAAAGTTGTCTGAAATCCCAGATTGGGGTGCTTTCTTTGCGCCGGGGGCGTGGGGAATGCCAAAGGCCGCAGAACGCGATATTTCGGAAATATTAAGTGGCTTTAACAGAACGACTATGCATTCAATCAGTCACTTTGGTGTGAATCTGTTTTCGTTGATGCTGTTTGGTTTGTTTGTGTTGGGGATGTTGGTTTTGTTTCGTGAACCGATTGTTCAAGTGTTAATGCCGCGGCCAAATTTAAATCAGGTTAATCCAGAATTGGTGGCAGAATATAAAAAACAATTAGAAGAAAAAAATAAACAATTGGATGCGCAATTTGAAATTGAAAAACCAATCCCGCCGGAACCAATTGTTATGCCGTATGAATTGTTGCCCGATGCGGCGGCGCGTGCAGAGTTATGTTATCGTGCGACGGGCTTTGTAATGCAAATTGTCGCCGGTTGGAATCAGGTTTATGCCGAATGTGATGAAGAATATGTTACAACAGAATTTGTACGTAAATCGGGAACTTTGGGCGAGTTTTATGAAATTGTTGCACGTATAATGCCGGGGGCATTTGTCCAAGAGGTAAATGAAGATGTTGTGCGTGTTCGTGCCAAGTTGCCGGAATTGCCAACGGTTGCGTCGGTTGATGAACGTGATGTGGATACGATTGTTCGTGATGTGACGACATTGTTTCAATCAATAGATATGGATTTACAGACGCAAATTGTGACAGATACATTAACCAATGGTGTTGATGTTGCAAATGTAAATTTGGTAGAGGTTGGGGTAAAAACAAAATTAATACCAACACAGTTTATGGAAATCTTTTCGGATTTTGGTGGGGTTTATATGATGCGCACGCGTTGGGATGTGCGGTCTTTGACATGGAACTATGAGGTGATAATCTATGCAAAATAAAAAAATGTTGATGTTTGTGGTGTTGGGGGTTGTGGCGATGATGGGGCGTGTTAATGCGGCCCCAGAACAGGTTGTTGATATAGAAGTGGAAATGGAGCAGGTCGCCGCAGATGCAATTGATAATTATCAAGTGGAAGGTTCGCTGTTTCAACAGATTACAGATTTGGAACAAGAAAAAATATTAATGCAGTTGGAAAAAGAACGCGCCCAATTGGATTTGGAATTGGATAGATTGGCGGCGGAAAAAATAAAACTGCATATGGAAATTGATACACTGTCCGGACGTGCCGAGCAGCAACAGCAAGAAATAGAAACGCAAAAAGCCAAGTTAGAGGCCGAAGCAGCACGTATCGAAAAAGAAAAAGAATCTTGGTTGGCGGAAATGGAAGAGAAAAAGACCGCAACAAAGCCGGTTGTTAGTACATCTGCGCCAGCGGTCGAAATGGATGTCGCAAAAATGTATCGATTGGTCAGTGTTGCAGGTGCCGGTGCACAATTACAGGCGACGGTCGCAGATTTGGGGACGGGTCAAACCAAGCGTATTGGTGTCGGTAAATCGTTGGGCGGTTTCAAGGTAAAGTCAATTTCTTTGGATGATGGGGTTGAATTTATTGGCCCAGATGGCACAGTGCAAAATTTAAATGTCAGTAACGGAAAATAATCATGGTTGATGCAAAAGAAATCTTTGATGAAAAAAAGAATCTGCAACCGTCTGTGCCAGCGGGGTTGGAAGGTGCCGATGCCAAAGACATCATTGATTATCTGTATGCAAACGGAAATAAATTGTTGACCGTGACAGGGGCGTTGTTCGAATTGCCGCGCGATACCCAAAATATGGTTGCATATTTTTCCGGTGGTGAAATTGTCATTTCACGTACCCACAGATACGATGGGCGCGTGTTGGCTTTTTTGGATTTGTTGCATCGTCAGGGACGTAAAATTAATGCGCCGTATTATTCGGATTTAAGTTTGATTTCGCATATCTATAAAACCAATGAAGTGAAATTGGGTGGTGTTACGCGTGGGCGTGCGGATTTTGATAATCAAATGCAAAAAGATTTTGTGGATATTATCGCCAAAGCCGCAGCACAAAAAGTATCCGACGTACACATTGAAGTTGCAGACCAGACGACAGTTTTCTTTCGTATAGATGGCAGTATGCAACCCGTTATGGAATATAATTCACAATGGGGTGAATCATTTGTGCGTGCCGCGTTTGCGTCGTCGGATATGTCAAATGCGAACTATGCGCAAAATGAATATCAATCTGCCCAGAAAGACGGGCGGACACCTTTGCGTGGGACAAAAGATTTGTATTTGCCGTCCGGTGTTCTGGCGGTGCGTATGCAGTTCAATCCAATTGCGTTCGGTACCAGATATGTTGTTATGCGATTGCTGTATGACAATCCATCCGAAGGTATAAAAATAGAGCAAGAATTTGGGCCGTATGAACAAAGGTTATTGGCGCGTTTGCGTTCGTTTCCAACGGGATTGGTGATTGTTGCGGGGCCAACCAGTTCCGGTAAATCAACAACTTTGGTGCGCAATATGTCTATGATGTTGCGGGAACGTAATTATGAAATTAATTTGATTACGGTGGAAAATCCTGTTGAACAAAAAATCTTTGGTGCGCGACAAATGCCGGTGGTTAATACAACCAATGAAGAACAACGTGAAGTAAAGTATGTAGAAGCGTTGGCGGCCGCATTGCGCAGTGACCCAGATACATTGATGGTTGGTGAAATTCGTACGTTGGCTGCGGCCCAGTTAACTGTGCGTGGTGCGTTGTCGGGGCATAATGTGTGGACGACGTTGCATGCGAATTCGGCAATGGCGGCGTTGACGCGTTTGTTGGATTTGGGGATAGAACCTTTTAAATTAAAAGAAGAAACATTGATGCGTGGGTTGGTATCTATGCGTTTGTTCAAAAAGGTTTGCCCACATTGTCGTGAACCTTTGATAAATCATCCGGAACGTGGGGCGTATAAGCGTGTGCTGGATTCGTATGGTGAAATTGGTCTGCGTCAAGTTTATCAACGTGGGGCGGGGTGTTCGCATTGTAATGGTACAGGTAATGCGGGGCGTATCAAAGCGGGTGAAATTATTATTACCAACAGCGAGTTTTTGCGTTTGGCTTTGTCGGGAAATACAGATGGCGCAATGCAGTATTGGTTAGAAGAAATGGATGGACGTACATTAAAAGAAGCGGCAGTGTCTTTGATGTTACAGGGGGTTATCAGTATCGATGAATTAGAACGTTGGGTTGGCCAAATAAATCAGCCGGGGGTGTATTAATATGAACCGGTTGGAATTATTGTATGCCAAAATGATGTTTCGGTTGAATACCGAAAAACGTATGTCGATTTGTCGTAAGTTGGCATCTTTGCTGCGAAATGATTTTACTTTGATTGATGCGTTGGAACGTATCGAAATGATTGAATCGAAAAACGGTACAAAACCAAATGAGCCGTTCGCAATCGTTATGCGTCAATGGCAAAAGAATTTAGAACAGGGTATGACTTTTTCCGAAGCAACCCGTGGTTGGGTGCCGCCAAATGAAACATTATTGGTGACATCGGGAAATTTATCTAATTTGGTTGTTGCATTGGAAAATGTTGGACGTGTTGTTGATGGTATGCAACGCATCCGACGTGCAATGACGACTGCGGTTGCATATCCTTTGTTTTTATTGGGATTGACGTTTGGTATTATCATTATGGTGGGATTGTATTTGGTGCCACCTTTGGCGGAAATTGCAACCAATGATATTGTGTGGCGGGGCAGTGCGCGTTCTTTGATATGGTTGTCGGATATATCCATTAAATATTGGTATGTGTTTTTGGTTGTCGCGGCATCGGTAATCACAATTGTTTGGGGCAGTTTGGCAAATTGGTCGGGGCGTGTTCGTGCGTTCTTTGATAAATTACCGCCTTGGAGTATTTATAAAATTCAAGTGTCGTCCGGTTGGTTAATGAGTTTGGCCGCAATGGTCAGTGCCGGTGTTACAATACCGGATGCTATACGTATGTTGGCGGACAGTTCCAATAAATACGTTCGTCGTATTTTGGATTCTGCTTTACGCTTTGTTGCCAACGGTGAAAATTTAGGTGTTGCTTTGTCACATACCAAAACAGATTTTCCGGACTCTGAAATCATAGGTGACTTGATTATCTATGCCGATATGAACGGTTTTGATGAAAACTTGACCCGTATCGCAAATGATTATTTGAACGAGTCCGTTCGTAAAATGGAAAGAATTTCCAATATTTTGAACGGTCTGGGTATAGTTTTGGTTTCCGTGATAATTGCATGGGTGGTGCTGGGGACGTTCCAAATGCAGGACCAGATAATAAATTAAATCTAATGGCATATCTGCAAATAAAACCGTTGGCTCATGTAGCGTCTGCACACTACGCCAACGGGTTTATTCGCATCTATACCATTATCTTTAATTTATTTCATTGCAAATTCTTTACCAATTAATTGGTGTTTTGTTGTGGCGGGTTAAATATTCATTTGCCAATGAAAAGTGATGGTTGCCAAAAAATCCACGGTATGCCGACAGTGGGGAGGGGTGTGCGGACTTTAATATTAAATTGTCGTTTTGTGGTACGATTGATGCTTTCTTTTGTGCGAATGAACCCCACAGCATATAAACAATGTTTTTACGTGTTGCCAATGTGCGTATTACGGCGTCTGTAAATTCTTCCCATCCGTGTCCGGCGTGTGATGCCGCCGCATGTGCGCGCACAGTTAATGTTGAATTTAATAATAATACACCTTGTTCGGCCCATTTGGTTAAATCGCCATTTGTTATACTTTTGTGTCCCAAATCACTTTCGATTTCTTTATAGATGTTTTGTAAACTGGGTGGGTTTGGTGTTGGTGGTAAAACCGAAAAGCATAGACCGTGTGCTTGGTTTGGTTCGTGGTATGGGTCTTGGCCGATAATTACAACTTTGACATTATCCAACGGACATAAATTAAATGCATTAAATATATTTTTTGCAGCGGGGTATATGGTGTGGCCCGATGTGTATTCGTTGCGGACAAAATCGGTCAGTGTAATAAAGTAATCTTTATTAAATTCTGGGTTTAATGCATCTTTCCAAGATTGTTCTATTTTAACGTTCATAATTTTATTAATCCTGATTGTAAAGATTTCCATAATACTACATCGATATAGCCACGGGGCAGACCCGTTGCATCGTTCAGGTGTGTGAACATATCGTCGCAAATTGTTTTTATTTCGTCGCATAATTTTGCGTTATTGATTTTGGATACCAAATCATCGCGTTTGGCAAATGCACATCCAAGACGTTGAATCCATATGTCGTATTTTACAATGTCTTCGCCCAGATTTCGTGCCAAGTGATTGGCAGTGATTTTTCCAATGTGAGGCAGGGATTGTAAAAAATGTAATTTTTCATCTAATGTGTTTAATGTATAGTATTGTTCGCAAATTTTATGTCGTAAATCCCAAATTTTACAGATGGCATTTATTTTGTTTTTGTTGTTAAAAATCTGAATCAAATTATCAAAGTTTGTATTGTGGTGATTGATTGCGTGAATAATTTTTTCGTGAATTTTCTTTGCGGTTTGTTGTGAAAATCCACCCGCCAGAATTACATAAAAGCAATGTGATGCAAATTCATCTGGTGAATAAATTTTTCGTTGTTTCAAGTTTGATAAAATTTCGTCAAAGCTTTGTGCGTCTGAATCCAAACCTGATGCACGCAGTGTTTTATCCAGTTCAAAAAACCAATCAGATGTAAATTTATGGTCGGACATTTTTTATGTTTAATTGTATTGGTTGTTCATGGCAAATTGCGCCATTTGTGCCGGTGAAGGATTTTGTTTTTGTGCAGATAATTGTTTTAATTTTTCATCTATATTCATTTGGCTATTTTGCAATTGTTTGCCTTTTTCTGCTTCGATTTGTTCTCTTAATCTTTTTACACGTGTTTTGTATAATGATAATTGTGCTTCGGACAGGTTGCTGTGGCGGAAATATTCTAATTCTGTTTCGGCTTTGTTTAGTTCCGCTTTTAATTGGTCCAGTTTGCTGGGGCCACGTTTGATGATTGGCATAGGTTCGGACATTTTATTTTCCTGATTCTTTGTTTTGTTTAAAGCCAAGCAAAGCATTTGTTAATGATTGATTGTTGGGTTGCTTTTTCTGTTTTAATTTTATTCGCATTTTGGTCAATGCCGAATCGTCTTGTTTGCCAAATTTTTGTTCCAGTTCGGCAAGACGTTTTTTCTTTTGTTCTAATTCTGTGGCGGTAAAGCGTTCCGGATGTGAAAATATTTCGTATTGCAGTATACTGTATTCCGATGATTCCAAGTCGTCCTTTTTGGTGTGACTTGGACGGTGTATTTCACCAAATTCGTTAATGTTAAATTTTGGATCGGACATATTTTTGTTTCCGTAATTAAATAGGCGCAGGAAAAACCTGCGCCAAATCATTAAACGTCAAGGTTTGCATCCAATGCGTTTTCAACGATAAAGTCACGTCGTGGTTCAACAACGTCGCCCATTAACATTGATACAACTTCGTCGGCTTTGGTGGCGTCTTGGATTGTGACTTGGAACAAAGAACGATGGTTGGGATCCATAGTTGTTTCCCATAATTGTTCTGCGTTCATTTCACCCAAACCTTTATAGCGTTGAATCTTTAGTCCAGTTTTTGCGTATTCAAATGCAGTGTTTAACAAAGTCAAAGCACCCCATATTTTTTGTGACTTTGATTTAACGCGTAATACGGTTGGTTTGCCAAATGTTTCAATCAATTCGTTGCGACCATCCAATCTGTGCCATGCACGAATTTCGGCCCCGTTGATTTTTTCGCGTGGTAAAACATATGTTTCACGAACGCTGCGCAATGTGCGTGTGATTTCGATGCCGGATTCGTTTGAAGATACTTTCCATCCGCGTTCGAATTCTAATTCTTGCGCGTCCAGCATAGTTTGAACGGCGGTAAATGTTTGTTCGTTTTCATTTTCAAATGCGCCGTTTAATGCCAATGCTTCGACAAAGCGTAATGGAACAATATGGTTTAATGGTTGCAGGGCATTACGCATATCCAATACCAACCCCAATAAACGTTTTAAGTCCGCGCCTGAAATTTGTGTGCCGTCGGCTGTTTCAATCATACCGTCTGTTGATAGTTGTTCCATCAAATAATCGTCCATTTCACGTTCGTTTTGTAAATATATTTGTTGTTTGCCACGTGTAACACCGTACAAAGGTGGTTTGGCAACATAGATATATCCACGTTCGATTGCTTGGGGCATATGACGATAGAAGAATGTCATTAACAATGTTTGAATATGTTGACCGTCAACGTCCGCGTCGGTCATGATGATGACTTTGTGATATCGCATTTTTTCAATGTCGAAATCATCTTTGCCGATGCCGGCGCCCATTGTGGTAATCAATGCGCCAATTGTGTCGGACCCCAACATTTTATCAAAGCGTACACGTTCAACGTTCAAAATTTTACCACGTAATGGTAATATGGCTTGGGTTTTGCGGTCTCGTCCTTGCTTTGCGGTACCACCAGCACTGTCCCCCTCTACAATAAACAATTCACATTTTGATGGGTCACGTTCGGAACAGCCCGCCAATTTTCCGGGCAGACCACCCAATTCGGGACCTGTTTTTTTGCGTGATAATTCACGTGCTTTACGGGCGGCTTCACGTGCGGTGGCCGCTTCGATAATTTTATCAATAATTGTTTTAGAAATTTGTGGGTTTTCGTCCAAGAATTCGTACAGCATTTCAGATACAGTGCTTTCAACGATTGGGCGAACTTCACTGGATACCAATTTGTCTTTGGTTTGTGAACCGAATTTTGGATCTGGGATTTTCACACTGACGATACTGGTTAAACCTTCACGGAAGTCCTCGCCAGACAGATTGATATCTTTTTTTGTTCCTTTTTCGGAAATATATTTGTTAATTGCACGTGTTAATCCCGCACGGAAACCGGCCAAGTGTGTACCCCCGTCACGGTTTGGGATGTTGTTTGTAAAGCATAAAGATGTTTCTGTATATGCCGTTGTCCATTGCAAAACAATTTCGATGTATGAATCATCTTGTTGCTTAATCATTTGGATTGGTTCACGGTTTAACAGTTCTTTGGATTTATTCAGGTATGTTGCAAAGCCCTTTAGCCCGTCAACCGAGTGGAATTCGCGTTCTTTCTTTTCTGGGCCACGCAGGTCTTCCAGTATAATCTTGACGTTGGCGTTCAAGAAAGATTGTTCGCGCAACCAAGTTTCCATGGTGTCAAAACTGAATTCCGTGCCGGTAAATGTGTCGGGTGAAGGTTTGAATGAAACCTCGGTTCCGTGTGCAATACCGGATTTGTTTTCTGTAATCTTTACGTCGGTTGTTGGTACGCCGTCGGCAAATGCCATAAATGCCTGCTTGTCGCCGCGCCAAACGGTTACTTCCAACCAAGACGACAATGCGTTAACCACGGATACACCCACACCGTGCAGACCACCCGATACTTTATATGCGCCACTGCCTTCGTTGTCAAATTTACCACCGGCGTGTAATTCGCACATAATTAATTCCAAAGCACTGCGACCGGTGTCGTGGTTAATATCAAATGGCATACCGCGTCCGTTATCACGGATTGTTGCAGAACCGTCTGCGTTCAAAGATACATAAACCGTATCCGCATAGCCCGCCATTGCTTCGTCGATACTGTTGTTGACAACTTCATAAATCATATGGTGCAGACCGCTGCCGCCTTCGCCGACGTCGCCAATATACATCCCAGGGCGTTTTTTAACCGCTTCTAACCCTTTTAAAACTTTAATCGAGTCACCAGTATATTCATTATTTACAGACATTTAACATTCCTTTCTTTTTTCTGTGTAAAACATAGCAATTTCTGGTATAATTATCAAGAAAAAAGGATAATTTTTATTTAAACAAAAGGGTGTGAGTATGAAGTTTAAATTATTGTATTTTGGTGATATCTTAATTAATCCAAAAAAACGGGCACAGCATATCGCAGATATTCGTATGCAGTTTCATCCGCAATTAAAGAAGTTGGTTGAACATAGTCCTTGGAATAATTTGACGCAGTATATGGTGCCAAATCCAACAAAAAGCCCAATTACAACACGTCACGTTGGTGGGATTGATTGGAATCCGATTATTACACCAAACTTGAAATTGATGGCCGAATTGGATATTCAAATGTTGCATCCAGAAATCGTTGGCGTGCCACGCAGCGATATTGATAACCGTGTAAAAACAATTATGGATGGTTTGCGTTGCCCACAAAATGAACACGAAGTTGGTGCAAATACACCAACGGATATTGGTCCGATTTACACTTTGTTGGACGATGACCATTTGATTACAAAGTTGTCTGTTAATACCAGTCACTTGTTGGATTCGTCTGTCTTTGCCGACCATGAATTGCGTACACCGGATTCAATCTTTATGATGATTGACGTAAACGTTCGTGTCGCCGAAGGTACTTTAGAGAATTTACCGTTCATGGTTTAACTAAATTAAATCTAATGGCATATCTAAAGCGGGTTGGTAATGGATCGTGTAACTTTTGTACACTATGTCATTATCAACCCGTTTATCTGTGCCATTATCTTTAATTTTATTTTCTGACTTTTTATTAAAAATTATATGTAATGCCTGTGCCAAAAAATGCATAAGAGTGATTTTCTTTGGCGGTGTTACCGTTGGAATAATGTTGGGCAAAAAATTCCAAATTCATGCAATCTGATATTTTATAGCCACTGCCAATCTTGAATCCGAATAATAATTTAGATCCAATGCGTTCGTTTTGTTGCATTTGAAAGCCGGCGGCAAATCCGGTATAAAAATACCATTTTTTGCCGTGTGCCAATATTACATCTTCGGAAATTGTGACGATTGGAATTGTGTATTTGTTCCAATGCCAACCACGTGATTCGCCGGAACCCAATGTTTGAATAATGTTTAATGATTTGCGTGCGGGCAGACGAAAAAATTCGGTTGGTTGTGAATATTGGGCCTGCATCATAATAAATGGCACCCAACGAATAGGGGCGGGGATTAAAAAGCCACTGTCAACACCCCATCCAAAATCAAGGGCATATTGATTGTCGTATCCGTTAAAGAATGGGTTTGTGTTCGCCGTGGCAGTTATTGGGGCGGATATTATTAATAAAGAGTATATAAATTTTTTCATGGTCGCCATTGTAGCATGTTTTTGTGGTAGATAAAAGTATTATTGTTAAAAATTATAATAATTGTAAATATGAATTAATTCGTATTGCTGTTTTGCCTTGCATTTGAAAAAAATGATGTTATAATGCGTGTCGCTTGGCAGCGTAGCTCAGTGGTAGAGCAGAGGAATCATAATCCTTTGGTCGGGGGTCCGAATCCCTCCGCTGCTACCAAAATTCAAACCGCCCGTTTGGGCGGTTTTAATTTTGGTATAGTTGTGGACGATGAGGGGCCCAGGGTCCGGGGCGTCAGTTGGTGAAAACGAGTGTTAACGAAGTTTGAACTATACGTAGCGAAAGGGGCCCATAGAGCGAAAGCGAATATGGGAATCAGACAATCCCTCCGCTGCTATCCTACTTCGCCACCTTGTGGCTTCGTAGGACAGGCCAAGTTTCGGCCGGTTTTCCGGCTTTTTTATTTTGTAAAAATTTCCAAATTTTGTCCGAAGGGGCGGATGGTTTATTTTGTTTTGTAATGGTCACACACGCGGGCGATTGTGCCAACAAAGCCTGCGATTCTGTCTGCAACCTGTTGTGGGGACATCCCCCACTCCACTGTACTGGTTCCGGTATATTGATAATGGTGTTTTTCATCGATATAACGCGCCATAATTTTCCCATCAATCGTCGGGTAAACGTAATCTTTATCAAATAAAAACGCCGTCCCCAGTTTACATCTGGCATCACACCCATTACATTTTCCAGGTGACGGAACATATACATTTCCTTGTTCTGGCTTTATGTTTATGCGTTGTTTTTGGGTGAATGTTTTCTTAGGTTTTTGTAGTGCTGTTTTTTGTTTGATGAACAAGGTGTATTCCTGAATTTTAGCGGCACATTTTTCGGGGCAACCGTTTGCGAAAATATGATTTATTGTTGGGTATTCGTTGTAATATCTGTTGAACTCATCATAGGGGTCAAGTGGATGTTTTTGATACCCCATATGGCAACGTCGTTCACACCCATCACAGCGCACAGGTGACTGTAATGGATTTTGTTCTTGGTAATTTTGTATGCTGTAACCAAAGTATTCTAATAACGGTCTATATTTTGGGTTGACTAATTTTTCTGGGGAAAATTCTTTCATCTCACCATGCGCTGAATCATACAGATATGGATTTTTATGATATTTAACCACAGATTGCACCGCATGTCGAAATACCTTGTCTTGTTCTGGTGTAAAATGCGCAACAGGAATACCAATGCGTGGTAACATTTCGTACAGATTGCACAAATATATCGTGCCTTTTTGATAGACATAAAAATTTCTGTGTTCCTGTCCAAAACGTTGTTTAATTCCCCAACCAAAATGAATTTCTGTATCTGGGGTAATGGAACCACGATAATTATATGCAACTATATTACGTGCCGTTCGATACATTTGGGCCAGGAAATAGTCTGCATTGTTTTCGCGCATTGCGGTGGAGGATAATTTTTCTATATCTTGTGCCGTTATATCTTCCCATGGGTTAACAACAGAATTATCGTTGACAGATGACATTTTTGTTTGCCTTTATTTTGTCTTGTGATAATGCGGACAGTGTCTTGCGGCAAGGCGTGCTTGATGTGTTGCCCGTTCTAATGCAGCCCTTAATGCGCCTTGGGGCAGTGGTGTAAAAATCATACTATCATCACTATCCCAACTATAATTTTTAAGTTGTATTCCTGCATTACATTCTTTGCCGAATTCATCAGTGTATTTATTTATAGCCATGTTGCCAATCATGGGATGTATGTAATAAGTAGCATAAATTGAACCACTTGTGTGCATGTTTGCCCACAGTTCGCAATTCTTTTCACATCCTTCACAATAAAACTTGGCTTTTTGTACAGACGACATTTTAAGTACCTTTTTAATATTTTTCACAAGATTTATAGCATAAAAATGCAGATTTGCAAGCGGTGTAGCGGTTTTTATTAAAGTGAATTTTGTATTTAATATGATTAACGCTTATGGATAGTTTTACATATACTAGACATCAACTATTACAAAACAAATGAAAGTTTCAGTTTTCTGCCTAGCTCGTGCGGAGAAGTTTCCCTCCGCTGCTATCCTACTTCGCCACCTTGTGGCTTCGTAGGACAGGCCAAGTTTTGGCCGGATTTCCGGCTTTTTTTTATTTCGTGTTATTTGCCCGAATTTATGCGATTTTGCGACTTTGCGCAGATTGTTTTACATGTTCTAGACATAATTTCGGACATAGAAAATATGTTTACATGCGTAATCTTTTTGCTTGCTTTACACTATGAATTATAAAGGAGAATACATAGAAAGTCGCGGCAAAAGGTTGCAAAAGATTACAAAGGGTTACAAAGGGGTATAATATTTTACAAAAGTGAGTTTTGGCAGAAGTTTGTA
>JAZRJG010000028.1:0-7895 GCA_045645725.1 Candidatus Enterousia sp. | reverse complement strand
ACAGTTATGTTCTTGCCAATGGCCAGCGGTTTGTATGCAGTGTTGGGTGCGGCATTTGGCGCAGTGTTGGGATTTTTGTGGTACAACGCAAAGCCAGCATCAATATTTATGGGCGATGTAGGCTCGCTTGCGCTGGGTGGGTTTATGGGTACTGTTGCAATGCTGTTAAAGGCAGAGCTTGTTATGGGTATCGCCGCAGGTATGATGGTTTTGATTTTGTTGTCGTCATTTATTCAAACGATGTATTTCAAAATCACGCGCCGTATTTCCGGTACAGGGCGTCGTGTGTTTTTGCGTGCGCCATTGCATCATCACTTTGAAGAATTGGGGTGGTCTGAAACAAAAATAGTTGAACGGTTTTTTATACTGTCGATATTATTTTCGGGTTTCGCATTGGTATTATTAAAATTCGCATAAAGATATAGTTATGAGTTTAATTACACGCAGTGAAGAAAGTAAATTAACCAGTTGGTATTTTGAAATAGACCGTCGTCTGTTGGGGTGTGTATTGCTGATGGTCGTATTGTCGGTAATATTTGCATTGTCGGCGGGTTCGGTCGCGGCCGAACGCATTGGTCAACCGTGGCACTTTTTCTTGGTCAAAGCGGTACCTTTTTACATTATGGGGCTGACCATATTGTTTTGTACCAGTTTTCTGAACAAAAAACAGGTTCTGTTGTTGTCTGGGGCGAATTTGGCGTTTGGTTTACTGTTATTGCCTTTGACGGTAATTATGCCCAATATGATTAATAATTCTGCGCGCTTTGTTGATTTGGGGCCAATTAATGTTATGCCATCGGATATTATGAAGCCGGGGTTTATCGTTATGACGGCATACTTTTTGGCCAAAATGAAAGAACGTTATGGTGCAAACATTTTCTTTAACAAAGATGCGTGGCGTTTTAATACATGGCTCAGTTGGTCTTATTATCTGATGCTGTTTTTACCTGTTGTGTTTGTGATATTTAATCATCCGGACTTGGGGACGTCTATTTTATATCTGGCGGTATTTTCGGCCATGATATTTATTGCGGGTATGCCGCTGTTCTTGATACCGGTTTTGGGTTTGGCCGGTTTGCTTATGTTGGTTGTTGCTTTCTTTACATTGGGGCACGTGCATCGTCGTATAATTGCATTCTTTACCGGTACGGGCGATACGTATCAGGTTGATAATTCTGTTGATTCAATTCGTCATGGTGGATTATTGGGGTCGGGCGATGACGCGTTTGTAAAGCAATATTTGCCGGACGTTCATACGGACTTTATCTTTGCGGCCATTGCCGAAGATTTGGGTGCGATAATGGCGTGTGGATTGTTGGTGTTATTATTCTTTGTGTTTCGGCGTTTGATTACCAACGCGACCAATGCGCGTGATTTGTTTGTTATGTATGCGACGGGTGGTGCGGCGGCATTGTTTGGAACCCAGATATGTTTTAATATGTTAACAACATTGAATTTGTTTGCGCCCAAAGGCATGACATTACCGTTTATATCATATGGGGGCAGTTCGCTGTTGGCGTATTGTTTGCTGTTTGGTATGATATTGGCTATTGTGCGCGAAGATAAATGGAAATAATTACACAGGGGGTGTGAAATGCGTATATGGATTGCGACGGGTGGAACGGGCGGACATGTATATCCGGCATTAAGTGTTGCGACCGAATTGGCATCACGTGGTCATAAAATAACAATTTCGTGCGATGGGCGTGTTCGTGATATGGTTCGTCGTGGTGCGCCAGAGGGGGCGCGATTTGTGCATGTTTGGGCGTCGGGTGTTGGTGCCAAAAGTCGTATAAAGCAAATGTGGGCATTGTTCAAGATTGGTGTATCGGCCATGGCATTGATTGCGCGATTTTCCATTTGTCGTCCGGCGCGTGTGGTTGCGTTTGGTGGATATGCGTCTGTACCTGCGGTATTTGCGGCCCATGTATGGCGTATTCCAACCTTTTTACACGAACAAAATGCGGCCATTGGTCGTGCAAATCGTTTTGCTATGCGATGGGTAAAAACTTTGATGACCAGTTTTCCAACCGTAACCGGCATACCAAATGGTGTTACAAATGTTGTTTATACCGGATTGCCTGTACGTCGTGAAATATTGGCGGCAGAAAATGCACCTTTGCCAAATGCGTCGCGTTTGTTGGTGACGGGCGGTTCTTTGGGCGCGCAAATATTGGACGAAGTTGTGCCAGAATCGATTATTGCGATGAAAAACAAAAAGATATTTGTAACGCATCAAACGCGTCCTGAAAATGTTGCACGTCTGCAAAAGTTTTATTCTGATAACAATATTCGTGCGAACGTATTGTCGTTTATTCACGATATGGCGGGTGCGATTGCGGGTGCCGATTTGGTCATCGGGCGCAGTGGTGCCAGCACGGTTGTGGAATTACAAACAATTGGTCGTCCGGCTATTTTAGTTCCATTGGGCATTAATCCGGACCAAGCCGCCAATGCGGCCAGTTTTGCCAAAAACGGCGGTGGCTTTGCGATAGAGCAATCTAAATTTACGACCCGTTGGCTGTCGTCTACATTGTCGGATTTGTTTGATAATCCGTTGCGTTTGGAAAAAATGGCACACAAAGCCCACGTTCCAAATATGGCGGTTTCACGAATTGCAGATGTTGTTACGAAATAAAAAAAGTCCCCATGCGGGGGCTTTTTTTTACATATCGTTGTGATTACGATATTTTATGCTTGCACCGATTTTAAGATTTGTTCTATGATTATATCGAAGGAAAGGAAAATGCGTCAAATAACAATCTCGATATTATCGATGTTTATTGCATTGCCGGCATTTGCAAATGCGCGTTTGCCGGTTGTAAATGTTGCATCGGGTGGTGTTTCGGCCCGTGCCGCATTTGGAGAGGAAACACAAAAACGCGCCGTTACGCCCCGTGTTGTGGCACGTACACAAACACAAAAGCCGGCGACCGAACCTGTGGTTCAAACACGTGTTGCGCGTTCTGCGTCGGTTATATCGACTGCACCAACGGTATCTGTTGATGCGGGTATGCCATTAATGGCGTCGGGTGATGTTTTGTCGCCACGTCGCCCCAGTGCAGATTTATGGGCACGTAATGATGGTATGTTGCGTATGCCGACGGCCGATGAATTTTCCGTTATTCGTTCCGATGTTGCATTACCCGAAGAAAGTTTGGATGCCAAACCTGTTCGCGTTGCGTCTGCTGCACCGGTTGCGCCGGTTGTACAACGTGTTGCGCATGTTGAAAACGATGTTCCTGCGCCACAACCTTTGGCGGAAATAGATAACCAAATTGCGCGCTTGAATGATTTGCAACGTCGCGCGGACAACAGTGTTCGCAATGTTTCAAATCGTGTTATCACTGCACCAATTGCAGATATGCCGGCTACTCCCACCAAGATTGCCGATGCGTCATCTGTTCGTGGGGCCGATATCCCTGTGGAAAAGGTTGCGGTGCGTCGTATGGTTGTGCCAATGGCGGACGAAGTTGTCACACGTGTGGTTGAAAAAAATACTTCGCCACGCATTGCGGCGGTTCGTGATGATATGTCCAAGATGTCACCATCCGAACTGCGTCAGGCATTTCGTAAAACCTTTTTGTCGGAAAACAAACACTTTTCCACATACCGCATGGACGATGACTTTGACACGGTCAGTGATATGACCACGTCCACCGAAGGTTTCACCGCCCGTCATTCTTTGTCGGAAAGTTCCAAGATACGCGAATTGGAAATCAAGATAAACTTCCGCAACAATGATTCTGCATTGTCGCGTGAAAATTATCAGTTGTTGACCCAGTACGCATCGTTTGTAACCAATAATCCAACACGTGCGGTTCAGGTTGCGATTCCACAAAAAATGACATTGAACAAAGATACACGCAAATTGGCGGCGCGTCGCTTGGCTATAATAGAGCAGGCCTTAACCGACAACGGCGTATCATTACAACGTATTGTTCCGGTTTTGTCCCAGCGTAATGATGGCGGAATTGTTTTGCGGATATTGTCAAACGAACAATACGAAACTTTGACCCAACAATCGTATAATATGTTTGGTGATAATACGGGGCAAAAAACTTATAAAAGTATGACGTGGTAAAGTTAATAGAAAGTTTGGTAAACTTTATTTATCCGCCGGCGTGTCCATTGTGTGACACGCCGGTATCCATACATGGTGAATTATGCGCAGATTGTTGGACGTCTTTTGAATGGATATCTGGCGCCAAGTGTGCACGTTGTGGCTATCCTTTTTCGACCGATTGGGAAATAAATGGTGTGCATATGTGTCCGACGTGTGCGTCGGGTAATTGTGAATTGGATTGGATACGTTCTGCGTGTGTTTATGATGCGGTGTCACGTTCTGCAATGTTGCCGTTCAAGCATGGTGGTCGTGTAAATTATGCGCGATTTATGTCACGTGCAATGATATGGGCTTTGCGTGATACGGATGTTGATGCAGATATTGTTATGCCTGTACCTTTGGCAAATCGTCGTATGTTTCATCGTGGGTATAACCAAGCGACCCTATTGGCGCGACCTATTGCATCGGCATTGGGTGTGCCGTTGGATTATGATTCTGTGCGTCGTACGTATCGGCCGGATATGGGGCATAAAAATGCGCGCGAACGTGCGTTGAATATTCATGGTGTGTTTCGTGTTGTGCGGCCCGAAAATATTCGTGGCAAAAAGATTTTATTGGTTGATGATGTAATGACGACGGGCGCAACATTTTCTGAATTGCGTCGTGCGTTGATACGTGCCGGTGCGACTGCGGTGTATGGTGTTACGTTTTGTCGAATTGTTCGCGCGGTTTAATTGTTTAATGTGTGTTTGGTTTGATTTTATGATGGTTCATCAAAGTGCGTAATTCTTGTTTAATAACCTGATGTGCGCACAAAGACATTAAATCTAAAAATACTTTATCGTTATCTGAAAAGGTTTTTTGATTTGAATATATCAATGTTTCTGCGACCAATTTTTCATTAACCATAATGGCATATTCGTATGTGGCGAAATTATTGTTGCTGGCAATGACTTCACAGGTAATGGTCATGTTTTCATTTGCGTTTGCCAAAGGTACTGTGTACGCTTTGAAATCGCCCGCCAAATCGGTCTCTACGGAAATCCAGCCTGCTTGCAAATGTGCTTTTACCAACTCTAATAATTTTGGATTGATTATATTCTGTGCCATAGTATTCCAATTGTTAATGTTGATTGATGTTAACACGAATCTGCAGATTGTCAAGTTAATGTTTGCTTGCATGATTTCATATATTGGAATACAATTGCTGCGTCCATATATATTTGTTTTTTATATACAGCAAAAGGAAAAATTATGAAATTACGTTTTGTATCTTTTTTATCTGCTTTGTTGTTGCCGATTGCCGCACAAAGTGCCACCCCATATGTTGGTTATTATCAAACAATTGATGATGAAACGAATTTACCAAAATCAATTGTTGCATTGTATGAATATAACGATGGTGACGATGTTGAGTTGGCGGGTCGTATTATTGCGTTGTATGGTACCGATGGTACGGTGTCTGAAACGTTATCGAATCCAACGCGTGTTGCAGATGCGGTTTCTGGTTCTCCAAAAATGGTCGGTATGGATATAATTTGGAACATGGAATGGGACGCGGACGATGCGCGCTATGAAGATGGCAAAATTATGGATCCAAAATCCGGCAAAGTTTATTCCAGTGTAATCTGGCAAGAAACGCCCGAAAAATTAAATGTTCGTGGCAAAATCGGCCCATTTGGTCGCACCCAGATTTGGAATGTGTTATCTGTGTCTGATTTGCCATCCGATTTGCAAACGGTTGATACCAAAAATTGGACACCAACAATCCGTAAATAAAAAAATGCCCGTTTGGGCATTTTTTTTGAAAATAGTTATCGAATCGCACCCCGCATTTATGATATAATACCGGCATAGAGAAAAAGAAAAGTATGAAAAAATTTGTTGCTTGCCTTTGTGCATTTGTGTCTGCTGTACCTGCAGCGATTGCTGCGGACGGCGTTATTTCGCGTGTTGTGCCATCTGAATCCACTGCGCCCCAGCGTGCGGTTTCTAACCGTTCTGCTAATGCGCGTGGGGCGACATCTGCCACCCGTCGTGAACGTGATACGACGGTAAATCGCACAACTTCTTCTGTTCGCGCGCGCACAACCACCACGCCAACTGCGGTTCGCACATCTGATGCACAACCACGTTCCGAACGTGGTGTAAACACCCGTGATGCCGCATCGGCACGCACCGCAACAACAAACGCGTCGCGTTCTGCGGTCGCACGTACATCTGCAAATATTCAAAACCGTGTTGCAACGACAAACGCATCACGTGCGGCGGCCAACCGTGCAACCGGTGCACAAACACAGGGTCGCGCAACCACGGCACGCAACGCAACACGCAATGCCGCAACACGTGCCGGCAACACTGTACACAGTCGTGCGGGCGTTTTGTCGCGCATGTTTTCTGCGACACGTAAAGTAGATACCTCTGCAACAAAAACTTTGACGGACACCATTGCATCTATGGAAGACGACAAACAAATCACGGACTTTTGTAAATCACAATATGTATCGTGTATGGATAACTTCTGTAACGTATTGGATGACGAGCAGGGGCGTTGCAGTTGCTCGAAAAACTTAAAGAACTATGCCAAAAGTGAAGAAGCGTTAAAGCAAGCCAACGAATTATTACAAGACGTCGCGCAACAGATTCAATATATCGGTTTGACCCGTGACGAAGTTGAAACTTTATTCACCCAAACGGCCGCCGAACAGGCAATGCAGGGCGTAACCGACAACAGCCAAATAAAGACCCAATTGGATAAAATCTATGACATGATGATTGATGTCAAACCGGGGACTGCAACAACAACAGACGTTGCCGACAACGGTTTATCATTGGATTTGGATAATTTATTGGACTTTACGATTGACAGCACAGGTTTCGACCTGTTGTCTATGTTTAATACAACACAAACGTCGACCAGTATATCAAACCAACGCGGTGATCAATTGTACAAAACGGCGGCGGCACGTTGCCGTGCGACAGTATTGGACGTTTGCAGCAAACAAGGTGTTGATACAAACATTATCACCAATGCGTATGATTTAGAAATTGATAAATCCTGTATTGCGTATGAACGCGCATTGACCGATGGCAATGCCGAAATGCGTCAAACGGTACGCAATGCACAGAACGTATTGCAACGCGCGCGTTTGATGGTACGTCAACAAAAGAACACATACGACCTGCGTGGCTGTGTGACTGCATTGGATTCATGTATGCAAGATGAATTTGTATGTGGTGCGGATTATGAAAACTGTTTGGATCCATCCGGCAAATACATTGTAAATGGTGCGGTTGTTGTTGGTTCGACCCCTGGGCAACCTGTTATAGATAATTATCAATTGGCACCCGGATATACATATGATACGGAGCACCTGTATGCGACATGGAATTATGGCGACAAAAACGCATGGACCGAAGACGGCAGTTTACCCGAATACATATCCAAAACGGTTGATGGTTTACCGACCGAAACATCCGAAGAAATGTCTGCGTTTTTACAGTACAAGATAGGTTATCATGACGGTGACACCGACCGTAATTACGGTATGTGTATGTCTGTATTGAACAAGTGTCAGGATATTACATACACCAAAGACGGCGAATACATCCCAGACAACGCGGTTGTAAAAGAATACCTGCAACGTACATTAACACAAATCAAAGTCCGCCAAGACCAACTGTTATCGGCATATGCGGAATCTTGCATAACGGATGTAAAAAGTTGTTTGACACAAAACTCATACGACGTTACGCAAAACATAGCAATCAATGCATGCCGTCAACAAATTGTGACATGTATGTCTGTAACGGGCGACGCGGCGGGCGA
>JAZRJG010000027.1:0-43077 GCA_045645725.1 Candidatus Enterousia sp. | reverse complement strand
GGTCGTATTATGCAACAAATGCCCGACGTCCACTTTGTGGGCATCGGTGGCGAAAATATGCAAAACGCCGGATTAAAATCTATTTTTCCGATGTCTGATTTGGCAGTTATGGGTATAATAGAGGTTTTGGCACACGCACGCACCTTGACACAACGCATAAACCAAACCGTCAATCAGATAATATCCGAAAAACCGGACGTCGTACTGACAATTGATGCCCCCGGGTTTGCCAAAAGTGTTATTAAAAAGTTGCGCAAAACCCCAATGGGCCAAGAATTGGTTAAAAATGGTCTGCGTTTCCATCATGTTGTTGCGCCACAGGTTTGGGCGTGGCGTGCAGGACGCGCAAAAAAATATGCGGAAACATTTGACAAATTATATGCGTTTTTTGAATTTGAAGTACCCTATTTCACCCAACATGGCTTGGATACAGTTGCGGTTGGACACCCCATTGCAAATGCATTAGTTGGCAAAAAACGCAAAAAGAATTCATCAGACAAAATCATAACTTTAATCCCCGGCAGCAGAATGTCCGAGGTCAAACGTCTGTTACCATTAATGCGTGACGTAATGGATATGCTGTGCCGCAATGGATATACCGGATATAAATTTGTTATTCCAGTTGTAGAAACCACGGCAAACTATATTCAAAACGAAATTAAAAATTGGCGCTATAAACCTGAATTGGTGCCGGCACGTGACAGATATGATTTGTTTGGAAAAACATATATTGCTATTGCCGCCAGTGGTACAGTTTCTGCGGAATTGGCAATGTTGCACGTACCTGCGATTATCGTATATAAAATGAATCCGATAACCACATGGATTGGCAAACAAATCATTCGCGTAAACTGGGTTTCTTTGGTGAATATTTTATTAAACCGCGGTGTTTATCCGGAAATTTTGGGTGGCGACGCAACCGCAGAGAACATATTGAACGCGTTTCAGCAATTAACCATTCCATCAAACCGCGATAAAATGATTACGGATTTGTGCGCGGCCGACAAACTGTGGTTACCACACCAAGAAGATGCGGCGAAAATAATCGCACAACACATTAATCAATAATTACAATTAAAAAAAACCGCCGTTGTGGCGGTTTTTTATATCTTAACGACTGACACAATGTCCGTACGCTTGGGCGACGGCCGACATTTCGCCATCGGACAATTCGGCCACCGGTATCAGATAGCAGCGCGCACTGTCTTTGACGACAAATACTTTGGTGCCACGGATATATGCCTGATGCATATCATCCATTTGTGATGACGTCCACCAATCATTCTGAACCAATGGCAGATTTGAAAATACCGCCGTTAACGCCAGATACGCATCGTTATATGTGTACAATTCAACACGCGATGTAACTTCGGTCCAAATTGGATGGTTTGCATATGGGTTTTGAACCTGTTGGTTTTGGGTTACATCTTGGCCAGTCAAAGCCAATGACGCAACCGCACGTATGGCCTGTAACCCATCGTTATTGCCCGATGTACGCGCAGGCAAATTCAATTGAAAATTATCGCCACACGCCAAATTCATACGATTAACATAACTGGTCAACACTGAATCAACCGCGGCCTGCCAATCGGAACCTTTTTTGTTCATATCCAACGTTACGATTTTTTCGGCCCAGCCCCAAATATTGGCGCCCATATTACCCGCATTGGCAAAGCGCGAAACCATTTCTGCATCACCACCCGGAACCCCAGATCCACAGGCATCTGTTAATTGGGTGGTTAACATACTGGCCGTTTCGTTGCCATACGACAAAGCAATCGCGTGACACGCCATGGCGGCCTCTAATTCTTGCCGGCGTTTGATACATAAATCAGAGTGCGACTTTGATAATTCATTTGCCATATTCGCCATAGACAGATACGACATCAATTCTTGTTGGACATATGGCGGACACAGACGCGCAGCAGTATTCATACCGCCCGTACCATTAATTGTGTTTGCGCCATATTGCGGCAATAATATATCCATATCACGTTGCAAGCATAACAAAGCATAGTTATATAATTCGCTTTCCGTTGCGTACATGCATTTGGAATCGCGTTGACCGGGGACAACAATCGTATCGCCACAATAATCGGCCAAGCAATTAAAAATCTTTTGACGGCATGCGGTATCTACATCCGGTTGGGTTACCATGAAATATGTATTACGCTGATTCTGTTTATATGCATTTGTTGCACCGGCGTTTCCACGCAATTGTGTTGACGTACCGGTATTCACACCGGTTGTTGGCACGTTCACACCACGTGCGGCATCCGCAACACCAACAGAACCCGCAGACACAGCATTTGCAGCATTCCCCAGCAAACATGCGCCAACCACACCAAAAACACACAGAAAATTCTTCATTTTCCCCCTCCAATTTGCATTGATTATATCATACGTGGCACAAAAACGCAAACAATCATTTGCTTTATATTTTATAAAATGTTATTATTCGTTCGCTATGATTATAACAAATGAATTTTTAACACAAATCCAAGACGACATTAATGCCGTCAGGGGGTTTCTTTGACCCCGAAAACCTGCAAAAACAAATAGACGAATTAAACGTACAGATTGACAATCCAAACCTGTGGGACAACCCCGATGCGGCGCGCGTCGTGTTACAGAAAAAGGCAGGATTGGAACGTTCTTTGAACGAAATTCGCGAAATGGAATCCGAATACAGCAATCTGATTGATTTGTACAATTTGGCGCCGGATGACGCAGACGTTATTAATGCAATTGAAAAATTGGCCGATACCGCCCATCGCGCAAAGTTTATTACCCTGTTTCGTGAACCGGCGGACAAAGATGGCGCGTTCTTGTTTATCCAAGCCGGCGCCGGCGGAACCGAAGCACAAGATTGGGCACAAATGCTGTCCCGCATGTATTCACGGTGGGCAGAACGCCATGGATTTTCATGCGAAGTCATCGAAGAACACGAAGGTGACACGGCCGGAATTAAAAACATCACATATCGCATATCGGGCGATCGCGCATATGGATGGTTAAAAAACGAGATTGGCGTACACAGATTGGTGCGCATATCGCCTTTTAACGCGAACGGAAAACGTCAGACCAGTTTTGCATCTGTCGATGTATGGCCCGACATTGACGATACCATTGAAATTGAAATTAATGACAAAGACCTGAGGGTTGATACATATCGCGCATCGGGGGCCGGCGGACAACACGTTAATAAAACAGACAGCGCGGTCCGCTTAACACACATACCGACCGGCGTTGTTGTTACGTGCCAAAATGAACGCAGCCAAATTCAAAACCGTGAAATGGCCATGAAAATGTTGCGCAGTAAATTGTATGAATTAGAAATGCAAAAACGTGCCGAAGCAGAAGACGCCGCCAAGGCCGCACAAAAAAAGATTGAATGGGGCAGTCAAATCAGAAACTATGTTTTATACCCATACCAATTGGTCAAAGACGTGCGCACCGGCGTTGAAAAAACAGATTCCGACGCAGTGTTGGATGGGGATTTGGATGATTTTATGTTGGCGTTATTACAACGGGGATAAACCACTTGCATTTTATCTGTATAAAATGATATAATTTATCGGAAGAGGATGGCACAATATGAAAAAATTACACAAGATTTTATACTCTTTATTTGGATTTTTTGTATGCGGTTTGGGACACACAGGCGTACGTGCAGGCACAATGTGTGGAAAATTCGACCACGGTACTGAATTTACAAAATTAAAGGCCATAGATGGGTGGACGTATTATTTGTATGAAGGCGAGCGCCCCGCAGACATCAACACTTCTTTGGGCGTATGCGTAAACAACCAATGCATCACTGTTTCCAGCGACAACTTTTCCGCAGGTTGCGTAGAATACTCCTCCGTCTGGGCGTTGAGTTTGTATGAAGCGACGCCGATACAAAGCACATTTGGCTGCACAGGTGGCGAAGCGTATACTGCAAGCGGCTGTATCGCGGATTCAGAATGCAGCACCGGATTTGCAGCGTGCGAATCAGACCTATACCACAAAACAGGTTGCTCGGCAGGTTGTGCAGAAGGTTTCTTCTATGATTCTGACGCATCGGCGTGTACACAATGTCCAACATATAGTATCGCGATTGCGGGAAAAGATGGCACCGTTATGGTATCAGATGTGAGTGGTTCAACGGCGTCATGCAACGTGACTAAGAACGCAACAATAAACAAATGTTATGCATCAGATGTAACAAATGGTCGCACCAAAGACGGCCACAGTTACACAATAACAAATGGCGCATGTTTTTATGGCAGTTACTGATAAACACATAAAAAAAACTTGATTCACAACCGGCATAGGTGATATTATATTGGCGACGCATATCGATATTATATAAAAACACATAGCGCACGTCGTTTGTGCCAACAGCGATTTATAAACAGAGGGGACAACATGAAACGCATTCACAAAATTCTATATTCATTATTTGGGTTCTTTATATGTGGTTTGGGACATAATTCGTCATATGCAGCATCCGTTACGGGAAGCGCAGAAGGATATAGAGTAACCCCACATACCAGCGGCACACTGAGTACAGGATTTGGATTTTTTTGTTGTAATGTAGCGGCAGGCAAAACATGTGCAACCAACGCTACGACTTCTACATGTTCGAACAACAGTTGTAACACGGTGGATGGTTTTGGTGCATACGACAGCGCAACCGTTTCATACACTTCTGTTTGGGGATTAAATTTATATGGTTGCACCGTTGACAAACAAGGTTGTGATGGCAACACCCGCGGATATGACGGCAGCCAATGCGTCACCTGTGACACAGGCGCCCGGTCGGGATGCAGCGCGGGCAGGATACACCAATATAAATGCGCATCGGCATGTTCTAACGGATTTTTCTATGATTCTACAAAACAAGTGTGCGTCCGTTGCTCACAGTATATGAACGGCAGTGGTACATATACAAATGCATCCTCGCCAACATGTAACTCATCTACCGCTGCAACACAAACAAAATGCTATATACCAGTGGGCGCCACAGCACAAGACGATTCAGGTTATTTCCAAGTTGTGAATTCAAATTGTCTGTACCAGAGTTAACAATATAAAACAGTGAAACAATATGCCAACAATTTCGATTATTATCCCAAATAAAAATTACGAACGTTTTTTGCGTGACGCTTTGGATTCTGTTAAACACCAGACGTTTCGGGATTGGGAATGCATTATTGTTGACGACGCCAGTGTTGATAACTCTTGCGATATAATTCAAGAATATGTTGATTCCGACAAACGTTTCAAATTAATCAAAATGAAAGAACACGCCGGAATTTCGGCCGTGCGCAACGCCGGATTGGATGCCGCGACGGGTGAATACGTCGCATTTTTGGACGCCGATGATGCATATGCACAGAACGCATTGGAAACACTGTATGTAACCGCAAAAATGACCGGCGCAGATATTGTTAACGGCTTTGCGCAGAGCGTTGAGGAAGGTTTTAGGTTTTATCCATCCGAAAGCGCCACGTTTGTACCGTGCGGTTTTTCAACCTATAATCAGCACGGATTGTATTTGGCGCATGGCGTACCAAACCAACAGTGGTTCTGGCTGTGGCGTCGCCTGTATAAGCGCAGTGTTATTGGCGATGTACGATTCGACCCCAGATTAAGCAACATTGGCGAAGATATTGGCTTTACGTTGAATTTAACATATCGTGCCAGATTAATGGCCGAAGCCCCTGTTGTTGTCGTGTATCATCGCCTGCATTTTAACAGTGTTTCAAAACGCACCAATTGTGTGGATTGTATGTCATATCTGTACACGGTTTTAGAAATCGCAAATTCTTTGATACCGTGCTATGAACCACCATTTTGGGTCGCGTTCTATAATATGATTACCGATTATATCGTTCGCGAATGCGTCATCAAACCACGCGCACTGAAAGTCCATTTGGATTTAGGTCGCCAAACAATGATTAAGTGCGCACAAATTATGCCACGACATTATTTGTCACGCAAAAAACGATTTATGTTTTGGTATCTGTCAAGGTTAAAACATGCACAAGATTAATTTACTGTTTTCTTTTGATAATAAATTTTGGAAATACGCCGCCGTTTCCATTATATCTGTGTTGAATAATAAAAATCCCGATACCGCAATCGATGTATATTGCATGGTACCAAAGGGAACCAGTTGGCGTGCACACAGAAAAATAAAAAAACACATACACCGTTTTAAGGATTGTAATCTGATTTGGCGCGAAATTGCGCCGTCTGAAAACCCATTTCAATCATGGGAATTCAAAAAATGGAGTCCCGTAATCTTCTATCGATTGTTTGCGCATAAAGTTTTTCCACACTTAGACAGAGTTCTGTATATGGATTCGGATACTTTAACACGTGGCGATTTATGGGAAGTGTACAATACGGATATTGGCGACAACGTTATGGCCGCCGTTCGTGATTTGGCTTTGGTTGATGAACCAAATAATTTTATGGGTCAATATGTACGCAATTTTACAGAAACGCATATCCCAAATGGTCTGTATATAAATTCAGGAGTGTTGTTAATCAATACGAAAAAAACCGCCGAGTTAGATGATTTGGCAAAACCTTTGGGCCAGATTGACTTTTCATGCCCCGACCAAGATTTAATTAATATGAAATTGGCAGGTCGCATCTTTAGATTGTCGTTAAAATACAATTTCTCGTTTGCAGAAACGTTTCCGAAACAATACGACCAAAACGACATAGAAGACGCGAAAAAAAACTATGTTATCTATCATTTTTACACCCGTAAACCATTCTTGTTAAGATATGAAAATCGTGATGTTTTTGAATTTTTTGAAAAACACGTCAATATGCTGGGGTGGACATCCACCGATTTGATGAAACACGAAACAAAATTCTTGAAGAAAAAAACACATATCCCAGGGTTGACAATCGACGGAATCAAACTAAAAATATTGGGGATAACTGTTATGCGGTTGGCATAGCACAACAAAAAGATTTGTATATGGACGTCGATAAAAAAATACAATACGAACACGCCATCAAAGCGTGCGTGCATGGTGCGACCAATATTCGTGAACCAAAAAATACGGGCAGTCAACGCAACCTGTTGATAGCCGATACAAAAACAGGCACAATGGCGTTTAAGTTCAACGAATATGATATCGTACAAAAAAATACCGCCGTATCACACATATATAACACACGCGGCATAACCGTTCCGCAATTGACAATCGGACAATTTCAAAATCTTTGGTTCGAACAATACTCGGTATTGGGTGGGGTTACTTTGGCACAAGCAATCAAGGAAGGCATCGGTGCACAGCAAATCCAAAATATTTATGAAAATATTATGACTTTGTTCGAGAAAATGGATCGCGTTTACCCCAGCACTTTAACACCAAACCCAATGAACCAAGTACACAATGTTGGCGCACATTATGTGCGCCATACAATCTGCAAACCGGCCGGTTGGGTCGTTAAACAGGTATTAAAATCCGTAAATCGCGGGCCAAATTGCGATATTGCCATTTACCATTCGGGCATAACACCAAAGAATACAATTGTAACAAATGACGGTAAATTGGTCGGCTTCGTTGATTTAGACGAAGCATGTGTATGTAATCGTAACTATGCATTTGCTATGATGGCGGCAAAATACCAAGAAATCGGATTTAATCATACGGATTTAATCAAACTGTACGAAAGTATGGGACGTGGCAAAATCAATCGCGAGATGGTACGGAAACTGGTTAACGCTTCGACCGCAATTAAGCGCACAATGTGGAAAATCCAACAGTTAAAGCAAAAATCTAAATAATCTTGCTTTTTAATGCGCGCGGGCATATAATTACTGATGTTTGCACCCATGGCCTAACTGGATATGGCGCGTCCCTCCGAAGGACGAGGTTACAGGTTCGAATCCTGTTGGGTGCGCCAAGATTAACGCGCATAATCGTAAAAATAACATGTATCTCTATGACATTATCATTATTGGCGCAGGCGCGGCAGGTTTGTCCGCCGCAGGTGCGGCCGTCGCACAAAATAAACGTGTTTTAATTTTGGAAATGGGCGACACCGTTGCACGCAAAGTTACCGCATCCGGTGGCGGACGATGCAATATCACCAATGCTGCAGTTGCCGTGGACAGATATTTTGGCGCGAACCCGAACTTTGTGCGCAGCGCAATTGCACGGGTACCATACACCGACATATTAAAGTGGGCAAATGCCCATAAAATTAATTTGGTCGAAAAGACCGCCGGCAGATACTTTTGTGAAAATGGCGCAAAATTGGTCACAGACGCTTTAATTGCCGACACGTGTGGTGCAGATATAAAAACACGACAAAACGTTATAGAAGTCCAAAAAAACGACGATAACTTTGCCGTTAAAACTACAGACGGCCTGTTTTATGCAAAGTCAGTTATTGTCGCAACGGGTGGCACATCTTTTGCCACACTGGGCGTATCAGAAATCGGGTACAAAATTGCAAAAAAGTTTGGACATAAAATTATACCTGTGCGCCCCGCCCTGTGCGCAATTAAAACCACAGTTATACCGACCGATTTGGCAGGTATCGCAATGCCAGTAAAAATCACCATCGGCAAGCGTACAATTTATGACGATTTGTTATTCACACACTTTGGAATTGGTGGTCCCGCTGCATACAGAACGTCTTTGTTCGATATGCCCAACGGTATAATAATCGATTTTGCACCAAACCACAATGTCGCAGAAGTGTTAAAACAAGCAAAGCATACATCTGGGCGCAAAAATATCGTAACAATATTATCCGAATATATGCCCGCACGTGTCGCAAGATGGCTGGGCGGTGCAGATACGCGAAATATCGCCGATATAAAAGACAGCGAAATTTTATCCATATCAAACAAGATTCAAAACTTTCATATCTGTGCCGACAATATAAAACTGCACGGTTTGGCCGCGGCCGAGGTTGTTCGTGGCGGTGTGTCGGTTGACGAGATATCTTCTAAAACAATGGAATCAAAGTTATGCCGTGGTCTGTTTTTTGCGGGCGAAGTGTTGGATGTCGCCGGAGATTTAGGGGGCTTTAACCTGCATTGGGCATGGGCCAGTGGACGTACGGCCGGCACATACGCATAACGGAATAGATACCTGTCACACTTTAAATAAAATCATTGTATCATATAAGCATAACAAGAGAGATACAATGAGCACACATGTAGATTCTTATAAAACTTGGACCCCAAAACAAGACCCACACGGCATTGTTCAAATCATCACAAACAACCACAACAATGATTATGAAGAATTCGCGGGATTATTGACCGACAATGGATACATTGTTGTATGCGCGCCAGATATGCCGCCAATATTAAAACACAACCAACAATTGCCTGTGTTTTTGATACGACATGATGACGGACGTAAACCTTGGCCAAACACAGATAAATACACCGCGTGTGTTGCCATAAAAAAACAACCGGAACACAAAAACCCATTGGCAAAAATGTGGGATTTCTTGACAGTTGGCGCGTATGATTGCCCGCGCCCAGACAAGCCCTGTTTGGTTATCAGCAATGGCGCAGACATTTTCAAAATCGCAACCAGTGCATCACGGTCACTGTATCAGAACTTTAAGGATTACAATATAAATCATTTGACTGTTGTTGTATATCCGTACGCCAAGAACGACATGATGCAGGATGAAAATTGGCCAAATGCACAACACGAAATTTTGAGATTCGTAAACAGAATGCGCACAATATAAAAACCGCCGTATGGCGGTTTTTTTCATTATTATTCTTCTTCAACCAACATCATGGCTTTACCATCTTCGACAATTAAATCAGGTTCGGCCGTGGTTGGTTTTCCGTTTGTCCAAACATAATACGAATATTGTGTTTTCGGATCGGCTTGGATTTCAATAACGTGTTTTTTTGTTTCCAATGTCAAATCATTGCCGTTTGGGGTATCCATACGAATAATTGAACATTCCGGCCCAACACAACGGTACAATTCGTCCGCAGGCGCAGAAACACCATCGTTGGCAGACCGACAACCCGCCAGTGCCGCCATAATTACCATCAAAGGTATAATCTTTTGCTTCATGTTTTGTATTATATCATATTTTTGGTTTATCAACAAACTATTTTTTATACCCCCCGCCCCAACATGCGAACAACCGCCATACGCAGAAAATTAAACGGTATTATCAAAATCGCAATGCCAAATATAATCAGCCATTGATGTAACCCCAACGGTTCCAACTGTAATACCGCGCCACCAAATTGGGTTGCCAATACTGTACCAAACATAATACCAAACGCAACAATGACAAATGTTAAATTCCCCATCAGACCACGGAATATATTATAGCCCGCAGAACGTATTACAAATCCACCAAACACCGACGCAATTATCAATAATGCAAAGTTTGCAGACATGCGCGCCCCGTAATCCGCAAACATATCGGATATAGGCGGCAAGAACGACAATCCAAACAGCAACAGGCACCCAAAAGTATTGTACACTATGTAATTGACCGTGGCACGTGACAACAATGGCGCACGTTTACCCAACACCGGTTCAGACATATACTCTGGGCGCGCAGGTTCACCACCAAACGCCAATGAATTCAAACTGTCCATAACGATATTAATCAACAAAATTTGGACGGCACAAAACGCATCCAAGCCGGTTAAAATCGGCATTAACATACTTAATATTACCAACGTAAAGTTTATCGGCAATTGAAAGCGCAAAAAGTTCGTCACATTATGCATAAATGTGCGCCCCAATAAAATACTGTTGGCAACCGAGATAAAGTTATTGTCGGTTATGATTATATCACTGGCCGATTTACATACATCGGTACTGTTACCCATGGCAAAGCCAACGTCTGCGCGCTTTAATGCCGGCGCATCATTTGTGCCATCGCCACACATACCAATACACAAATCTAAACTTTGCGCCAATTTTACAACACGCAATTTTGTTTCCGGTGTCGCACGCGCAATTACACGAATATGTGGCAATTTACGCAACGCAACCGCATCAGATAATGCATCAAATTCCGATGCAGTTAACGCGATATCTTTTTGCGACGACACAATACCACATTCACGCGCAATAGCACGCGCTGTATCCAAAATATCGCCCGTTATCATCATTACACCAACACCCGATTGACGCAGACGACCAACAACGCCCGAAACCCCCGGTCGAATTTCATCACGCATTGAAACCAATGACAACAAAACAATATCATCCGGCAACACGTCGCCCACAACCGCGCCATCTGCATAGCCCATCGCCACCATACGCATAGAACGCGACATACATTCGTGCATCAAATCCGCGATTTTGGTATGATTAACGCGATGTAAACGACCGTCCGCCCCCAAATAGTTATGCACACGGGACAATATAACTTCGGGCGCGCCGGTTATATATGTACGCACACCGTCGGATTCAGACACAGATACAGACGAGAATTTTTTCGCACTGTCAAACACAGAACGGTTTACAATGCGTAACTTGGCACGCACAGAATCTGTATTGCCACGAATGTCCGACGCGGCAAATATGGCACGTTCGGTTGTTGTGCCACCAATTACCACACCCGATTTATCGCGTGTCGCAGGATTGTTCGCCAAAATACCGGCACGTATCACGTCATGCAAAGCATCGGTGCCCACAAAGCCGATTTCGTGGCCGGCACCATCATAGTTTGCTTCGACCATCAAATTACCAAAGGTTAAAGTGCCGGTTTTATCGGTGCACAGCAATTGAATATTTCCGGCTTCGGGGATTTTGTTGGGATTTTTGGCCAAAATATTATTCTTTATCATTGTACGAACATTTTGCCCCGTAATCAGGCCGATGATAAACGGCAGCCCTTCGGGAACAGCGGCAACAAATATAGTCAAACCAACCGTCAAAGCATTTAACACAATGTACAATAATTCTGCGCCACTGGATATATCTGTGTTCGCCAAATGAACCAAAGTCATAATCACACAGATAATCGCAGAACAGATTAAGCCGACGCGACTGATTTGGCCGGCCAAATTATCCAATTGAATCTGCAACGTTGTCTTTAATTCGGTAATATCGGTCAAAGTTGACATTATTTTTGCATTTTCCGTTGCCATACCAACACGCGTTACCAACATATGCGCAGTACCACTTTGCACCAGTGTACCGGAAAAGACACTGTTTTTATCCGTATAATCATCGGCGGTTATTGCTTTGTCCGGATTGTATTTGTATCCACGTACGGGCGATTTATCGCATTCATCGGATTCACCGTTCAAAATCGAATTATCCACAGATATATTGCCCGAAATGACATAACCGTCCGCCGGCACTGTTTCACCGGCCGCCAAAACAACCGTGTCGCCAACAACCAACTCGGTCGCATCAACACGTGTCACACGGCCATTACGCAAAACATTTGAATAAACAATTGATGCACGACGACGTAATTCCAAAGTGTTTTTTTGGCTGCGCAGACGGGTTACAACACTGATTATCGACACAACAACCAAAACAACCGCGATTCCAATTGGTTCATAAACACTGCCATATCCGAACGACGCCAAGACGCCAAACATAATCATCATAGACAGCAAAATTAAATTTAATTTATCGCGGAACACATCGCCCAAAAAAGACAGCCATGTGCGTGGCTGGGCCATTGGGATGATATTTGCACCGTATTTTTGACGCGATGCCAAAACCTGAGAATCATTCAAACCTTTCATATTCATATTTTCCCCCAATAATAAAAACTCTGTCACAGTGTACAGAGTTTTAGCAAACCAATGCAAGTGGATATTTTACAATTTTACGCCGTATTTGCCACGGTTTATGGGGCGATAGGACAAGGCCTCGGCCAAATCGGACATTTCAATCACATCAGATGCGCGCAGGTCTGCGATTGTGCGTGCCAAACGACGAATACGATTGTATCCACGGGCCGACAACCCCATCTTTTCCGCAGCCGCGTTCAAAAACGACATCAATTCGTCCGACATAGATGCATGACGTTCTAAATCTGCGCCATCCAAATGTGCATTAACCATACCTTGACGGGCAATCTGTTTCGCACGCGCTGCAACGACACGGGCGCGGATTTCGGCACTGGTTTCACGCGGCGCGGTATCTGTTGTCATTTCCCATGGATTTACGGCATCTACATCAACATGCAAATCAATTCTGTCCAATAATGGGCCGGAAATCTTGTTCTGATACGCTTCGGCACAACGTGGCGCGCGCGTACAAGACAACGCCGCATTGCCCAAATGGCCACACGGACACGGGTTCATGGCCGCAATCAATTGAAACCGCGCAGGATATGTCGCATTGCGACGGGCGCGTGATATTAATATGCGTCCGGACTCCATTGGTTGACGCAATATTTCCAAAGTCGCACGATTGAATTCCGGCAACTCGTCCAAAAACAGCACCCCATTATGCGCCAGCGATATTTCGCCAGGGCGCGCATCCGAACCACCGCCCGCCAAGGCCACAGGACTGGACGTGTGATGAACACTGCGAAATGGGCGGTTTGACATCAAAGAGTGATTGGTCAACTGGCCCGCTATGGAATATATTATAGATGTTTCTAAAATCTCGGTCGCGGTCATTTCCGGCATAATTGTTGGCAGACGTGACGCCAACATTGTCTTGCCCGATCCCGGGGGCCCAACCATCAACATCGCATGACCGCCCGCAGCCGCAATTTCCAGCGCACGCTTTGCCGCCGCTTGGCCGTGTACATCGGCCATATCCAAAGTGGTTGCAGATGTCGTATCCGGCGATGTTAATTCGGGTGTTGGCAATTCTTGCACGCCCGCGAAATGATTTATTAATTGCAGCACATGATATGGCGCCAAAATATTTTCGTGGCCGGCCCATCGGGCTTCGGAACCTTGGTCACCGGGGCATATAATACCAAAATTATGCGAATTTGCCCAAACACTGGTCGGTAAAACCGCATCGGTTTTTACAATTGTGCCGTTTAAGCCAACTTCGCCCAAAATAACATATTGTTCCAATTTATCTTCGGGCAAAACACCAATTGCACACAAAATCCCACACAATATAGGCAAATCAAAATGAGAGCCACTTTTTTCAACATCGGCCGGCGACAAATTCACCGTTAAACGTTTTGGTGGTAATTGCAAATTTAATGCGGATAACACATTGCGAATACGTTCCGCGGATTCTTTGACCGCCCTGTCCGCCAAACCGATGATATTAAACTCTGGCTTTGACAGACCCGTTGATAATTGAACTTGGACATCAATCGGTGTCGCATCCATGCCATTAAAGATTATTGATTTTAACGATATCATATGTGCATATTATAACTTGAATTAAAATTGCGCAAGTTATAATATACGGAAAAACAAAAAGGATTTACTATGCCCGCAAAAAGCAAAAATGTCGCGCGCGAATGGTTTAACACTATATTCTATGGCGCACTTATCGCAATCGTGTTTCGCAGTTTCTTGTTAGAACCATTTAATATTCCGTCTGGTTCTATGATACCAACACTGCATATTGGCGACCATATCTTTGTAGAAAAGTGGGCATATGGGTATTCCAGATACTCTTTCCCATTTGGTTCTTGGAAAATGTGGGATGGGCGCTTCTGGTCCACAGAACCAGAGGTGGGCGACGTTGTTGTATTCCGTAATCCCGTCAATGAATCACAAGATTTTGTTAAACGCTTAATCGGTAAAGCCGGTGATAAAATCCAAATGAAAAATGGTCGATTGTACATAAACGATACCGAAGTTGTCCGCGAAAATCCACGTCCATACGTGTTTGCGACACTGCCAAAATCTATGCGCAGCGTTGGATACTATAAAGACAATATGTCTATCAAAGGCAACAAGATTTGGGTCGATAATGAACCGGCACCATATGATTATACGATTGAATACAGACCCGATGATTTCTGCAATACTTATCACGGTATGTGTGGCGTATTTCACGCAACAGAATATACCGAAGTTTTACCAAATGGCGTAAAACATGATATTATTGAAATGACCGATGACGCGCACTTTGATAATACCGCAGAATTTGTTGTGCCGGAAAATCATTTCTTCTTTATGGGTGATAATCGTGACAACAGTGGCGACAGCCGTGGTGATGTTGGTTTCGTCCCACGCGACAATGTATTGGGCAAAGTGTGGTTTGTGTGGTATTCACATAATTACTATGCACCTTTGTTGGCCGTGTGGTCGTGGGGCAATAAAATCAGATGGGACAGATTTGGTATGGGAATAAATTAAAATGATTAAGTTAGATTATAAATTCAAAAATCCAGAACTGATGCAATTGGCCATGATACAAAGTGGCGCAAATGCCGCGCACAATAACGAACGCTTGGAATTTATTGGCGACCGCGTATTGGGGTTAAGTGTGGCAGATTTGCTGTACCAAATGTATCCCAATGAAAACGAAGGCGAATTAGCGCGCAGGCACGCAATGTTGGTATCAACAGAAACGTTGGCGCGCACGGCCCGTGCAATTGGTGTTGACACCCAAATAAAACACGGTCACATGACCGCGGGACGCGTTCAGCATATATTGGCAGACGCAATGGAGGCATTATTGGGTGCAATCTATTTGGACGGCGGCTTTGATGCGGCACGCGATATTATTGTTCCTGTTTGGCGCGAATTGGCCGCGGCAGATGTCGTTGCCCCAAAAGACCCAAAAACAAAATTACAAGAATTGGTTCAACAGATGGATTCAGGCAACCTGCCCCAGTATGAATTTCTGGAATCAACGGGCGCATCACACAGTCCGGTTTTCACCGTACGCGTATCCGCAATGGGACGCACCGCGACAGGCACAGGATCTTCAAAAAAAGGGGCCAGTATTGATGCCGCAGAAAAACTGTTGAAAATCCTTGCAATTTAACTTGGCGAAGGTTACAATCGATACACAAATAAACATAAGGAAAAAAAATGTTCTCGATTTTATTGGTTTTATTAACAATCGTTGCAGTTATGATGATTGGTTTGATTTTGTTACAAAAATCCGAAGGTTCGGGCATGTCGGGCTCGTCGGCGGCATCTATGTTTGGTGGCGCATTGACGGGGGCGGCGGCCGGAAACTTTTTGACACGCGCAACAGCATGGTTGGCCACAATATTCTTTATTCTGTGTGCCGCTTTGGCGTTGGTGTCATCCAAAACCCAGATTGCAAATCAACAAAGCAGTTTACGTCAAGAAATTGTTCATCAAGAAAACGCAGAAAATGTCGCGCCGGTTGAAACAACAACAGAAACGCCGGCAGAAACACCGGCAGAAACACCAGAATCTGCAAAATAATAAAAAATCCCCAAATTGGGGATTTTTTATTTGCGTTTTGCTTTCTTGACGGGTGCTTTTTTAACCGGCACAGATTTTTTAGCAGATTCTAATTTGTATTCTTTGTACAATGCAACACCGCATGTGTACACCAACAAACCAGATACAGCCGTAATCAAGCCCGCAATCAAATGACCTTCGGATGCGATTAAGAACACAACCAAAGCAATCGCCATAACAATCGTATAGCCCAAATTTTTGGCAAATACGTTTAATAATTTTTCAAACATTATATCTCTCCATTTTACGTTGGACGGTCGTATTGTATCATATTTCACAATAAAAAACAACCGCAGATAAACCGCGGTTGAATTTTGAACATACAAAAACACGTATTAAAATATCAAATGCCCACCGATACGCGCCGTCTTTGGCAATGGACCAAATGATGAACGTGGACTGACATAAATATTACCGGTGACGGTAAATTGGCCACAAAACTGTAATAACCCCATATCACGCAAGAACAAATGTCCTTCGATACGAACATTGCATGGCAATGTAAATTTATTCATATTCTGTAAATATAAATTACCTTGGACAACAGTGTTTTCTTTTAATACAACACCCGCCGTGCGGCCATCGATAACCGTATTGCCCAAGACCTGATTTTTATGACACGCAATTGGACGTGTCGCAATACGAACGGCTGTTGGGTTGTTTTTAACAACATTTATTGAATTAACACGATGTTCGGATGTACCCGATTGATTTGCCAACGGTAACGTCACAGGCGAATTGCGTTCGGATATGGTAACTTGGGGGGCAGATGGTTCGGACACAATAACCACAGGTTTACGATAGCACCCACAAACATCCAATATCAACATTGTAAACAATACGATTATCGCAACCAATAATGTGACATTTACCATACCAATCAAATTCACACCGCATATCCACGCCCAAAACCAACGCAAAGCACGACCAATCATGCGAAATGGCCAAGAAATTACACGACACACACGTTGCCAGAATTTTTTTAAGGATTTTGTTTTTTTATTTTTTCTCCCCGACTTATCGCCCCCCTGCGATTTAGCAGCGTTTGTCGCCGCCTGTTTCTTGTCCGTCATAGTATTACCTTTTATTAGAAACGTCAGGTGTTATGTCCTAAAAATACTCTTTGTCAATACATTTGTCAAGAAATTTGTCTAAATGTTTTTTGGACTTTTCTTTTTGACCAAAAAGTCAAAATAATGTATCATATATGCACATGAGAAGAATGGCCTTATGCTGCTTTGTGATGACGTTATCGGGATGTGCCACATCCGATTGGCACAGCGTATCCGGTATGCAACGAAAAATCATACAGACCGATAAATACGACATTCTGACATATCAAAAGATTACAGACAACACTTCACCTATCAATATTTATATCGAAGGCGATGGAAATTCTTTTACAAAACGCGGAATCCCCACAGATAACCCAACACCGAACAGTACACTGGTACGTGATATGGCGGATTCTGACAATGCGGCAAATGTCGCATATATCGCACGGCCATGCCAATATATTATGTCAGACGCATGTACGCAATCCGATTGGACGGACGGTCGATTTTCGCCGGACATAATTAACGCAATGCGCGATACTGTTAAACAGGTGGCCGGTGACCGCCCAATCAGTTTAATCGGATATTCCGGTGGCGCTTTGGTGTCGGGGTATATTATAAAAAATAATCCTGACATGAAACTGACACAATGGATTACAGTTTCGGGGGTTTTAAATCATGCCGATTGGACACAGCATTTTGGCGACAAACCATTAAAAAAATCCGTTAATTTGGAATCTTTGCCCGACATACAGCAAGTTCACTTTGTCGCAGAAAAAGACAAAGTTGTGCCCAGAAAACTGTCCCAGAAATGGACACATGGAAAACCGATGATCGTTATAAAAAACGCGACACATAACAAATATCCAAAACAAAATTAGTTTATTGTTGACAAAATGTATTTATTGTGCTAATAATCAAAGTATGAGCATAGAAATACAATTGTTTCCAATATTTAATCACACCGCCCCAGATGTTTGGGACGATTTTTGCAATGTAAAGTTACAGGCATGGCGCGGCACATATGGCATACAAACATCGGACCAAGACCGTAAAAACACCATGACTGAATTCCGCAAATGGGTTGCGCGCGACGCACACACGTTTGCATTTGGCGCATATGCAGGTACACAGTTGGTTGGATATATCCGTGGAACACAACGCACAACAAAGATTGTGTGTCACGATTTATATGTGTTGCCAGAATTCCAACGTATGCGCATTGGACGCCGTTTGATGGGCGCCGTTGAACAGACGTACAAACTGAACACCAATCGGATTCAATTGTTGGCGATGGGCTATTCTGGTACTTTTTATCAGAAATTAGGATTTGGTGCGCCTGCACACGATGATAACTATGTTAAAATTCTGAAAAAAACCAGTGTGTATGGTACAATTCCCGTATTCAAAGCAACCGAAGGTCTGATGAAGGATTGCGCGACATTTAACACGGTGCATAATCTGGAATTAAACAAGCAGCAGATTAACGACAATCGCGCGCCTATGTTTGTATACTATGACGAAGGTCACCATGTTGACGGATGGGCAACAATGTCGCACGACGGGTCGCAAACACAAATTCATGCGGCAAACCCATGGGCGCAAAAGCAGTTAACCAAAGCAATTAATCATCAAAAAGAATTAATGAATATACGCGCGCGCAACGGCCGTTAACCATCTATAAATCCGCCGGATTGCATTTTCCACAAACGCGCATATTCACCACCACGACGCAACAGCGCGGTGTGCGAGCCCTGCTCGATCACTCGACCGCCCTGCATAACAATAATTCTGTCCATATTACGCAATGTGGATAAACGGTGCGCAATCGCAACGGTGGTGCGGCCAGATGCCAATTCATCAAATGATTTTTGAATACATACTTCGGTTTCTGAATCCAGCGCAGAGGTCGCTTCGTCCAAAATCAAAATTGGGGCGTCTTTCAAAAACGCACGCGCAATCGCGATACGTTGCCGTTGACCGCCGGATAATTTTATTCCCCTGTCACCCACCAAAGAATCATATTTCTTGTCTGTGGCCATTATAAAATCGTGCGCCATAGCACGCTTGGCCGCAGAACGCACCGCAACCAACGACGCATCGTTTTTACCGTATGCGATGTTATCACGCAATGTACGATTAAACATTGTGGGTTCTTGCGGAATAAATGCGATACTGCGACGCAAAGAATCTTGGGAAACATTGCGGATGTTTTGGCCGTCTATTAATATTTCACCACTGGTCGGATCATAAAAACGCATTAACAAGTTTACCAAGGTTGTTTTACCCGCACCCGACGCACCAACCACACCAACACGTTCACCACAGGATATTTTCAAATTAAAGTTACGTAAAACCCATTTACGTTTGTACTTAAACGACACATTGCGAAACTCTATTTCGCCGCATGCAACCTGTAAGTCGGGCGCATTGTTCGCATCCATTACATCAACAGGCACAACCAATTCTTCGTATGCACGCACCGCAGAGCCCAACACATCCGTTATATTCGGGATTTGATTTACCAATTGTCCAATTGTGCCCATAACGGTAAAGAATACAGAATTGGTAAATACTATTTCTGCAACAGTAATTTCACCACGCATATACAACCACACAGACAAAAACAAAGTAACGCCATAACATATATCCCACAACACCATTGGAAAGCCCCAGAACCAACGTTGGACAAAAGATTTGTGTTTATACTGCTTAATCTGATTATTTCGTGCAGGATCAAGATACTTCTTTTCATGCAATGCGCCTGCAAATAATTTAACAATAGAAAAGTTTGATATACTGTCAACACTTTTGCCGGATACTTCGCTGGTAGAACTGCTGTATTCCTTGGCGGCACGGTTCATGGGTTTAATCATAATCCAACTGTATATGGCACGCATGGCAAATACAATTCCAAACATAATCGCAACATATGTGTTAATCGAGAAAATCAACCCTACGTTTATCAGAACAACCACCAACAGACACGTCAAGCGCCAAAAATCAATCACCGCATCTACACCTTTGGCAACATACATAATTTGAGTATGAACCTTGCCCGCCATACGCCCAGTCCAAAACGACATTGATTGGTTATATACATAATCACTTAATTTAATCCAAATGCGATTTTGAACCAATGGCCCCCAACGTGAATAAAAAATATCACGGAATAACATCGAAACATCAATCAACAACAGCAACGAAACAATCATTACAATTGTCGGCCAAGCGTACTCGATAAACGTCACACCAGATGGCACAGGATTTTCAAACAACGCGATAAACCAACGCTGGAAATTCGGGAACAAAACACCATCCATAGAAACAATAAAAAAGAATACGGCCCACGCGACAATCGCGCCAATTGACCCACGTACAGAATACCGCAAATAAAAACGCCACAGCGATTTTGGCAATACCGTATCTGATTTTTGCTTCATTATTTAGCCCCCTGATTTGTAATTATTTCTTTGAATATCTCGGCCGGAATTGTACCACCTGTGATTGCGGTATCCATTGGTGTAAAATCATCGTTACCCATCCATACGCCAATCACTCTGTTTGGCGTCGCACCAACAAACCACGCATCACGGTTTTCATTGCTGGTCCCTGTTTTACCGCCCAAAACACCATCAACGCGCGCACGACCGCCCGTACCCCCCGACGCAACAACATCCGCCAACATTGTTTGCATATATCCAACCGTATCAGGTGCCAAGACCATAATAGGATCCGACGGGTTACGATTGTAAATAACATTGCCACGCATATCGGTTACTTTTGTAATAGAATACGGACGCACCGATTGGCCGTTGTTCCATATAACCGCATATATGTTCGTCAAATCCAACAATGTCATTTCGGACGCCCCCAACACAGTTGAATATTCGCGACGCAATTTAGTTCCAACACCCAAACGTCCCGCCATATCCAACACTGCATCAATACCATAGGTTTCGGTCAACTTTAATGGAACAGAGTTAACACTTTTCGCAAAAGCCGTTGCCAATGTTATATCGCCATAATAACGTTCGTTATAGTTCTTGGGACTGTAATCACCAATTGCAAACGGAGAATCATTTACAAAAGCATCAGGCGTCATACCATTTTCCAACGCAACCAGATAGACCACGGGCTTAAACGCACTGCCCGATTGGCGTGGGGCGGTTGCGCGATTAAATTGACTGGCTTGATAATTGGCGCCACCCGACATTGCACGCAACGCACCATCAAAATCCATTGCAACAACCGCACCTTGGTACGGTGGCACACGATGCGACACGATATCGGATACCGTATCTTGGAAATTTGTGTCCAACGTTGTATAAACATACATATCGGTTTCAAACGCGCCAATCGTCGAACGCAATTCATCCATCACAAAGTCCGTCCAATAACGATACTGATTTGTATCGGCCATACCCGACGCCGGCTTTAACGATTGGGCCGCGATGCGCGCTTGGTTAATTGTGATATAACCTTGACGTACCATTTCAGACAACACAACACGCGCACGCGCAATATTTTTATCGGGATTACGCAATGGACTGTATGTTGTTGGCGCTTTTAACATAGCGGCAATTTGCGCCGATTGACCAACAGACAACTTTGACGCCGGAACACCGAACATTGCACGCGCCGCCGCATCAATGCCACGCATTCCGCCAACCAAAGACACACGGTTCATGTATAAATCCAGAACTTGATTTTTATTAAAGCGGTTTTCCAACCAATAAGACAATATCAATTCTTGAACTTTGCGGGATATCTTTTTTTCGCGCGACAAAAATATATTCTTGGCCGTTTGTTGGGTTATAGTCGAACCGCCCGACGCAATGCGACCAGACACCAAATTCGATATAACGGCACGCAAAATACCACGCATATCAACCGGCCCATGCGTAAAGAAACGTTTGTCTTCGATTGCAACAATCGCCTGCCATACATGTGGGGGCAAGGTTTCAGTTGAAACCGGTGTTCCCATTATGCGGTTTGCACTGCGTATTTCATTTCCACGCGAATCCAAAAACACAATTGTTGCATCGCGCGTTTCATGTAAAATCGCATCCAATGACGGCATTCGTAAATATATAACAGAAACATATCCCGCAACACCAACACAACCCAATAAAAACAAGTTAAACATCCATACAAATACACGACGTCGAAACGATGGACGTGCATCCGTATTTTCTAACCTTTTATCCTTTATGCGTGACAATTTTTCCCCTTTGGTTGGGATGTTAGCATAAATGGCTTGCCTTTTACAAGATTTTATAATTATAATCCGTATGTTTTACATAAAGGGAATGTGAATATGAAAAAGATTGCCGTTTTAATGGCCGCTTTATTACCAATGGTCGCAGCCGCAGAAGAATACGCGGACGATTACAACACGTACGATAATTATTATGACGAATATGAACATATTGACAACACTGCATCGGTAACAACACCGGAAAAACGCGATAACTATATCGGTATCAGAATCCATAAAAACGAAAGAATTGCGTTCAAATATGACATTCACAGCGACGGCAATTCCAATGTGCGCGAAGATAACTTTGGGTTTGGCGCAGTTATTGGCAACAGATTAAGCGACCATGTCAAAATTGAATTTGAAACGTCATATGTTGGGGGCGACCAAACCAAACGTGGGGTAAATTATGACTTTGATGTTTGGGCCAACATGTTGAACGTATACCTGTTCAACGAATACGCAGGCGCAATTGCACCGTACGCAGGTCTGGGGATTGGTTTTGCCAATATTTGGGGCGACATCAGTATGCCAAAAATGTCCGACAGTGTCTTTGATTTGTCATACAGCGCGATGATTGGGGTAAACTTTGCATTGAACGACCGTGTTGATTTGAATTTGGGATTAAAATATCAATACTATGGCGAAGTTGAACATAAATTAAACGGTGACGAATACGCAATTACAGACGTGGATGCGACCGAGTTTTATTTCGGTGCAGCATATAAATTTGGATTGTAATTGGATTCTTTTTCCGTTGTATTATTTGTTTAGATTTTATATAATTCGGGTATGAAAAACATACCCGATTTATTTATTTTATCCGAACACGCCGATTTGTTAAAAAAGTTAAACGAATGGGACGTGGCATATCACCAAAACGATGCGCCGATTGTCGATGACGCAACATACGACGCTGCAAAAAAACGCGCGTTAGAGATTGAAACACAATACCCACAATTGGCACGTGGCGGGGCATCTGAACACGTTGGCGCGGCCGTTTCAACCAAGTTCAAATCTTTCCCACATGTGGTGCCTATGTTATCTATTTCGGACGTATTTAACGAAGATGAAGTTGCAGATTGGTTTGAAAAATTATCGTCTAAAAACATATTCATAGAATTAAAAGTTGATGGTGTTTCTTATGCGGCACGATATGAAAACGGCGTATTGGTCCGCGGACTGACACGGGGCAGCGGAACACACGGCGAAGACATAACAGAGAATCTTAAAACCATTCCGGACATACCACAAAAATTAAGTGGCGACTTTCCAGACGTTATCGAAATTCGTGGCGAAGTTTATATGAGTCGCGCGGACTTCTTTGCACTGAACGAAGTGGCCGAAAAACCATTTGCAAATCCACGTAATGCCGCCGCGGGTTCGTTACGACAATTAAACCCTGCCATTACCGCCACACGTAAATTAAGCGCATTTGCATACACGTATGGCGATATATCAAATCGGGATTTTGAAACCCAATCTGAATACTTTGACCGATTAGAACAATGGGGATTCAAGACAACACGCAAATGGGCGCACCACGCAAGCAACATGGTCGAAATACAGCGCGTATATAATCATATTTTGAATATTCGTCCCGATATACCATTTGATATTGATGGATTGGTGTTAAAGGTTGATGATATCGCAACCCAAGAAAAAATGGGACGGCGCGCGAACAGCCCACGATGGGAGGTTGCGTATAAATTTCCCGCAGCAAATGCAATTACAACCCTGCGCGATATCACCATCCAAGTTGGCCGTACAGGCGTATTAACACCCGTCGCAGAATTGGCACCCATTAACATAGGGGGCGTTGTGGTGTCGCGCGCAACGTTACATAACGCCGATGAAATTAAACGATTGGATGTACGTATTGGTGACAAAGTCATTGTACAACGTGCCGGTGACGTTATACCGCAAATTGTACAAGTTGCCGAACATGCATCAGACGCATCACCTTTTGAATTTCCAACAATATGCCCCGTATGTGGCGGAAACGTTATCCAAGAAAACGGCATGGTTGCACGCAGATGCATCAACACCATGGGTTGTCCCGCACAATTAATTGGAGAATTGGAACACTTTGTCGCACGCAAACGTTTTGATATTGACGGTCTTGGAACCAAGCAATTGGAAACATTTGTTGGGCGCGGTTGGATTAAAACACCGGCAGATATATTTACACTGATACAAAATCATGGTGACGAATTACGCAAAATGGATGGTTTCGGCGATAAATCTGTTGCCAATTTAAACAGCGCAATTGAAAACGCACGAAATATCGAATTACACAGATTCTTGTTCGCAATCGGAATTCCCGAAGTAGGCGAAGTAACTGCAAAAATATTGGCACGTGCGTTTGGTAACTTGGATGACATACGCAATGCACCGGCGTGGAAATTGAAAAACATTGATGGAATTGGTGACATTATGGCAGACGAAATCGTTTCTTTCTTTGCCGATGAACACAACGCAACAGCATTAGACAGTTTATTATCACAAATCCGTATCATTAATCCAAATACACAAAACACCGTATCCGATGGACCAATGGCGGGCAAACGCGTGGTATTGACGGGCACGTTGGCAAAATACACGCGCGATGAAGCAAAAGAAATTTTGGAACGATTAGGTGCAGTTATTACAGGCAGTGTTTCTGCAAAAACCGATATCGTGGTTGCCGGCACGGACGCAGGCAGCAAATTAACCAAAGCGCAAGAATTGGGAATTACGATTTGGTCCGAAGATGATTTAGACAATATTCAAAAATAAAAATACCCCGAAACAATCGGGGTATGGACATGAAACTTTCGGACGTAATTAACGGTCGCGCGATACAGGACGATCGACAAACATCCATATCAGCCACACCAATGCCGATATACCGATTATTGTATAAACAATATTACTGGCCAAGGTTGCAGGGCCAAATAAATACGCAACCAAATCAAAGCCAAAGAGACCTATTAATCCCCAGTTCAGGGCACCAATAAATGTCAATGGTATCAAGACATAATTTGTTAATCCTCTCATCTGTTTTCTCCTTTTCAAGGGTTATTCTGTCTTTTGTGTCAAGACACGTGTATCATAACCCTTTTTGAATCACATTACAAAAGGTAACAATTCCCATTTATTTACAAGCTGTTATTCGCACAACTTGATATACAACTTAACCATGCTTTGACACAGACGAATTTATAATATACGATATATACCATGACCTGTTTTTCAGATGCACATTGCCATTTTCAAAATCATCAAAACCCAGATTATGTGATTATGAACGCACGTACAAATGGGGTTGGAAAAATATTATGCAACGCAACATGTCAAAATGATTGGAACAATGTTTGCGACGTCACGAAAAACTATGATGACGTATGGGGTGCCATTGGAATACACCCATGGAAAGCATCATCGGCAACCGACGATTGGCACGATGATTTACAACGTTACTTGGTTGCCAATCCAAAACTATTGGTTGGCGAAATCGGATTGGATAAACACCACCCAAATATGGATATGCAAACAGACATCTGTCGACAGCAACTGTATATGGCCGGACAAATGGCACGTGGCGCATGCGTGCACTGTGTTGGCGCATGGGACAAAATGTTACATATATTAAAAGAAATTCGACACACCCTGCCCCCTGTTATTATATTTCACAGATTCAACGGTAACACCGATATTGTACAGCGTTTGTTATGCGGTTGTAATGCATATTTCTCGTTCGCGAATAATCCAAACCCAAACATACTGCGAATTATTCCGCGCAATCGCTTATTAACAGAAAGCGACAGCGATAATCCCACAGACGTTATTAAAAACGCACAACATATCGCAAACGTCTTGAATATCAGTGTAAATGATTTAATATGTGACACAGAACACAATATAACCAAGGTTTTGCCATTATGAATAATTTAGCCAGAATCGAAACCCTGTTCGGGCGCGACGCCGTTGAAAAATTAAAAAACGCAACCGTTATGGTGGTTGGATGTGGCGCGGTTGGCTCTTTTGCGATTGAAGCATTGGCACGTTCCGGCATTGGACATTTGGTTATTGTAGATTTTGACAAAGTCGAACAATCAAACATCAACAGACAATTGTTCGCAACCATGTCAACAGTTGGGCAACCCAAAACCGACGTTGCCACGGCGCGTATTCGCGACATAAACCCCAACGCCGATGTTGTTGCATATAATATGTTCTGGGACGAAGATTCAGAAATTAATGAAAAACCGCACTTTGTAATAGACGCCATTGATACCGTGGATTCCAAAATCGCATTGTACAAATGGGCCGACAAGCATAACGCCAAAATAATTGCCAGTATGGGCGCCGCATCCAAGACAGATACAACACGTATCAAGATAGCACCTTTGTTCAAAACATGTGTTTGCCCATTGGCACAACGCGTACGTCAATTGGCACGCAAAAATAATATACCGAATATCCCAACCGTATTTTCAGACGAAGCACCCGTACCGGTTGTTGGGCATGCAAAAAATCTGGGGTCGGTTGTGACTGTGACCGGAACTTTTGGATTAACGATGGCCAATTACGTGATACAAGAAATAATTAACAGCAAATGATTTTGCACCGTTTGCAACACAAACTTTTTTCTGATACAATTACGCAAAAAGGACGGAGGGGATGAAAATCACAAACAAATTAAAATCTTGGTCGGGCGTTTGGATATCGGTCTTGGCAATCGGCGTTGCGATGGGGGGATACTTTATTGGCGACGGCATATATCGCGCAATGTCGGGACGCACAGTTACCGTCAAAGGATTGGCCGAACGTGATGTCGTGGCCGACACCGCGGTATGGAACATTAAAATCAATGGCGTAGGTGGTGACTTGGCGCAATTACAGTCGGAAATCGACGAAGACATTGCACAAATACACGCTTTCTTAATTGACGCGGGGTTTGCGCCGGACGATATTCAAAACCTGCGCATACAAGTACGCGATAAATATGCCGGATATTCAGACGCAGAATTAAAAAACCAACAAAACGACGGTCGATATGTAATCGATACGGGCGTTATGGTGCGTTCCAAGCAAGTTATGTTGGTGGACGCAATGTCACGCAGAATGGGCGAATTGGTACGTCGCGGAATTACAATTACCGAAGATTATTCGGGACCTGTTTACATTTTCAATGGATTGAACGATATAAAAATACCTATGATTGAGCAGGCAACAAAAAATGCCACCGCTGCAGGACAACAGTTCGCAAAAGACGCAGATGCCAAATTGGGAAAAATTAAAACCGCAAACCAAGGCGTATTCAGTATTGAATCACGCGACCCAATTGACAGATGGTCGTCAGACGAACGCCAAGCAATTAATAAAAAAGTTCGCGTGGTCGCAACAATTACTTTTTATCTGAAATAAAAAAAACGCCCAAACGGGCGTTTTGTTATTTAATGCGTTGCATTTGTTTTTCTTTTGTATTATTATCGGTGTGACGTAAAAGAATTTGCGTTTGGGGGTCATAGCCCAATAAACAGGCGTTGCGCATACATATGCACAATGAAAAATCGTTCTCCAATCATGTTGGTTGGAGGGCTGTGAATAATACGCACATAATATGGGCGTAGAATAAGCACACTATACCTGTTTATAGCTATGAACCTCCAACCGCTTAAGAATTCTGGGCGGTTTTTTTTAAAAACACACGGGGGGGGACATGGTTCGATGCGGTGTTTGCGGACATTTTTTATATTATTGGCAATATTGGCACCAACGTGCCTGTGGGCGAAAAACTGCATATCGGTGAACACGGTCACAAAATGCGCACGATTGCCAGAATACTTTCCTATGTATATGTTAAGCGCTGGTGATTACACAGATGATTCGTGGTCGTTTGTGTATCACGATGTTGTGTATTCTGGTACCAGGGCGAGTTGTGAACCTGCAGTTCGTTTCGGGCAAGAGTGTCAATGTGAGGTTGATAGTCCCTTTGATGCGAATCTAGTTTTTACAACAGGGCCGTTTTCGTTTAGTTCCGCATATGAAGCGTGTGCAAATATGATGATGGGTGAAATGATAGCAAGTTATACATTTAATGGGAAATTGGATGGTGATATTTGTCCCGATGGGTTTTACACTGTGCCGTATGAAATATCTTGTGGCGAAGGTTTTGTTGATACGGAATCTGTCCCGAATTGTGATGATGACACATCCGGCGATTATTGTCAGATTCCCGCACCCGTGACGTGCGATGCCGGGTATTATGTAAATGATTTAAACGAATGCGAAATTTGCCCGGCGGGATATTTTTGCGGTGACGGCAAAATCAAATCAGAATGCCCACGAAATATGGTTGAATTATCCGATGTGGTTGGCGCCACATCGGCCGACAAATGCGCAATTCACAGCGTACCACCCGGAAAATATATACGTTGCAGCGACAGTTTGAGCCCATTTTATTTGGAAGATTGCCCCAGCGGTTCCTATTGCACAGGTGTTTTAGACACCCCATTAACCCCAAACACATCATGCAGCAGTTGGGGCCGCAATTATGGGCGCATGAATTGCGCTTCTGGTGTCGGGCCGGCGGGCGCCACATCGGCTGACGAATGTTGCGATGCGGGACAAACGGTCGAAAACAATGTGTGCGCAACCGTGAAATGCAGTGCGGGTTTCCTGTGGGATGATGGGGCGGACACATGCGTATTATGTCCGGTTGGACATTATTGTAATGGTATTGATGCACCATTTGCATGTCCGCCCGCCCCCGAAATTCCTGGCGAATGGTGGGCGGCGATGCCGGCGGACATTGATGATGCAACCGGCACCGTTACGGATTGTTCGTTCATGTATGTCTATGGGAATATGCCATTTTCATTTTCAGAATTTTTGGATATACAATTGAATGGGGTGGATGAAGAAACATTAATGAAATTATATGAAACACACCCCGACATCTATGCTGGTTCCATAATGCTGGTGGTGGCGATATTGGGCGGAATAATGCCGATTGAAAATCCAAACTATGTGGCAGATATGGGCATAAACAAACGGGGCGGCGGTATGTTAAGTGTGATGTACAACCCCGAAACGAATCAATATATATTTAGTTGGCAACCAATGACATGCAATCGGGGATATTGGGCGGAATATGGATTGAAAGACCCAATGGCAGGTGACGATGCTTTTATGGCAGAAAGCATGGATGGTTTACAGCCATATTTATGTCAACCCGTTGGACGTGAATATTGGGGTGCCGGCAGCATTCTTGATTTGGAAAGTGGTATGGTTTCCGGTGGCGACACCCGCACCGCATGTCCGGCGGGAACACACACAACCGGATACGGCCCGGGGGCGGACAGCGCCGACGATTGTAAAGTTGGATGCAGTGATGGATTTGCCGTGCATAACAACGAATGCAGACAACTGTGCGGGGCGGGAATAACCACGTTAAAAACCGCAACAGGGGTGGTGGCGCCACTGTTCGCAGAAAAATTAACAACGCCGGCGTTGAATGTGCGGTATAACAATCAAATCTGTTATGCGAATTTGGTGGTCGGCAGGGCGCAAAATGCAGTAAATGTTAAATATAATGACATTGTCTATCACACAGTTGGGAATGAATAAACCGAATTGCCATATTGTGTGGGCAGGTTTTTATTCGTTCCTGCGGGGCAATAGATACCCGCCGTTGCGGGTATGACGGCGGGCGTTTAAGTAATTTGTTATATGGCATAACCTGGATCCCGTGGTCAAGCCACGGGATGACAATGGGGGGTGGCGATGTCTGGGTGCGGGGAGCAATGGTGTAGCCCCCCGGGATACTATTCCGCCAATGTGCCAACCGACATTGTTATACGACGGACACCACTGCTGATAGATTTTTCTTTGTTGATACGCGCTTTTAATATTTCGCCCGTATGATGAACGTGTGTGCCGCCACACAATTCACAGGACACGTCGCCGGCAGTGATTACCTTTACCGTATCGCCATATTTTTCACCGAACAACGCCATTGCACCACGCGCAACTGCATCATCCATTGACATTTCTTCGTGCAACACAGGCATATCGGCCGCAATCCACGTGTTTATCAAATCTTCAACCGCTTGTTTTTCTTCGGCGGTCAAAGAACGTCCAAAACGGAAGTCAAAACGAACAGAATCCGGAGACACTTTGGACCCACGCTGTTCAACATCTTCGTTTAATACAGAACGCAAAGCCGCCTGTAACAAATGGGTTGCCGTATGCGCACGCGCCGTTTGCTGACGCACAGCGGAATTAATCGCAGGCAAAACAATATCACCAACAGACAAATCCGCGGACAATACGCCTTTGTGAATAACAACGTTATCTACACGCGCCGCTTCGGCAATATTCATAACGGTTACATCATCACGGCGTAATTCACCGGCGTCGCCAACTTGGCCACCTTGGGTGCCATAGAACGTTGTTTTATCCAAAGCAACCTCTACATTATCACCGGCGTTCGCAGTGGTTACAAATTCACCATCACGCAAAATAGACAGAACACGCGATTCCATTGCAACAGGCGCATATTTCGCCGCATCATCGGTCGCAGGCAGTTCGGTCTGAGATTCCCAGAATATACGGGTGCCTTTGGTATCTGCACGCGAACGTTCTTTCTGTTCCGCCATGGCTTTTTCAAAGCCAGCAACATCGACATCTATATTTCTGTCGCGTAAAATCATTTGCGTCAAATCCACCGGAAAGCCATACGTATCAAACAACTTGAACGCAATGTCACCCGGCAACACACCATTATTTAACTTTGGAATTTCATTTTCCAATAACTTCATACCGTTTTGCAACATGTCAGCGAATGAATTTTCTTCATTGCGTATGATTTCAATTACACGGTCTTGTTCGCGCGCCAATTCAGGATATGCCGCGCCCATTTCTGTAATCAGCGCCGGATACAACTTGGACAACAACGCGCCGCGATGACCCAAGATTTGACCGTGACGCATCGCACGACGTAAAATACGGCGTATTACATAGCCACGATCGGTATTCGATGGAATTACACCATCGGCAATTGCAAAACCAACACTGCGCAAATGGTCGGTAATCACTTTGAAACTGGCGATATTTTCCGCCGTTTCTGCAACACCTGTTACATCGGACACCGCACGTTTCAGATTAACAAACAAATCAGTATCATAATTATCCGTCACGCCCTGCATAATAGATGCAAAACGTTCCAAGCCCGCACCTGTATCAACGTTTTGACGTGGTAACGGCGTCAAATTACCATTTGCATCACGATCGTATTGCATAAATACATCGTTCCAAATTTCAACCCAACGACCGCCGTCTTCGTCCGCAGCCCCCGGCAAGCCACCCGCCAAATTATCGCCCATATCATAGTGCATTTCGGTGCATGGCCCACATGGCCCCGTTTCGCCCGCAGACCACCAATTATCTTTGTCGCCCAACAAAATCGCTTCTTTGCCGGCAACCTTTTTCCAAATGGCCGCGGCTTCATCATCACTGTAATGCGTGGTAACAACAATACGATTTGGATCCAAACCAAATACGCGGGTTAATAATTCCCACGACATTTCAATCGCGCCTTCTTTGAAATAGTCACCAAACGACCAGTTGCCCAACATTTCAAAGAATGTATGATGACGGCCATCAAAGCCAACGTCTTCTAAATCATTATGTTTACCGCCCGCGCGGATACATTTTTGAACGTCGGCAACACGTGGTGCAAATGCAGGTTCTGTACCCTGTAAAATTCCTTTCCATGGCACCATACCGGCAACAGTGAACAACAATGTTGGATCATTTGGCACCAGTGACGCAGATGGCACAATTTTATGCCCGTGCGATTCAAAATATTCTAAAAAAGCATGTCTGATTTCATCGTATGTCATTTTTATATCCTGTTGTTTTTTCGGGGGCATTGTATACACTTTCGCCCCCATATGCAATCATAATATTTTGTTTTTATAGTTTTAATTATCCGACGCCATTGACGCATTAATAACAGCCAAACATTCGGTTGTTGCACGCGCAATTTTGTCGGCCGATATGGCACGCGCACCACGCAGATTAATACGCATTAAATTTACCGTATCCATATATATCGGCACAGCCGCAGAATCCGCACTGCGCACAACATGATTCAATACCGCCAACATCACCGCATCGGCAACCATAATATTATACATATCGCCACATACAGTGGACACGCCGTCATATACGCGGTGCAATACCAAACCCATTTGATGCGCCGCCACCATACGTACCAAAGTCCCCGACAATCCCATATATGGTTGCATAACCCGCAGATTTTTATCGTCCAAAGCACGCCAATCCACAGAATTCATAACCCGCAAGACATCCAACATATTATCGTCCACCAATACCGCACTTTGTATAACCGCAAAATTATTGGGCAAAACATCCGGCACATGTAAATCCGACAGTACATCTGTATCGTTTACAAAAGTTATCCATTGGGCATTTGGTGCAATTTTGGGCACAGCATCCAATATATCCAACCGCGCCCGAATTAAATCTGTTTCTGTGTCAGAATTAATAATATGAACACGTCCGCCATACCCCAATTTACGAATATCACGAACCGTGACCGTATGTGCAGGGTTTGTATTACAGATTATCAACATAAAATCATGCGACAAACGTGACAAAGCCGGCACAGACAACATCAAACATTCTGTGTGATATACAGTCAGACCGATAACAGTATGTACTTTGCCCCGAAACATGATTGATATGTTAAAGAAAAATTACAACAATTGCAAATACATAGTTATTTGTGATATAATAGCACACAACAGAGGGAATCAACAATGAAACCAACCATGACATTTGCCATTGTAATGATGATTATCATTATTTTGATGACGGCTTTTAATATTCATTTGGGCTCTGTCGTACCATTGGATGTGGCTGCGGACAAAATGGCAAACACTTTATTTGTATGCCCTGTTCCCAAAATGGGATTTGCATTCACTGTTTCGAAATTGTTAAAAATGGCGACACGACCAATTACAATCGGATTCTCTTTTGCGGCATTAATGCTGATGTTTTCATGGGGATGGGCATTGTATCAAAACCTGTTGAAAGATAAATTTTCACGCGACGCATATAAAAATCCGTGGGCATTTACCAAAATGACTTTTTGGATTCTGATTGTGGTAATTATGGCTATGGCGACACCGGCACATTTTCGCACAGTAAAGATTGACGGCAGCAATGAAAATTGGGTTTTATGCGAAAATAATTCACCAAAAGCGGTTGCCGTACCCGCCCAAAAGGTCCATCCATAGGGGACGTGATATATTATAAGTGTAAAAATTGGCAAAAATCTGGGGCTTTTGAATTATTGACTTGACTTAAAGCGCAGAATTCTCTACGATTCGGACAAGCAGTACAGGCAATGCCTTTGGCACTGCGGGACAATTAAAAATTTTATGAAAGGAGAAACACATGAACAAACAACAATTAATCGAAGCGATTGCAAACGAAGTCGATGTAACAAAAGCAACTGCTGCTGCATGCTTGGATGCGTTCATCAACACAGTTACAAAAGTTTTGAAGAAAAAAGGCGAAGTTCGCTTGGTTGGTTTTGGTACATTTGCAACAGCAAAACGTAAAGCAACAACAGGTCGCAACCCACAAACAGGTGCTGCTATCAAAATCCCTGCTTCTACTCAACCTAAATTCAAACCAGGTAAAGCATTGAAAGAAGCTTTGAATTAATTTTGATGTGTTATCAAGAAAAATTCCCTGCAATTGCGGGGGATTTTTTTGTATTTACTGTATTTATTATAAAAAATAGTTCTTTACATAAAAAAAATTATTGCATACAATATAATCGTCAAACAAAAAAGGAAGGACCAAATGGCTGACAAAACCACAAAAAAAACCGTTGCAAAAAAAACACCTGCAACAAAAACAACCGTTAAAAAAACCGCAACAGTGAAAGCGGCACCAAAAAAATCAGTTACAAAAAAAGTTGCAGCAGCACCTGTTGCAGAAAAATTCCCATGCGGATGCGATAAAAATTGTGCCTGCGGTGGAAACTGTGCAGAACACAAACATTGCAAATGCCGCAAATGTGGTTTTGTAAAAAAATTGATTGTATTTTTGGTTATCTTTGCAATGGGATTTGCGACCGCAAAAATGACACAATGCGATAAACGTGGCAAAATGGGTCCAAGACCAGAGTTCAACGAAAATGGTTGCTTGGTTGTGAAATGCCCAAAAATGGCAGAAAAAATGCCAATGATGGATGAAAATCAAGATGGCTGTGTAACCAAAACAGAATTCAAAGCAGCAAAAAAACATATGCGTCGTGGCCCACGCCCAGAAGAAGCATCTGTTGAAGAAGTTGCAGCACCAGAAGTTGCAGAATAAAAAATATTCTTATAAAAAAATCCCCCGTTTGGGGGATTTTTTTTAATCCAGATTCTTTAACAAGATATCTTTCATTTCGTTTGGCATCATTCCCGTTGTGGAATAACCGCAATCTACGTGATGCACTTCGCCCGTGACACCGGATGACAGGTCACTGAACAAATACATGGCCGCACCGGACACATCGTCCAATGTCATATTGCGACGCAATGGTGTCGTTTCTGCGTTCAAACGCAACATTGCTTTGAACCCGCCAACGCCACTGGATGCCAATGTCATAATTGGGCCGGCACTAATCGCATTTACACGAATGCCGTCACGCCCCAAATCAGACGCCAAGTAACGAACACTGCTGTCCAATGCGGACTTTGCAACACCCATTACATTATAGTTTGGAACGGATTTTTCACCGCCAAAGTATGTCAAGGTCACAATCGAACCACCGTTTGTCATCAATTTAGATGCACGACGTGTCAAATCAACCATGGAATATACCGATATATCCATTGTGTTGCGGAAATTATCGCGTGTTGTATCCGCATAACGACCCGTCAATTCATTTTTATCGGAAAAAGCAATCGCGTGTAACATACCGTCCAGATGACCCCATTCGGCTTCTATTTTCGCAAACAAATCATCCATTTGTTCATCGTTTTGAACATTGCATTCTTGGACGAATTTTGCACCAATCGATTCCGCCAATGGACGAACACGCTTTTCCAATGCAGGCATCGCATATGGCATTGCGATTTCAGCCCCCAATTCGTGTGCACGTTTGGCAATTGCCCACGCCATAGACCAATCGTTGGCAACGCCGGTAATTAAAATCTTTTTTCCTTTTAATAACATCAAGAATTCCTTTGGTTATTTATCTATTGGACAGATAAAATATACCACCGTCATACACAATGTGCAACAGATAAAAAAAACCGCCCATGCGGACGGTAATTTGTGCTTAGCGTAATTTTTGGAAATTTTTAAACAATACGCAATCTACGAATTCACACCAGTTTTGCGCATCATAGTTCGGCTTACCCGTTGGCCGACGATTGCATACATCACCCAACAATTTGCAAACCATCATGCCCGCCATAGTTTTGTTTTCAACCTGTGGCTGTTCAGCGGGTTTGGTTGCCACGGGCTGTGGTTTGGCCTGCTCTGCCTGTGGTGTGGGTGCGGGCTGTGGTTCAACCTGCTCTACCTGTGGTTTGGGCGCGGATTTTGGTTCAACCTGCTCTGCCTGTGGTTTGGGTGCGGGCTTTGGTTTAACCTGCTCTACCTGTGGTGTGGGTGCGGGCTGTGGTTTGGCCTGCTCTACCTTTGGTTTGGGTGCGGGTTTTGGTTTCTGCAAAGACACACATTTTTTTATGATGCTTTGCAAACTTAAGTGGTACATCTCATCTTCACTCATGGTTACACCAAATGCATTTTCGATAAACATACCAAATTCCAAAGCATCTAAAGAATCCATACCACTAAGATTATACAAACTATGGTTGGCAAAATGGTCTTTATAGTCGTCAAATATAGAGCTTGATATTTTTAATCTTTCGTTACAATATTGAAAAATCATTTGTTCTACTTGTTCGGGTGTGTACATATAAAATCCTTTGTCATTTTTATTTTTTGTCTATGTAAATATAGCATTGCTTTGACAAATTGCAAGTTTTAATGCCACATTATGCGACAAATTGGTATGCATTCGAACAACATCAGGCGATTGTTCTTTATCTTGACCAACGGGATTAACCCAAACAAACGCAGGCGAAATGTAGTGGCATTCATATCTTCACGTTGACGCAGCACACGATAGTATTCAGGATACGAATTGCGAATATCGGTTGATATCGCACGCCAACACGCACGCATGCGGGATTGTTGCGATATACTGGTACGTGCATCGTGATTGCGGTAATGCACCAAAACAGACGGAATATTATAGAAATGTGTATATGGCATCAATCGTGCCCATAAACGGTAATCTTCGGCGGGGGTAAAGGCGGCTTCGTATCGAATGCCATGTGAATCCAACACCGATTTGCGTATCATAGCGGCCGTGTGTGCCACAAAGCAATCTTGACACAGCATGGTGCGTATATCCAAATCGTGTTCGGGATATTGGCGAATAAAGTCAGCATCCGGCCCATCAAAAAATCTCATCCAACCCGACACAACACCGACCCAAGGTTTCGAATCCAATATCGCAACAGATTTTTCCAACCGGTCCCGTTCACAGATGTCGTCATGATCAAAAATCGCAACGTATTTACCACGTGCCATATCCAACAAACGATTACGGGATGCCGATATCCCCATATTTACATCATTGCGCACATATCGAATACGCCCATCAGAATAAGATGCAACAATGTCATCCAATGCGGTGTTGGCGGGACTGTCGTTCAAGATAATAAATTCAAAGTCAGAAAACGTCTGATTTAATACAGATTCTATGCATTCACGCAAATGTTGGGGGTTGGTATTGTATATCGGCGTCAGCACCGACACAGTCGGCATATTTTGTGACATATTTGACCTTTTTGATAAGTATAAATTCCGACATTTATACTGCCAAAGGGTGCAGAATTAGTCAATTTGATAGAAATCCTAAAAAAAACATATGAAAAAAATGCCCTATTTTCTCTTTACAACCATCGTTTATGATGTATTATGGGCATTGTTCGGGGAGTTTTTTAGAGTGAATGGTCCACACAACAGGTAAAGTCATGGAATTCATTCGTAAAATTATTGAAGTGTATAATCTGTATAAAAGCGGGAAATTGGATTTAATACTGGCCGACGTCAATCAAATGCAACACAAGAAAAATCAAATCCAGAATCAACTGGGCGCATTGGAACAAGACGTTAAAGTATCAAAACAACGCTTGGGAACGGTTCAAGATGCCGTGGTACGCAAAACATTGGGAATGGATGTCAATGTGGACTTTTCGGCCCAACATGTATGTTTGGAAACAACATATCGTGTGATTGCCACCGGATGTTCGCCATTCTTGGTCGGACCGGCGGGCAGCGGCAAATCCACAATACTGGCCCAGATTGCAGAGGCCATGGATTTGCCTTTCTATCCCATGTCCGTAAATTCATTGACCAGCGACTATAATATCATCGGGTACAACGATGCAAATGGCAAATATATTCCAACCGTATTCCGTCAGGCATATGAACACGGTGGTATTTTCAGCTTTGAAGAAATCGATGCGGGCAACCCAAATGTTCTGACCGTTATCAATAATGCCATGAGTCAGGATAAATACTCGTTCCCCGACAAAATAGTGGAAAAGCATCCAAAATTCATACTGGCCGCCAGTGGTAATACATATGGCACCGGCGCAAATATCAAATATATTGGGCGAAACCCATTGGATGCGGCGACACTGGACAGATTTGTTATGGTTTATACGGACTATGATGCGAAATTGGAATACAGATTGTGCGCAAACAAAGAATGGCTGGCGTGGGTGCATCAGGTGCGCAGCGCAGTTGACAGATTAGAGATGAAGGTGGTTGTCGGAACACGTGCGGTGTTGCATGGCGAAAAACTACTGAATGCGGGCCTGCCCCGGGCAGCGGTTGAAGAAATGGTTGTATTCAAAGGCATGCGGATGGCAGACATTGAAAAAATTCGTGGCAATATCAGATAACAAAATATGGATTGGTTAAAAAATCATCTTGGGTCGTTGGGATATGCAGGGGATTTTTATATCCCAAACAATAGCACCGGTGGTGGCGCCGGTGACGGTCAGAAACCGCACGCCGCAGGCGAAGAACAAATCAAACGACCAATAAATTACGATAAACCACGTATTGTGCAAACGGATGAATACGATTTCCCCAGAATACAAAAGTTTTTTGAATGGGAACAATTCTTGGACTATGTCGATTGGTCGGGACACGAAAACAGGCGTGCTTCACATAATACCTACAACAAATATCTTGAAGGTACTTTGACCAGGTCTTTTCAAGAAGCGATGCAATTGGCACGTTATGGATGGGTCGATGGTTTAAAGCAATTAAAAGACATAGAGTCGGTTAATCTGCACCCCGCCACGATCGCCATGCAAACATATGACACCGAATCCAGATATGATATCGCAGGTGGCGCTGTAAATATTGGACGATATCTGGCGCACGCACCTGATTGTATGCGTCGAATGACACCGATACGAAATCACACTTTGCCGGCACGTATTCAAAAGATATTAATCAACAGTATTTTCCCCCGAACTACACAACCCAGCGACGTATTAAAACACGGATATACAGTGTACCAAATCATAGACGCATTAGAACGGGCCAACATACAAACCGATATAACAATCGTCATTCCAGTAAATAAGCATATCATGTACAGCCAACGTGATTATTATTTCTATGAAACATATATAAAAATCAAAGATTCAACCGATATAATATATCCAGAAAAATTGCTGTTTTGTCTGGCGCATCCATCAATGCTGCGACGATTGGTGTTTTCAGAATTTGAAAAGAACTCGCGTTCCGTTCGTGAATTCTTTCACTTTTATCAATACAGCGCAGACGAGCGTGGATATGGCAGTTACGTCCCCGAATGGCAACCACCGCAATATATGATGCGTGACACACTGATGATACCAGATGTATCAAATGCGAATAGTATGAAACACTTAATTGCACAGATTCAAAATATGATTAAATCACAGTACGAACACGGACGATAATTCCCCAGACCACAAAACAGATTGACAAATTACGTACTTTGTGCGACAATATAGTGGATATTCTATGATATAACGGGGCAGCTATGATTAAACCGGGACAAAGATTTACAGCACGTGACTTACATAACTCTATGGACGAGTTATGCAATCGCAACATAAAGAAATTCATCACACCCGAAAACAGTACCGGCGTGGTTATTGGCGACACAATAATGTTTCCTGCGGAAATGACACCACATCAATACGCATATGCATGCACATGTGAAAATCGCATCGCACAATCCAGCGCACGTGATTTGGATGCACAATTACGCAATCGTGGGGTACAGACAACACGTCGATTCTCGTACGACTATAACACCGGCGGAATACCAAATGACAAAATTATCAAGGATGCATACTGCCTGGAATGGTTTAAGCAAATTCATGTTTACGCAAACACAAACTTCAAAAACGCCAAAGATCTGGATGAATACGTCGATATTGTCCATGACGCATTCCGCCTGACGTACTATTATGCCCAGTATTTATGGGCGGCAAACCCACGGGCATGTCGCAAAATCGCAGACGCATTGCAATATCCACTGGACGGTCAATGGGCCCAGATAACCGGTGCCACATTGGGAATTGGATATCAATTTCACCCAGATGACGTATATGAATTTGCGATAAAGCACATAGCCCCAGATTTAACACGTGAACAACGTGATAAACGCTATGCGGAACAATTGGCATTCAAAAATGAAATGATGGACCAATATGGTCTGGACACAGGTTGTCTGGTACTGTCACCGCAAAGTCGTGAAAAATTAACCAAGATTGTCACACACACCGACACACCATATAAACGACAGTTGTTGGAACAATTCTGGCAAAAGATAACCGGTCGTGTACGATAGAAAAAATCCCCCAGTCGGGGGATTTTTTGTTTTAACGCACTTTGTAACGATCACAGAGTTTGGCGATTTGATAGAAATCCTAGAAAAAAACCGCCCATGTGGGCGGTGTGGTTATCTGACTTTTTGTTGCATATTGGCATGCGTGACATAATCGCCACGATTATCACGAAAAACACCCATACGAACAGAACGATGTGAATTTATAATATCCATAACCGCAGATTCATCGGCCGGATAATATTCCAACATTATATGAAATCCATGACGGGTCACATGACGATATTTATAGTCATACTGAATATTCGAAACAGATAACCTGCGAAACAATTTTTCGCCACACAATGCACGCATATTATTATACGCATCACGTGTCATAAAGATTTCTTTTCTGGGACGGTCATAATGTTGTGCCATGGGTAATCCTTTTGGTTATAAATTCATTTTATTATAATGGAACTTCATGTCAAATATTTTTGATATTACGTTATCGTTGTTTTTTTGTCGCATAGTGTTCGGGGAACAATGTTACACCAACTGTTTGGCGGATAAATTCATCACGGCATTCGCCCAGACGGATTTTAGTTATGCATTCATCCAATGGATAATTGCTGCGAATATCGCATGACGGAGATATATAACCAAAGTGTGTTCCCAGACGCAATTGTGCCACCGCTTTGTCACTGAAAGGGGCAGGATATTCGTAAATCATTTTCGCAAAAAAAGAACAATCATTTGCATCCAGACATATTTTCTTGGGGCGTGGGGCCGTATAAATTCGCTTCATAAGTTTTAATGCACGACCCATTGTTATCGGTTCACCCAGATCACGTCCAAAACCACACGTTCCTTCGTATAGTTGAACCTGAACACGGTCAGATAAAATATGTGCATCACGAATTTGCTGGGCTGTATTTGAATTTAACTTGAACGTACGTTTTTCTGGAATAATTTTCTTTGGCATGATTAGTTTTCCTTTTATCTTTGTTTTTTGGGCGCATAGTGTTCGGGGAACAATGTTACACCAACTGTTTGGCGGATAAATTCATCACGGCATTTGCCCGACATGATATTTTCGGCGCATACCTGCATGTTTGCAGAATGATTTTCACCCATTTCGCATTCAGAGCATGCATAACGATATGGCGCAATCAAACTTAATACACCATTGGCATAGTCGCTGTAACGACCGGGATAATATGTGGTCAATTCTGCACGGAACCCTTTAAAACGGTTCAACATTTTATCATCCAAACACACAGTTCCCGGACGTGGGACGTCACGCAAACGTTTTAACAAAGCCAATGCACACCCCATTGATACCGGCGCCCCCAGATTGCAATACCATTTATCCAAATAATCATACAGGCGTACCTGAATCATTTCATCATTGGTTTGTGGGTTCGTTTGTGGGGTACCTTGTTTATAACGGTCGCAGAGTTTGGCGATTTCATGTGCCAATTCAATTGCCTGTTCTTCTGCAGACCTATGGACAACGTCTAAATGAAACGGCTCCTTTCTGGATGCATCGATTATCTGACCGTTTGAGCCTTTGTATTGCTTAATCGGATTGCCGTTTATGGTTGGGCAAAACCAGTCTTCCAAGCTGCTTGTATGACGATAGAAATAATGGATACCAAATTCACAACGCTTGTCACAGCCATCGCAAATCGTTCCATCGGGCCCATTATGCAAATTTGTTTCTTTTTCCTGTGTAAATGACATTTTGATTCCTTTTATCTTGTTTTGCAGGGCTCACGCAGTTTAGTAATTTTGCGGATATTTTCATCCGGATTTCTATCAATGTACTCATAGAATGAGTTTGGAGATTTTACAGCCCACATCATTTGGAATTCTAACTGTCTGCCCAGAGGACTTGTTGGTGTTACCTGTTCTGTCTTTTCTGCCTTGTCTGTTTTTTCTGGGGCGAAACATTTGTAAAGCACATAACCCATACCTCCAATAGCTGCCGACACAAGCAAAGTCACAGACACAGCAAATAAAACCTCGACAACAGGACCTACATCAACTTCATCCCTGTCATAAGCATCGTATTTTTGACGTTCTTCATTCATTTTTTTTGCCGCCCAATATGCGGGCCATGGATTTGGTACAGGCATTTTGCGGTTCCTTTTATCGTATCTTGTAATGGTCGCACAGACGGGCGATTTCGCCAGCCCATGTTTTGGCGTACAATTTTTGCATGTCTGTTCCGGTTTTATGGACAACAACACCTGTAAACTGGCTTTTATAATTCTCGTTAATATAACGGGATACTATTTCTCCGTTGATTGTCGGATAGATATAATATCCGTATAAACTGTACTTGTAACCCAATTTGCATTCAAAATCACAACCATCACATCTGTCCCCAGGG